>CAZJUA010000281.1:0-13685 GCA_964549045.1 uncultured bacterium | reverse complement strand
CGCGCGAAGGCCCGCTCCCAGTTCGCACATCGGCTCGCGACCCGCGACGCTGCCGCGGGCGCCGGCACGACGGCTGCCGCACCAACCTCACAACACCCGCCACCAGGGGGCGGCGAGCACCCCGCGGTCGAGCCATGTGAGCTCGTCGCCGCCGTGCAGCAGAAGACCTGCCACCGCCGCTGGGTGATCGCCCATGAAGCTTCGGAGGTGGCGGGCGTCCGCATGGCTCGGCCGACGCGTGGCCTTCACCTCGACCGGCAACAACCGCTGGGGCAGCTCGATGACGAAGTCGACCTCGGCGCCGCTCGCCGTGCGCCAGTGGAGGATCGAGGGCCTACGATCGTCGACGCCAGCCCATGCCAGCAGGTCGGCGAGCACCAGGTTCTCGAGGTGGGCGCCGCGGGGCGCGGACTCGCCGGCCAAGTGGAGCGCCAGCCCCGAATCGGACCAGTAGACCTTCGGCGCCTTCACCAACCGGCGAGTCCGGTTCACCCCATAGGCGGGCACCCGCACGACCTGATAGGACGCCTCCAGCAGGTTCACGAACCGCTGCACGGTGGACGGCGGCAGCCCCAGGTCGCGCGCCACCTCCGCCTGGTTCAGCAGGCCCCCGGAGCGGAGGCACAGGGCGGTCATCAGGCGCCGCATGTCCGCGAGGTTCTCCACCGCCGACATCGCGCGCAGGTCGCGCTCGAGGTACGTCGCGGCGTACCCCGCGAACCAGGCCTGACGCTGCTCCTTCGTGGCGAGATCATGCGCGGGGACCGGGTACCCGCCGCGCTGGGCGAACGCCTCCCATGGTTCGGCGTCTGGCGTCGACGACCGCAGCAGGTCGGGCCAGGCCTCCGACGGTGTCGCGAGGAGCTCGCTCCACAGACCGACCCTGCCCAGCCCCAACTGCTCGCGCCGCGTCAAGCCGGTCAACCGCAGGTACCCCGCCCTGCCCGCCAGGCTCTCCGCCACCCCACGCTGCAGCAGGACGTCCGCAGAGCCGGTGAGGACGTAGCGGCCGCGCTCGCGACGCTCGTCCACCCGCCGCTTGATCGCCAGCAGGAGGTCCGGCGCCCGCTGAACCTCGTCCACGATCAACCGCCCCCCGCGGTCCAGGAACAGCTCGGGATCGCGCCGCGCCTCGTCGCGCAACAGGACGTCGTCCAACGTCAGGTACGTGTGATCGCCAGGCAGACGTTCGCGGACGAGGGTGCTCTTGCCTGTCTGGCGCGCGCCGGTCACGACGACCACCGGGAACGTATGCAACATGTTCGCGAGCGCCGGTTCGGCGTGCCGAGGGAGGAGATGGTGAGTCTGCATATCACCCATGCTATGGGCGTAATACAACCACGTCAATGGCGAACTCCGTATACGCCGCCAGCGGGTGGTGGCGGTGCCGCTACGCAACCGACCGTGCTTGGCGGCGCAGGCTGCGACGTCGTAACGTCTGCCCCAATGGCAGCGGACTTCGACTGGATCGTCATCGGCTCCGGCTTCGGCGGCAGCGTCGCCGCGCTGCGGCTCGCCGAGAAGGGCTACCGCGTCTGCGTGCTCGAGAAGGGCCGGCGCTTCGCGCTGGAGGACTTCCCGCGCTCCAACTGGGACCTGCGGCGCTGGCTGTGGCTGCCCCACTTAGGCCTGCGCGGGATCTTCCAGATGTCGTTCATGCGCCACGTGACGGTGTTCCACGGCGTGGGCGTCGGCGGCGGCTCGCTCGGTTACGCCAACGCGTTGCCCCAGCCGCACCCCGCGTTCTACGGCGCGCCCTCCTGGGCGCACCTGGGCGACTGGCGATCGGAACTCGAGCCGCACTACGCCACGGCCCGCCGCATGCTCGGTGCGACCACCGTCCCCTACGCCACGCCGGGCGACGAGGTCCTGCGCGAGATCGCCCGCGAGCTCGGCCGCGAAGAGGACTTCGGGTCGCCCGACGTCGCCGTGTACTTCGGGCAGCCAGGCGAGCGCGCGCCTGACCCCTTCTTCGGTGGCGAGGGGCCCGAGGTCGTCGGCTGCACCCACTGCGGCGCCTGCATGACCGGCTGCCGCGTGGGCGCCAAGAACACCCTCGATCGCAACTACCTGCACTTGGCCGAGCGGCGCGGCTGCCGCATCGAGGCGGACACCGAGGCCCGCGCGGTGCGCCCGCGCGCCGGCGGCGGCTACCTGATCGAGGCGCGCCACCGGCGGCGCGCGCCGCGGGCGTTCGCCGCCGACCGCGTCGTGTTCGCGGGCGGCGTCATGGGGACGCTGCCGCTGCTGCTGGCCATGAAGCAGGACCCGGCCGGCCTGCCGCGCCTCTCCGAGCGCCTCGGCCACGGCATCCGAACCAACAGCGAGGCGCTGCTGGGCGTGATCGCGCCGGACGCCGGCGACTTCTCCCACGGCGTGACCATCACGTCGATCCTGCAGTTGGGCGAGGACGGTCACATCGAACCGGCACGCTTCGGACAGGGTAGCGGCTTCTTCCGACTCGTCACGCTGCCGCACGCGCCCGGCGCCACCGCTTGGGCGCGCATCGGTGGCGCGTTCGCGGGCTACCTGCGGCACCCGCGGAAGTGGTGGCGGGCCCTGACGGCGCGCGACTTCGCGCGCGCCAGCCAGATCCTGCTGTACATGCGCGCGACGGACGGCAGCATGCGGGTGCGGCTGGGCCGCGGCCTGCGGACCGGCTTCCTGCGCGGCCTGGTCACCGAGCTCGACGACCCGGCCCACGCACCGCGCGCGTTCATGGAGGAAGCGACCGACCTGGCGCGGCGCTGGGCCGAGAAGGTGCGCGGGGTGACCGCCGCCATGTTCACCGAGACGCTGCTCGGCGTGCCGTCGACCGCCCACGTGCTCGGCGGCTGCTGCATGGGCGCCGACGCCGCGGAGGGCGTGATCGACCGCGACCACCGCCTCTTCGGCTACGACGGCCTGTACGTGATCGACGGCGCCGCCGTCAGCGCCAACCCGGGGGTCAACCCGGCGCTGACGATCACCGCACTCGCCGAGCGGGCGATGGCCAAGGTGCCGGTGAAGGGCGCCCCCGCGTCGGCGGGTTGACGGCCGCGGACGCCTCGGTCAGGCGGGCAGCTGCCGCTCGACGGCGTCCGCCGCCGCGACCGCGCCGCCGGCCGCGCGGTACGCCCGGGCGATGGCCTCGGCACCGGGCCTGCGGGCCATGGCCTCGCGGACCTTCGCCCGCAGCCGCTCCGGGGCGAGCCGAGAGGCCGGCAGGCGGGCGCCGGCGCCCGCGACCTCGACGCGGCGGGCGACCTCGAACTGGTCGCGACCGAACGGAACGGCGCAGACCGGCACGCCATGCGCGAGCGCCTTCTGCGTCGCCCCCATGCCGCCGTGCGTCACCGCGCAGGCGGCACGCGGCAGCACCGCGCCGTGCGGGACGAAGCGCTCCACGCGCGCGTTCGCGGGGACCTCGAAGCCGTCGGGGTCGCCCGACGGTAGCGTCGCCACGACGAACACGTCCTCGCCCGCCAGGGCCTCGAAGGCCGTGTGGACGAGGTTGCCGTCGTCCTGGAACTCGGACGACGTGGTGACGAGCACGATCGGCCGGTCGATCGCGTCGAGCCACGGTAGCGGCGCGTGCGGCGGCTCCCAGTGGGTGGGTCCCACCAGCGCGTACGACGCCGGCCAGTCGCGGCGGGGGTACTCGAACGGCTCGGCGGTCAGGTAGATGAGCAGGGGGGCCGCCGTCTGGAGCTCGTCGAGGGAGCGGAAGGGCGGCAGGCCGAGGCCGGCGCGCAGGACGGCCACCTTGGGCAGGGTGGCGCGCTCGACGGCGCCCATGACGAGTGGCCGCACCGCGGCGTCGCGCAGGCGGCCGAGCGGGCCGCGCGCGGGCGGCAGGCCGAGCCCGAACGGAGGCGCGTCCGGGGAGATCAGCGGGATGGGGTACGGGCAGAAGGCGGCCCAGGGCCCGCCCCAGGCCTCGGCGGCGGCCATCGCGCCCCAGGTGTTGATGTCGACGACGACGGCGTCGGGCCGCTCCTCCTCGATGGCGGCGCGCAGGTCGGTCACCTCGTGGGCGGCGCGTGCGGCGAAGACGGTCGTCGAGCGCGCGATCGACCCTGCGGGGCTCTTGGCCCGGTAGTCGTCGAGCGCGATCGCCTCGATGCGCTCGTCGATCGCGGAGGCGTCGAGGCCGGCGCCGCGCATCCGGTCCACGCCCGCCGCCAGCGTGCGGAGCGCGACCGTGTGACCGCGCCGCAGGAGCTCCAGCAGGATCGGCGCGAGCGGGAAGAGGTGCCCGAGGGCGGGTGACGTGTAGGCCAGGATGCGTGCCATCAGGATGCCTCCAGGAGGGGCTCGAGCAGCTCGAGCAGCGCGGTCTCGGTGTCTTCGGGCGTCAGACCGGCGTCGCGGCGCAGCAGCTTCCAGGTGTAGACGTCGCACACGGCCACGATCTGCGCCAGGCGGCGCACGCGGGTGGCGGCGTCGAGGCGCTCGAGCGTGGTGCCGAAGGCGCCCGCGCACCAGTCGCGGTGCAGCGCGCGGCCGCGCTCCGCCAGCGGCGCCAGGGCCGGCTCCTGCAGCTCGGCGGCCAGCAGCCGGAACGCGCCGTCCCCGTCTCGCTCGTAGTGCTCGACCAACTGCCGGACGGCGTCGGCCGTGTCGGCGATCGCCGCGGGGTCGCGCTCGCGGGCGACCCGCGCGTGTTCGCGCTCGGCGGCGGCGGCCAGCAGGCCATCGCGGCCGCCGAAGCGGCGGATGACCGTCTGCACGGTCACGCCGGCGCGGGCGGCGACGTCGTCGAGCGAGAAGGCGGCGCCGGGGCGCTCCCAGAAGAGCGCGACGAAGGCGTCGAGGATGCGCTCGCGCGTCTGCGCGGCGCGCTCGGCGCGGACGCCCATGCGGTAGGGGCGGGGTGTCGCTTCATTCATGTTAGTGATACTAACACGAATGTCTCGTCGTGTCATCCCGCAAGGCGCCGCCGCACCCGTTACCCTGACCGCGTGATGGTATCGACGCCACGACCGCCCCTCCGCGACCTCGGCACGACCGGCCTCACGGCCTCCCGCATCGCCCTCGGCCTGGCCGCGCTCGGCCGCCCGGGCTACATCAACGTCGGTCACGGGGACGACCTCGAGGGCAAGCGCGACGTCGCGGCCATGGAGGCCCGCGCCCACGCCGTGCTCGACGCCGCCTGGGCCGGCGGCGTCCGCGCCTTCGACGCGGCCCGCTCGTACGGGCGCGCCGAGGCCTTCCTCGCCACTTGGCTCGCCCGCAACGGCGTCGCGCCCGGCGACGCGCTGGTGAGCTCCAAGTGGGGCTACACCTACACCGCCGACTGGCGGGTCGACGCGGAGACCCACGAGGTCAAGGAGCACTCGCTCGCCGCGCTGCGGCGCCAGTGGCCGGAGAGCCGCGCGCTCCTCGGCGACCATCTCGGCCTCTACCAGATCCACTCCGTCACGCCGGACAGCCCGGCACTCGACGACGCCGCGCTGCTCGCCGAGCTCGCGGCCCTCAAGCGCGGCGGCCTGCGCATCGGTCTGTCGACCAGCGGCCCGCGCCAGGCCGAGGTCATCGCAAGGGCGGCCGAGGTCCGCGTCGACGGCGAACGCCTCTTCGACGCCGTCCAGGCGACCTGGAACCTGCTCGAGCCCTCGGCCGGCGCCGCGCTGGCGGCGGCCCGCGACGCGGGCATGGGCGTGATCGTCAAGGAGGCGCTCGCCAACGGGCGCCTCACCGATCGGAACCGCGACGAGGACTTCGCGAAGCAGCGCGCGCTGTTGGCGCGCGAGGCCGAGCGGCTCGACGCGACGGTCGACGCCCTCGCGCTCGCCGCCGTCCTCGCCCAGCCGTGGGCGGACGCCGTGCTCAGCGGCGCGACCACCGTGGCGCAGGTGCGATCGAACCTGCGGGCCCTGAATCTCGGCTGGGATGAGGAGGCGGCGGCCGCGCTGCGCGCGCTCGCGGAGCCCGCCGAGGCCTACTGGGGCCGGCGCTCCGACATGCCGTGGACGTGAGCGTCGCTCACGCCACCAGTTCGCGCAGCGCCGCCCGCAGCGCCGCCGGCGCCCGCTCCCGCAGCCGCTCGGGCCGCGCGAGCTGCGCCGCGATCAGCCGGGTGGCGAACGGCCCCGCCGTGTGCACGATGTCGATGTCCGGGTAGATGGCGCGCGCGACCCCCTCGACGGTCACCAGCGCCTTGACCAGCAGCCCGTAGCCCTCGGGGATCGGGATGCGGAAGTCGGCCAGCATGCCGAGGAACCCAAGGGCGAAGCCGCGGACGTCGGTCGGCTCACGGCCCTGCAGGTGGGCGCGTACGAGGGCGTCGACCGCGGCTCGGACCTCACCGACGCGGGCGTCGGGCACCTCCAGGCCGAGAGCGCGCGAGTAGCGCAGGGCCCGCTCGGCGTCGCCGTATACCAGCGCCGCGAGCACCTGCGCGATGGCGACGCGCTGATCCGGCGTCGTCGTGCCGGTGATGCCGAAGTCCAGGTAGCAGATGCGGCCGTCGGGCGTGACGAAGAGGTTCGCCGGGTGGAGGTCGGCGTGGAAGCGGCCGTGAAGGAGCACCTGGCGCAGGAACACCTCGGCGCCGTGGGCGGCGAGACGGCGCGCGTCGATCCCCGCCCGTTCGGCGTCGCCGAGCTCGGAGAGGCGCCAGCCGTCGACGAACTCGGTGGTGAGCACGCGCCGGGTCGTGTGCCGCCACACCACCCGCGGGACCACCACCAGCGGGTCGTCCGCGAAGTCGAAGGCGAAGCGGTCCGCCACCCTGCCCTCGTGGCGCAGGTCGAGCTCGCTGGCCAGGGTGGCCTCGAACTCCCCCAGCAGCGCGGCGGGGCGCCAGCGCGCCAGCCGCGGCCAGCGCGCCAGGCGAGACGCCCAGCGACGGGCGACGCCCAGGTCCTCGGCGATGGCGGCCTCGACCCCGGGGCGGACCACCTTGACCGCCAGCCGCGTGCCGGCGGCCAGCGGTGCGCCCACCACCGGCCGGACGTCGTCGCGCAGCGTCGCCGCGTGCACCTGGGCGATCGAGGCCGTGGCGACGGGCTCGGGGTCGAACGAGGCGAAGATGCGCTCGGGCGCCGCGCCGAGCTCGGCCGCGACGATGGCCCGCACCTCGGCGAACGGCGCCGCGGGGACGCGGTCCTGCAGCCGCTCGAGTTCGAACACGACCTCGGGCGCGAACACGTCGGGGCGGACCGAGGCGAGCTGCCCCAGCTTGATGAACGCCGGACCGAGCTCCTCGCAGGCGAGCCGGAGCTGCCGCGCCACCGCCTCGCGGCGCGCACGGCCGCGGCGCAGGCCGAACCGGGCCTGCCAGGCCGCGGCGGCCGCGCGCCGGAGGGCGACGGCGGCGATGGTGCGACCGCGCGCCGACACGGGGTCTAGCCCCCGTCGCCGGCGGGGTCGGGCTCGAACAAGCGCGCGGCGACGGCGTCGACCGAGGCCTGCAGCGACTCGACGCGACCCCGCAGCTCGGCGAGCTCGAAGCGCAGTTCCGCGAGCGCCGCGGCGAGGTCGGTCGCGGCAGCGTCGGACGCAGCGGGTCCCCTCGTCAACTCGCGCCGGAGACGGTCCTTCTCGTCGGCGACGAGCGCCGCGAGCGCGTCCGCGAAGGCCTCCGCGCCGCCGGCCGACTCGCTGGCCCGGGTCGCCCGGCCGCGCTCGACCGCGGCCAGCCACGCCTCGTCGGCGCTCTCGTGCAGCAGCGCCCAGGCGGCGAGGAAGCGGACGAAGTCCTTCGTGGGGGGAAGGGTGGCGTCGTCGATGCCATCAGGTTACCCCGCGGGCAGCAGCGACCCCACCGCCATCAGCAGCAGGGCGACGAGCGCGAACGCCATCGCGGCCGGCCCACCCCAGCGCCCCAGGCTCCATGGCGGGTCGGCCACCGGGCCGCGGCGGCGCGCCTGCAGCAGCATCGGCAACGTGATCAGCGCCAGCACCAGCGCGGTGGCGCCGGCCGCCAACCGCAGCCAGTCGAGGAAATGCCAGGCGCCCAGCCACAGCACCAGGAGCGACGGCAGCGTCGCGAGCAACCACGACACGCGCGGACCGGTACCCGTGCGTTCGTGCACGATGTCCGCGAGCGCCAGCGACACCGACCAGTAGCTGGTCAGCAACGCGACGAGGACGAGCAGCGACCCCGCCGTGCCCGCCCACGGGCCGACCGCGGCCGCGATGCCGACGATGGCGACCTCGGTCACCTCGGCGCGGACGGCCAACGCGACGAGCGCGACCAGCGCGGTGAGGGCACCGTTGACGGCGAGCCCGACCGCGATGGCGCGCACCGCGGCGCGGGCGTCGGACCCGAGCCCCTTCACCACCTGCGGCACGCTGTAGAAGGTCCAGTAGGCGTACATGACCATCCCGTAGAGCGCCAACCACGCCGACGCCCCGCCGCCGCCAACGGGGTCGAGCCGCAACGGCGTGCGCAGCGCGCCGATGCCGATCGCGACGACCAGCGCGACCAGCATCGCGGCACCGTAGCGCTCGGCGACCCCCACGGCCTTGAGGCCGAAGAAGACCACGCCGGCGGCGGCCGCGAAGACCAGCGCCTCGGCCAGCCGCGCCGGGGCGCCGGTCAGCGCGGCCACGATCTCCCCCGCGCCGGCGACGTAGGCGGCGAGGTTGGCGACGAAGGCGACGGCCAGCAGGGCGAAGACGAGCCACGTCAGCACCCGCCCGACGGGGCCCCGCAAGACGTAGAGGCGCATGAGCTCGACGACCTGCAGCGGCCGGCCGGTGCGGAACAGCACCTCGGCGAGCATGAGGTGCACGAGGGCGCTGGCGGCCCAGGCGAGCGGCAGGACCACCGCGAGCCCCAGCAGCCCGACGCGCTCCGCGAGGATCGGGACGGCCATGATGCCGGCGCCGACGCCGGCGCCGACCGTCAGCGAGGTGGCCTCCCAGGGGGTCAGACGGTGCTCCTTCACCCACGCCTCCCTCGTCGTCGGCTCGAGCGCGTCACAGCGTCGCGATCTCCACGTACGGCACGCGGCCATCGAGGCGCGCCAGCGGGTCGTCGGTCCACGACAGCGCGATGAGGTCGCTGCGGTAGGTGACGTGCGGGTGGCGGCGGACGATCGGTAGCAGGGGGTCGTCGTCGGCCAGGCCGACCATGAGGAAGGCGAGGCCGCGCGCCTCCGCCGCCGCGCTGCAGGCGCGCAACAGCGCGCGCATGACGCCCGGGTCGTCGTCGGCGATGCAGATGCGGGCCGCGAACGCCAGCGCGATCGCCTCGCCGGGCGGCGTCAGCGGCCGGGCGCCCCAGAGTCGGGCGGCGACGTCGTAGGCGGGCCGCAGCCGCCGCAGCCCGGCCCCGTACGCGACCACCACGTCCTGCTTGTAGGCCGACTGCTCCCACAGGGCCATCGTGCCGACGACGCGGTCGCCGCGCCACGCCACCCGTACGTCCTCGGGCCGCAGGCCGCGCAGCGTGGCGCCGTCCGCGAAGCCCGCGGCCGTGGTCACCGGGAAGAACTGCCGCCGCGGGCCGTGGGCCTCCCAGAAGGCGAGGACGCCGGCGAGGGTGGCCGCGTCGGCGGGGCGCACCTCGATGCCGCCGCCCGCCGCGGGCCCGCGCGGCGGGCGACCGCGGGGCGCGCGCCCCGGCCGCAGCACCACCGCGCACGTCGTCAGACCGCCCACGCGCGCCACCCGCAGGCCCGCCGGCAGCCGCGGGCCCGCCAGCGCGCGCGCCGCCCGCGGGTTCTCGCGGGCGATGACCCCGAACGACAGCGTCCCCGGCGGGGTGCGCTCCCGCAGCAGACGCGCCCCACGCGTGACGAGGCCGCGGCCGCGGGCCCAGGGCGCGATGCGGATCTGGCCGACGTAGCCGACGCGCGTCGGTTCGCCGCCGACGTACGCGCGCTGCTCCCCGCGGCAGGCGACGCCCGCGAGCGCGCCGTCGCCGCGCCGCCGCGCCACGACAACGTCGCAGGGGTCCCCCATGATCGTGGTGCCGAGGAAGTAGTCCGGCTCCCGGGCGAAGCGGATGGCGACGTCCCCCGGCATCGCCACCGACCCGACCAGCGCGCGGATCTCCGGCTCGTCCTCGGGCGTCGCCAGGCGCAGATCGAACGCGTCGCTCACCGCGTCCCCAGCCGCATGTCCTGCTTCCTGAACGACGCGCGCCGGAAGAGCGGGTTGTAGGCGCAGTACACGGCGAAGCGCTCGATCGAGTGCAGGTGGGTGGCCGGGTCGAGGGCGCGCCGCACGATCGAGCCCGGGCTGCTCCAGCGCTGGCGGCAGCGCCAGCCGACCTCGGTGAGCTCGTCGGCCGTCATGCGCGCGGGCCGGAAGGCAGCGTGGTTGAAGCGGTAGTCGGGGTGCAGCCACCAGCGGCCGTCGTACAGCAACCGGCCCTCCTCGGCCAGGCGGGCGTAGAGCGCCGTGCCCGGGTAAGGCATCAGCACGTTGAACGCCGCGAAGGCGAAGCGCTGCTGGGTCGCCCAGCTGCAGGTCGCCTCGAGCGACGCCACGGTGTCGTGGTCGAAGCCGAGGATGAACGCGGCCCAGGTCTGCAGGTGGTGCGCGCGCAGGGCGCCGACCTCGTCGGCGTAGGCGGGCGACGCGCGCAGGTTCGGGCCCTTGCGCACGTCGCGCAGGTTGTCGGGGTCGAGCGACTCGAAGCCGATGACGTTGCCGAGGCAGCCGCTCTCCGCGAACAGCCGCAGCATCTCCGGGTCGCGGGTGTGGTCCAGGCTCGCCTGCGAGACCCAGCGGACGCCGAGCGGCGCCAGGGCGCGCAGCAGCTCCTTGGCGGCGTCCGGGTCGGCGACGAGGTTGTCGTCGACGAAGAACAGGTCGCGCCGACCGCTCGCTTCGATCTCGGAGATCACCTCGGCGACCGGTCGCGCGTGGTGGCGGTGCGCGAAGTAGGCGCCGACGGCGCAGAAGGCGCAGTGGTGGCGGCAGCCGCGGCCGAACTGGACGAGCGCGACCGGCAGGTAGCCCTTGCCGCGGTAGAGGTCGCGCCGCGCGCGGGCGCCCGGCTGCGGCACGCCGCAGGTGCCGTGGTAGCGCGGGTCCAGCCGGCCGTCGTGCGCGTCGCGCACCAGCTGCGCCCACACGGTCTCCGCGTCGCCGGTCACCACCGCGTCGGCGTGCTCGGCGACCTCCTCGGGCAGCAGCGTCGCGTGCATCCCGCCGATGACCACGGGGACGCCGCGCTCGCGGTAGGCGGCGGCGATCTCGTAGGCGCGGCGGGCGGTGAAGGTCTCGACGGTGATCGCGACGAGGTCGGTCGGGGTGTCGGGGTCGAACGCGTCGACGCGGTCGTCGAACAGGGTGAGGTCGACGCCGTCCGGCGTCAGCCCGGCCAGCAGGCCGAGCGAGAGCGGCTCCATGCGCGCCTCGTCGACGAAGCGCTCGTCGTGCGCCGTGCGGCCGAGCGTCGGCTTGACGAGCGTGACGTGCACCGCCGGCCTCCCCTGCACGATCGCGGGTTCGTCACGGGTCGCGATCGCGTTGAGGACAGCGTACGATGGCCGCCGAGATCAGGCGCGGGAGGTCCGGACATGCGGCACACGTTGACGGCGATCATCGAACGGGAAGACGACGGCTACGTGGCGCTGTGTCCGCAACTCGACATCGCGAGTCAGGGAACCACGGTAGACGAAGCGCGGGCGAATCTCCAGGAAGCTCTCGAGCTCTTCTTCGAGTCGGCCCCGGAAGACGAGGTGCGGTCGCGCCTCCGCGGGGAGATGTACGTTACGCAGCTCGAGGTCGCGGTTGGGTAGGCGGCTCCGGCTCTCGGGCCGCGACGTGTGCTCGATCCTGGAGCGTCATGGCTTCCAGCTCGTGCGCCAGCGAGGCAGCCACCTGGTCATGCAACGCGTTCGCGCGTCGGGAACGACCACGGTTCCCGTTCCGGATCACGGCGAACTGCGCTCAGGAACCCTAGCGGCCATCATCCGACAGAGCGGACTACCGAAGCACCTGTTCGAAGCACCCTGAAGCCGTCCGCGTGGCGCGCAGGATACGGCTCACCCCCGCAGCGCCTGCAGCGCCACCTTGGCGATCGCCGGCAGCTTGAAGCTGAAGAGGTGCCGCTGCCAGAAGAGCTCCTGCTTGTCGCTGACCGTCGACTCGCTGAAGCGCGCGATCTCGCCGCGGAGCTGCGGGTCGGCCGTGGGGTCGCCGCCGTTCGCCATCGCGGCGTTGAGCCGCTCGCGCAGCGCGCGGGCGCCGGCGATGCCGTCGGCGACAGCCTTGGCGCGCTTCTCGGTGATGTAGCCGTAGCGCCGCTTGAGCTCGTTGAGGCGCTCGGCGGCGTCGTAGGTCGCGTCGACCAGCCGCGCGCGCGTCATCCACTCCGTCTCGTAGTTGAGGATGTGCTCCCAGCTCGGCTGCACCAGCAGTTGGCGGTGCTCCTCGAGCGTGTGGGCGAGCTTGCGGAAGCCGAACTCCTCGGGGTCCTCGAAGATCTGGCTGCCGGGGTCGAGGAACGGGCCCATCGGCGAGATGAAGGCCTGCAGCCTCTTGTCGCCGAAGCGGAAGAGGTGCTCGCAGTAGTCGACCGTCTCCATGACCGACTCGTACGTCTGGTGCTGCAGGCCGATCATGTAGAAGACGTCGATGCGCGTGCAGCGCAGCTTGAGCGCCTCGCGCAGCATCTCCTCCATCTCCTCGTTCTCGTAGCCTGCCTGGCCCTCCAGCGCGTGCCGCACCTTGCGGTCGTGGCTCTCGGGGCTGACCTCGAAGCTCCACTTGTGCAGCTTGGCGTCGATGTGGCGCAGGAAGTCGACCGGCGGCACGTCGAAGAACTCGAACATGACGTCGTTCTTCACGCCTCTCGCGGCGATCTCGTCGATGGCCGCGCGGGCGTAGCGCAGGCCGCCCTGCAGCAGGTCGCCGGGGATGACGATCGTGCCGCGCGACAGCCGGGCGATGGCCGCGAGGTTGTCGGCCAGGTTCGCCGGGCTGCGGTACACGGGCTTCTTGCGCAGCGTCATGTGGCTGCAGGTGGTGGCCGAGCTGCCGCAGGTGATGCACTCGTACGCGCAGCCCTTGAGCGGCAGCACCATCGTCGTCGGGTTGCGCAGCCAGCCGTTGAACGGCAGCACCCCGGACAGGTCGCGGTAGCGGATCGCCATCTCGATGAGCAGCTCGGGCTTCACGTCGACGTAGTCGAGCGTCTGCGGGACGAAGCTGAGCGGGTTGACGCGGACCTCGCCGCCGGCGTCGCGCCAGGTGAGGTTGGGGATCGCGGCGAGCGCGTCGTCGCCCGGCGCGCCCCCCTGCAGCGCCAGCAGCAGCTGGTGCAGCGGCGGCTCGGTGCTGTCGCCGCGGAGCACGAAGTCGATCTCCGGGTACGCCATCAGCTCCGCGTGGAAGTAGGTCGAGGAGAGCCCGCCGAAGATCACCGGCACGTCCGGGTGGACCTCCTTGGCGATGCGGGCGATCTCGATGGCGCCGTGGCAGTGCGGCATCCAGTGCAGGTCGATGCCGATCAGGCGCGGCTTCTGGCGCGCCAGGAAGCGCCCCACGTCGAAGCGCTTGTCGGTCAGCATGCGCAGCGCCACGTTCGCGATGCGCACCTCCATCCCGCGCTCCTGGAGGTAGCCGGCCATCGTCAGGAAGCCGATCGGGTAGAGCTCGAACATGACCGACGACGGCACCATGTCGGACACGGGGCCGTACAGGATCGACTTGTCGCGGAAGTCGTAGACGCTCGGGGGGTGGAGAAGAAGCAGGTCCATCGAAGCCCTCGGCATGAGGGCTACCTTACGTGGGCG
>CAZJUA010000280.1:0-2321 GCA_964549045.1 uncultured bacterium | reverse complement strand
AGGCGACGTTGACGAGCACGATGCCCAGCAGGGCGAAGCCGCGCAGGACGTCGGGGGCGAGGTCACGGGTGGGGGTGGGGGTCATGGGGTGTCCTCGGTTTGGGGCGCGCCGGTGGCGTCGGCGGGGGGAGGCCCGGCGGCGTCGGACAGCAGCCGGAACAGCAGGCGCGCCGCGGCCTCCGTGCCCGGGTCGAAGCCGCCCTCGCGGTCGGCGCGCAGGGAGAGGCCGTCGAGGATCAGTTGCGCCGCGCGGATCTCGGTCTCGTGCTGGGCGCCGATGCGGGCCACCAGGTCGTCCTCGTACGCCAGCGCCCGCGCCCCGAAACCCGGGTCGAGCGATGCCAGGTAGAGGAGCTCGCGGCGCACGCACGCGTAGCCCGGATCCGCGAGGTAGCGCGTGGCCTCGGTGGACAGGTACTGCCGGAGGTCGCTGGCGTCGACCGCGGCGAGTTCCTCGAGGTCGCGCTCGACGATCGCCCCGACGATCTCGTCGCGCGCCCGGAAGTGGCGGTAGAGCGCCCCGGGTGTGAGGCCCACCGCTGCGGCGATCCGCGCCATGGTGACCGACTGGATCCCGTGTTCGGCCATGAGGGCCTCGGTGGCGTCGAGGATCTGTTCGCGCCGTCGGGCGCGGGGGAGGTAGGGGCGGGGCACGGCACTAAAGTAAACGGACGTTCAGTTCTTGTCAAGGTGGCGCGGGGTCGTGGTCGGAAGCGGGCGCCTGGCGCCGAGGCGGGCACCCTCGCGCGCCTTCGCTTCCGCGACGGCGTACCCTGCGTCGGAGGTTGCGCATGATCGGCAAGGGCCCGAGCGCGAGGGGCCGCCCAGGCGGTACGGCGCCGATGGGCCGTGGGTCGTCCTGCTTCACGGCGGCCCCGGCGCGGCCGGCCACATGGCGTCGCTCGCGAGGAGGCTGGCGCATGCCTTCCGCATCGTCGAGCCGTTCCAGCGCCGTAGCGGCTCGCTACCGCTGACGGTTGCGCGGCACGTCGCCGACCTCCACGAACTCATCGTCGGGCTCGACGGGCGGCGCCCGATCCTGGTCGGTTCGTCATGGGGCGCGATGCTGGGACTCGCCTACGCGGCCGAGCATCCCGCGAGCATCTCAGGGCTCGTCCTCATTGGCTGTGGCACGTTCGACGCCGTGTCGGGCGCGGCATTCAGGGCGGAACTCGAGAGGCGCACCACCCCTTCGGTGCGACGCGAGGTCGAGCGGATCGCACGCGAGGTGGAGGATCCCGACGAGCGCCTGCGTGCGATGGCCGCGGCGATCTTGCCGCTGTACGTCCACGACGCCGCGACGGAGGAGCTGCGGGACGAGGTCGTAGACGCCGTCGCGCACGAACAGACCTGGGCCGACATGCTGCGTCTCCAGCGCGAGGGCGTCTACCCTGCGGGCTTCGAGGCCATCACGTGTCCGGTGCTCATGCTCCACGGGGCGGACGACCCGCATCCGGGGAACCTCATCCGCCAGAGCCTCGAGCCGCACCTGCCGCACCTCGAGTACCGCGAGTGGCCGAGGTGCGGCCACTACCCGTGGCTTGAGCGCGGGGTGCAGGAGGACGTGATCGCCGTGCTGACGAGGTGGATGACGCGCGTGGGTGGCGCCTACTGAGGCGGTGACGGCGGAGCAACTCCATGCCTTCTCGGCGGCAGCCAGTGCCCCCCGCCGTCGGCCGAGTCAACCGCCGCCCACCCACCCCAACGCGTCCCGCAGGTCCCTGGCCACCCACGGCGTCACCCGCCGCGCCTCGTCGGTGTCGAGGGCGCCGAAGGTGACGAGCACGCAGGTGGCGCCGGCGGCCACGGCGGCCGGGGCGCCGCCGCGGCTGTCCTCGAGCACCAGGCAGCGCTGGGGCGCGACGCCGAGCCGCTGCGCCGCCAGCCGGTAGGAGGCCGGCGAGGGCTTGCCGGCGGGCACGTCCTCGATCGCCACCCGCAGCTTGAGGTCGCGGGCCCACGGGTGGGGGGCGAGCGTGGCCTCGACGATGCGGCGCGGCGAGTTCGACACGACCGCGCGGGCGAGGCCGGCGGCCACCGTCCGGGCGACCCAGTCGCCGGCGCCGTCGCGCGCGGCGGCGGTCGGCACGCGCGCCTCGAGGGCGTCGAGCAGCCGGTTCACGTAGTCCTCGCGGGTGAGGCGCAGGCCGTAGCCGTCGGTCAGCAGCTGCAGCGCGGCGTCGAGGTCGAGTCCGTGCAGCTCGTCGAGCGCGACCTCGGGTAGGTCGATGCCGAGGTCGAGCATGAGGTCGCGGCCGGCCTCGAACCAGTGGTGCTCCGTGTCGACCAGCGTGCCGTCCATGTCGAAGAGGACGGCGTCG
>CAZJUA010000279.1:0-5363 GCA_964549045.1 uncultured bacterium | reverse complement strand
ACCAGCGCGCCGCAGACGCCGTTCACGGTGCCGATGCGGGCGGTGAGCATGGCGGCGGCGAGGTCGGGCCGGCCGGTCTCGGTCAGCTTGGTGCGGATGCGGCCCGCGAGCTCGGCGGCCGCGCGCACCGTGAAGGTGGTGGCCAGCAGACGCGCGGGGTCGAGCCCATCGGCGACCGCGGCGTGGATGCGCTCGACGAGCGCGTAGGTCTTCCCCGTCCCGGCCGAGGCGACGATCGTCTCGAACGCGCCGAGCGCGGTCTTCTCAGGCGCCATGGTGCAGCTCCTTCGTGCGGCACAGGGCCGCGAACGGGCAGCGGTCGCAGCGCGCGTCGCGCTGCAGCCCCTCCACGTCGTCGGGCATGCCGTCGGGCAGCGGTACCCCGCGGGCGCGCAGCGTGCCCTCGTCGATGCGCCGCCGCCAGCCACGCCAGCCCGTCACCACGCCGTCCCAGGTGGTCGCCAGGTCGGGCGCCTCACGGACGACCGAGCCGGCCAGGCCCGCGTCCGGCGTCGTCAGGAAGCGCCGGTGCTTGAGCAGGTAGTAGCCGGCGCGGGGGGCCGGGCTCGCGCTCCCGCGCGGCTCCGGGGCGCCGTCCGCGGCCATGGCCGCGCCGTACACGGCCAGCTGCACCGCGCGGCCGTCCCGCAGCTCGTCGGTGCGGTACTTGGGCGTGTACGCCCACTTCAGGTCCACGACCACCGGGCCCGCGCCGTCCTCGGCCAGCAGATCGACGTACCCGCGCAGCGGCGGCCCGCCGGGCGGCGCCGCCTCGAAGGCGTGCTCGGTGGCGACCACCCGCAGACGGTTCTGGCGCAGCGTCCGGGCCACGGCGCCGATCGCCAGCGGCAGCAGTCGCCGCGCCTGCACGAACTCGACGGCGTGCTCGTCGTAACGCAGCGGCACCGCCAGCTCGTCGACGCAGCGCTCGAAGTCTTGGCTAACGCGCGCCTCGGCGGCCGCCGGCGAGGGCGGGTCGCCGGGAACGAAGACGTCGGCGGCCAGCGCGTGCGCCAGGTTGCCGAACAGCTGCTCGGGCTCGGGGATCGACCTCACCCGCCCCGCGCGCACGCGCGCCACGTGCCCCAGCGCCCACTGCATGGGGCAGGCCAGCAGCGACTCCAGCGAGGTCGCGCTCTCGACGCGGTCGGCGACGCGCGTCGCGTAGCCGCGCGGCGTGGGCCACCAGGGCGCCGGCGTCGGCAGTTGGCGCGGCGCGACCGGTTGGCGCTGCAGCCGCGCGGCGCCGAGCTCGAGGACGGGGCGTTCGAGCGCCTCCTCCAGCCGCGCCGCGCGACCGAGGCGGTCGAGCGCGGGGGCCAACCGGAAGGCCAGCGGGTGCCTTGCCTCGTCGGTGTCGGTGTCCAGGCCGCTGGAGACGAACAGGAGCTGCCGCCGCGCATGGGTGACCGGACGCTCCCAGGCCGCGCTGGTCGCCCGCGCGGCCACGGCGGCGTCGTCGAGGTCGGCGCCGCCGGCCGCCAGCGCCGCCCGCTCGGCGCCACTCCACGGCATCCGCGGCGGCCGCTCACCGCCGTCGCGGAAGTCCCACCACACCACCACGTCCGCCGGGCCCCAGATCGCGCCCGGGTGCGCCAGCACCTGCCGCTTCGGCGCCGCCTCGGCCCGCGCCCGCGGGTCGCGGTCGCCGTCCGACAGCGCTTGATCGACGACGCGGTCCACCCACGCCTTCGGCAGCCGCTCGCGGCCGAGCCGCAGGAACGCCGCGCGCACCTCCATCGCCAGCCGCGCGGTGCTGCGGTACAGCGGGTCCGACGACCCGGCCGCCCGGCGCGTGGCCCACGACGCGACCCGGTCGCACACCGCGGCCGCGTCGGGCAAGGCGATGCCGTCCGCGGGGTCGGCCTGCGCCGGCTCGACCCAGGCACGCCAGCGCGCCATACGCTCGCGCACCGCCGCCTCCGGGTCGGCCTCGTCGGCGGCGCGCTCCAGCTCCGCGGCCTCGATCGCGTCCCACGCCTCGCGCCACGGCGCGCCGCCGACCCCGGGCGTGGACTCCAGCACCCGCGCCAGCCGGTTGCCGACCCGAGCGGGCAGCGGCGAGTTCGGCAGCGTCAACAGCTCGAGCAGCGCCCGCACGTCCATGGGTCGCCACGCCAGCTGGAAGGCGAGCAGCAGCACCTGCAGGCTCCCGCGGTAGGCCGATGTCGCCGACGCCCCGAAGCGCGGCAGACCACCCGCGCGCAGCGCGAGGTCGAGCGCGTGGCTGTCGCCACCCTGGGCGATGACCACGACCGAGGCGTCCTCGGGGGCGGCCGCCAGCCACTGGCCGAGCACCTCGGCCGCGTGCGGTGTGCTGGCGGCGCGGGCCCAGAGGACGGTGGCGTCCGCGTGCTCTGGGACCGCCCCGCCGGCTCGCAGCCAGCGTTGCAGCAGGCCGAGCGAGGTGGCTTCGGCGGCCGCCGGCGTTTGGGGCCGCTCGGTCACCTCGACGCCGGCGGCGGCCAGGCGCTCGAGCAGGCGTCGCCAGGGGGCGGGGAGGTCATTGGCGCGGTCGACCGTGCGCAGCGTCCGCAGTTCCGTTCGCGCGCCGCCTGCCAGCCGCTGCTCGACCGCGACGAGCCGGTCCGCCAGGCCCCGCGGGAGCGGACCCCCGGCGTTCTCGGCCGCCGCGAGGTCCGCGAGCCGTTGCTCGGAGCAACTCGGGTCGGGCCGCCAGCCGGCCATCACCAGGTCGTCGCGCCAGCCGAGCAGCAGCCGCGAGGTGGCCCACGCGTCCGCGGCCAGCGAGCGCGTCCAGAACCGCTGTCGGCCGTCCGCGGCCTCGAGCTTCGCCTGCCACGCGACCACGCGGTCGAGCGCCGAAGACGGCGGCCCGCCCAGCCCCAGCCCCGCCTCCAGCAGCGACACCAGGCCCGCGGGCCCCACCACCGGCGCGCCGAACGACGCGGACCCCGCGCCGCCGTGCTCGGGCCAGGTGTTGCCGTCCGCGTGCGCGCCGACGGTCACGTGCATGGTGGCTCCGATCCGGGGGCCTCTTGCGGCCGGGCCCCGGCCCACCGCGACCGCGTTCCCTCGTGGGGGAACGCAGGTTGGGTGGGCGTTGGGGGCAGTGTAGCGAGGGGGTAGGGGGCGGAAGGTCCGGGGTGGGTGTGAGGAGCAGGGGCACTGCGGTCGGTTCGTGCCGTCAGCTCCGGCCGAACGTTGGCGGCCCGACGGTGATGAGTACACCGCGTCGTTGACGAGATGCGCCGCGAGGACGTAGGTTGCAGGCATCCCCACCGTACGCTCCCGTTCGCGGGTCGTACGGCCCCCCCGGATGGCCGCGGCCTCCGGGGGATCTTCCTTTCGCATTGGATGTGCCGCGCGCGCGTCCGCTTCCTCCTCGGCGACGCGCGACCGTCGGCCTCTACGAGCTGCGCGGTGCAGCCGTCGCGATCCACTGAGGGGCAACGCCCTGCTGCATGCCACCGCGTCGGGCACCGCGACTCCGCTCGAGGTGCGCTGGGCACGTGCCTACTTGGCGACACCGCCCGACGGCCAGGACGCTACGTTGGGGCGCATGTGACGTACGGGATGAGGCACTTCGTGATCGCCTTCGACGACTCCGGTGGGGTCGAAGCGCTGTGCAGGTGGGACGGCACGCCCATCGCTGGCGACCACCCCATCACGGTACTGACCGGGTTCTTCGTGGACCGAAGGGTGCAGGCCGACTTCGAGGCCCGATGGAACGCCGTTCGACGCGAGGCCCAGGAGCAGCTGGGTTGCGACACGCTGCCGCCCGTTCACATGCGGTTGATGTGGGGGCGAACGCTGCCTCCACGGTATCGGGGTCAGCCCAACCCCTATCTCGAGGCCAACTTCGCCGACATCCGACGGTGGGCGTCGCAGTACTGGGCGGTCGTCGATCAGTTCGCGAAGCGCCGTCTGGCAGGTTGGTTTTCCAACACGCTGCAGCGGCCAGCAGCGGCCGAGGTGCAGAGGAGGTACCTGCAACACCCTGAGTTCGGCCAGGAGATGCGGTTCATCCGCGCGCGCTCTCGGCGCCTGTACCGCGGATACCATCGCCTCACCAACAGCCCGCTCTTGATGCTCTACACGCGTTCGCTGCTCTACGCCGCCGAGATCACGCGGGCGACCGGGCCGGCGTCCATCATGGACGTGCTCGTCGACTCCTTCGGCGACTCGCATGGCATCGACGCCGCGGAGACCGTGGCGGCCATGAAGGGGATCGCGTCGCTGGACCACATCGGCACGGTGGAACGGGTCGCCGACGGTGACACGTCCGCACCCGTGCAGGCCGCGGACCTCATCGGTTTCACCCGGTTTCGGCTGGAGATGGCCGCAGGCGGTCACATACGGCCCGACCGAGTGCTAGCAGCGATCGCATCACAGCGAGACGGGATCTCGGTGACGTCAGCGAACATCCCTCACAAGGTGCGCCTGCGTCATGGAGACCTGCGGTTCGTCGCGATTCCTCTGCACTACGCACTCGCAAGGGCCTTCGTCGCCGATCGAGATCCGGAGTTCGCCGACGAGCACCTCGTGGGTGTCGCGGAACTGCGCGATCGCCTGCATGTGGTGCTCGCGAACGAGACCGTGGGCGTCAGCGTCTTGACCAACGCGGCACGGACGCAGCCTCCGGCCCACATGGCGAAGACCCCGGACTAAGCCGGGGCCCCGTACCCAGAATCTAGTGCATGCATCCCACTACCGTCAATGCCTTGCTGGGTTTACGTCTCGTGGCTCGTTGGGGCGGGAGGAGGCACCCGGGTCCGTGATCGATCGGTTCTCCACCACCGTGTTGTTCGATCCCGAGCACTTCGGCTACATCGCCGTCCGCGACGAGATCCCGGGCGTCCCCGCCCCTCGTCACGGGCGCCGATGCGTCTCGCGCCGACCCGAGGGTTGGTCCCTGCCAACCCCACAGCGGCCCGGCGATCCGACGCCTCCGAGCGACGCCTTCCGCGTCTGCTCATGCTTAGCGCGCGAAGCTGCAAGCGCGAGCGCTTCCACGACAGAACTGAGCGGGACCGGTTTCGCTGTTGCCAACCGCTTTTCCCGACCAGTCTCTCAGCCGATTACCGGCAATCTGCCGTACATTTGCCGTAAGGAGCCCGTCATGTCTACCACCGCGAACCGCGACGCGCCCGACGTTCGACTCGAAGCGCGCGTTCCCCCCGAACTCAAGGCGATCGCCCAACGGACCGCTGCGCGGCGGGGCCTGAGTCTCAGTTCGTTCCTCTGTCAGGCGCTGTGGAACGAAATCGAACGCGCCAGCGATCAGCACCGCGTCATCGCGCTGAGCGTGGCCGACAGCGCGGCCGTCGACGCCGTCCTGGCCGACCACGAGGCGCCGAACGAGGCGATGCGGGCGGCCGTCGCCAGCTACCGCGAGCGCT
>CAZJUA010000278.1:0-4881 GCA_964549045.1 uncultured bacterium | reverse complement strand
CGCCGCGGTGGCCGCGGCCCAGGAAGCGCAGCACGCCGTCCTGCGTCGACTGCAGGCCGATCGACACGCGGGTGATCCCTTGCGCACGCCAGCGCGCGGCGCGCTCGCGGTCGAAGGTGAGGGGGTCCGCCTCGAGCGTCGTCTCTGCCGCGCCCAGCCCGCCCCAGCCGCGCGCGATGGCGCGCAGCACGGCGTCGAGTTCGGCGTCCGAGAGTTGCGACGGGGTGCCGCCGCCCAGGTAGACGGTGTCGAGCGGGCCGGGCCATCGCGCCGCGGTGGAGGCGGCCTCGTCCACGATCCGGGCGACGTACGCCTCCACGAGTCCCGCGGCGCGCCGCATCTTGTGGAAGTCGCAGTAGGGGCACACCTGCGGGCAGAAGGGCACGTGCAGGTAGAGCGCGCGTGGATCCGCGAGCGGCTCCACGCGTGGGTGCAGCAGGGGCGAGGCGACGGTCGGGCCGGTGGCCATGAGGGCCACGCTACCGCGGCACCCGCCGAGATGCGGGCGCCGCGACCCGAAGGCCGCGGCGCCCGTCACGCGTCGTGCGGTGCGGGGTTCAGTCGATGTCGGCGAGCTGCTCGTCGAGGAGCGCGTTCGCCTCGAGGCTGGCGAAGGCGAGGGTGGCCTCCACGTCGGCGCCGTCGATGATCGCCGCCATCTCGCCCTCGATGAAGTCGCGCACGAAGTCGTAGCCCGGGACGGGCGGCTCGGACACGCCGTACTGCAGCAGTTCGAAGGCGGTGGCGTAGGCGGGGTCGGCGTCGAAGTAGTCGCCGAGGTCGGCGGCGGCGCTGGCGCGGACCGGGAAGTAGTTCGACGCGCGCGCCCAGTCGGCCTGCACCTCGGGGCTGGTGTAGTGCTTGAGGAAGAGCCAGGTGGCCAGCTCTTCCTCGGCGCTGTGGCCGGCCGGCATGCTCACCGAGGCGCCGTAGACGTTCAGGACGGGTTCTTCGGTGACGTGCGGCACGGGCGCGACGCTCCACTCGAAGGTGGCGCCGGCCTCGATCGCCTGGCGGTAGAAGGGGAAGCCGGAGCTGGAGCCGACGGTGAAGAGCAGGTTGCCGGTGCCGAAGTCGGTCTGGTCGCCGAAGCGCTCGGTGACGATGTCCATGCAGCCGCGTTCGGTCAGGTCCTGGAGGAAGTTCATCGCGGCGACGGCGGCGTCGGAGTCGTAGGTGTAGCGGCCGGCGTCGTAGTCGAACACGTCGCCGCCGAAGGCGAAGGTCCAGCTGGCGAAGCGGCTGGCGTCGATCGACAGCTGGTAGCCGAGGCTGCGGCCCTCGACGCTGCGGCCGGAGAAGGGCTGCTCGACGGCCTTGCAGGCCATCTCGGCGAACTCGTCGGGGGTGGTGGGCGGGCCGTCGTAGCCCATCTCCTGCAGCCAGGTGAGGTTGTAGTACATGACCTCGGCCGAGCGGTTCGGCGGGAAGCCGAGGCGCTGGTTGTCGAAGGTCGGGTTGACGTCGGCGCGCAGGAAGCCCTGGAAGAAGTCCGCCAGCTCATCCTCGCTGTAGCCCCACTTGGGCGAGCGCACGAGCGGCGTCATGTCGATGAGGCCGTCGGCCACCTGGTAGGTGGCGGCCTGGTTCTGGTAGGCGACCACCAGGTCGGGCGTCTCGTCGGTGCCGAGCAGCACGAGCATCTTGTTGAAGATGTCGCCGTAGCCGCCCTGGTTCTCCTGCACGACGGTGATGCCGTACGGGTTGGTGGCGTTGAAGTCGTCGACGATCTCGACGAGCATGTCCTGGCGGATGCCGGAGTGCTGGTGCCAGAAGGTGACCGTCTGACCCGTGGGGTCGACGTTCTCGTAGTCGCGCTGAGCGAACGCCGTGGCGGCGAGCGCGAGCGCGGCGAGGAGGACGAGGGTGCGCTTCATGGTGGGGCTCCTTCCGAACGGGGGTCGGGGGACCGAGATGCGACCGCGGGCGGGGCGCCCGGTGGGTCCGAAGGGTCAGGGTGACGCGGCATGGTCAGCATGGCGTCAGGTCACCCCTTGAGGCCCGAGGTGGCGATGCCCTCGGTGAACTGCCGCTGGGTGAAGAAGTACAGCACCAGCACCGGCACGATCGTGATGACCGAGCCCGCCATGAGCAGGTGCGTCTGTGGGCCGGCGTCGTCGATGAAGTTCGCCAGGCCGACCGCCAGCGGGCGCCAGGTGGGGTTGGTCGTCACCAGCAGCGGCCACAGGAACTCGTTCCACGAGGCCACGAAGGTGAGCAGCGTGCCGGTGATGAGCACCGGGCGGCTCATCGGCACGACGACCGTGGTGAGGAAGCGCAGGTGGCCGGCGCCGTCCATGCGGGCGGCGTCCCACAACTCGGCGGGGATCTGGGCGAAGAACTGCCGGAAGAGGAAGATGATGAACGCCGTCGACAGGAACGGCACCGTCAGCGCGGGCAGGGTGTTGAGCCACGAGCCCCAGGGAATGACGTCGCCGCGCACGAGCAGGAAGCCGGGGATGAAGGTGACCGTCCCCGGGATCATCAGGGTGGTCAGCAGCACGGCGAAGAGCGCCTCGCGCCCGGGGAAGCGGATGCGTGCGAAGGCGTAGCCGGCGAGGGTGCAGGTGATCAGTATCCCCATGATGGTGGTGCCGGTGATGACGACGCTGTTGCGGAAGTAGAGCCCGAAGTCGGCGTCGGACCAGGCCTGCGCGTAGTTGACCCACTGGGCCTCGGCGGGCAGGGCCGCACGCGTCACCGTCTCGCCGAGGGTCATGAGCGACTGCGAGATCATCACGAGGAAGGGCGTCATGGAGACGAGGGCGCCGATCGTCAGCGCGAGGTAGATCGGCAGCTGCGTCCAGCGGAACTCCGGCGCCTCCGCCATGGGGACGCGGCCGGCGGCGGCGACGCCGCGGCGGGAGCGCATCTGAGGCTCAGCCACGCAGCGCCCTCCGTCCGAACAGCCGGTTCTGCAGCAGCGTCATCGCCAGGATGATGAGGAACAGCACGACCGACTGCGCTGCGGCCGTGCCGAAGTCGTTGCGCGCGTAGAAGGTGTCGAAGATGACCAGCGAGGCGGTGTCGACCGCGTCGCGGACCGCCGGCTCACGCATGACGTAGACGTGGGTGAACGCCTGGAAGGTGCCGATGAAGCCGAGCACCGTGAGGTAGAAGGTCACCGGCGCCAGCAGCGGCACGGTGATGTGCGCGAAGCGCTGCGTCCCGCTGGCGCCGTCGATCTCCGCGGCCTCGTAGAGCTCCTTGGGGATGCCGCCGAGGCCCGCCAGGAAGATCACCGCGTTGTAGCCGGTGTACGTCCAGATGCCGAACAGGATGATCGACAGCAGCGCCAGGCTGGGGCCCGCCCAGAAGCCCGTCACCTCGACCCCGAAGCGGCCGAGCAGGTCGCCGAACAGCAGCTGCCCGACGGGGCGGGTCTCGAACAGCCAGCGCTGCGGCTCGATCCCGAGCCACGAGAGCACGGTGTTGGCGAGCCGCTCCTCGCGCGGGCTGAAGATGCTGCGGAACACCGCGGCGCCGGCGACGACCGGGGTGACGTACGGCAGGAAGAAGAGCATGCGGTAGAGCTCCTTGCCGCGGATCTGCTGGAAGAGGAGGCTGGCGAGGACGAGCGCCAGCGCGATCTGCACCGGCACGCTGAGGAACCCGTAGTAGAAGGTGCGGGTGAGGCCCAGCAGGAAGCGCGCGTCGCCGCCCTCGCGCATCGCCTGCCAGCCGAGCGAGAAGGCGATGCCCGCGAACAGCAGGACCGTCGCGGCCAGCGCGCGCACCAGCATCGGCGCCACCGCCCGCCCCTTGAAGGCGTCGGTCCACAGCCAGTGGGCGACGCCGATCAGCGCGATGCCGCCGAGGAAGACGCCGAAGGCGCCCAGATCGCCGACGGTCCGCTCGTACTGTTGCAGGCCCAGGTACGCGCCCTGGCGAATGCGCCAGCGGTGGACGCTCATGTACAGCGCGTAGAAGATCGGGAAGAGGCCGAACACGCCGATGACGAGGGTCGCCGGCAGCACGAACGCGTAGCCGGTGAGCCACTCACCCCACGGGGGCCGGCGAACCCGCTTGGGCGCCGGGCGGGGGGTCGCGTGAAGGGCGGCCATGGGCTCCCCCAGGGTACCAGGACGCGTCATGTCCTTGTCAGGCACCGGGGGCCCCACGGCGTCCGCGCGCAGGCTCGCGCAGCCCGCGCGGGCGTACCATGCTGCGTGGCACGCTCCTCCGGTCGCGATCGTTCTCGCAGCTCGGCCGCCCCTCGCGCCGGGCGCGTCTCGCGCCCGGGTGCCGGCCCGCGGCGCCCCCCGCGGCCGGCCGCGGCCGGGATCGAGCTCGAGATCGCCTGCCTGCCGGGGCTCACCGACGTCGTCGTGCGCGAGCTGCACGCCCGGCTCGGCGCGGGCAGCGCGCTGCGCCGCGACCCCGCCCGCGTGCTCGGCCGCCCGGGCCGCGAGGACGCCGTGGCGCTGCGCGTGCCGCACCCGTCGCTGGCCGCCGTGCACGACCTGCGGACGGTGGTGGCCGTGCAGCGGGTGCTGCGCTACCCGGTGCCGCGACCGAAGGCGCTGCTGGGCGACGCTCTGCGGCGGGAGCTGGCCACCGACCTCGCGGCGGCGGTGGCGGACGCGGCGGCGGTCACGGGCGCCGGCTTCACCGCGCTGCGGCTCGAGGCGGCGGGGCGCGACAGCGAGGTCATGCGCCGGCTCGCCGCGGCGCTCGCGGAGGCCGTCGGCCTGCCGGTGGACGAGGACGACGGCGACCTGGTGGTGCGCGCGCGCCCCGAGGCGGACGGCTGGGCGCTGCTCGTCAGGACCACGCCGCGGCCGCTGACCGCGCGCCCCTGGCGGGTGTGCGACCGCCCGGGCGGGCTCAACGCCAGCCTGGCCGCCGCGCTGGGCTGGCTGGCGTCGCCGCCGGCCGGCG
>CAZJUA010000277.1:0-5336 GCA_964549045.1 uncultured bacterium | reverse complement strand
GCTCGCGCTCGAGCTCCCGCGCGCCGCCTCCGCGGACGTGATCGTGGTCGAGACGGAGCGCTGGGAACGCGTCGCATGGCCCGCGGCCGACGAGAGCATCGCCTGGCCCGAGGCGCTGGCCTTCCATCCCGACGGCGACTCGCTGGCCGTGATGACGCGCAGCTGGGTCCACCTGGTCGACCTGACGACCTCGGACGTCGTGTGGAGCTTCAGCCCATGGGAGACGGCCGGCGCACCGTCGATGCTGGCGCGGTTCTCCTGGTCACCCGCGGGCACCGAACTGGTGTTGGCGGCGGAGGGCGGGGAGCTGTGGTTCGTCGACCCGGCAGCCGAGGCCGAGCCCGGCTACCTACGCGTCCCGACGTCGCTGGCAGAGGTGCAGGCCCTGGCCCACAGCTCCGACGGCTCGCTCCTGGTCGTCACCGGGCCCGCCGCCACCGGCGACGAGCGCCGCGTGACGGTGCTGGACGCGACCACGCTCGACGTGCGGCACGACGTGCCCTTCGCGAGCGGCGGCGGCCGCAACGTGGCGGTGGGGTTCGCCAAGGATGACGCCTGGTTCTGGGCGGCGGGCGCGGCGCCACCCTGCGGCTGCCCCACGACGGCGCCCGGCGAGGGCGACGTGGTCAAGGCGTGGGGCGTGGCGGACGGCGCGCGCGTCTTCGGCCTGGCGAACCCGCGGTTCGTGAGCGCGGCCGCGTTCAGTCCCGACGCCACCCGCGTGGCGGCCGGCTCGGCCATCGGCTCGCTGTCGCTGTGGGCGGTGCCGTGACGCGCTGCGGTGCGGGCGATCGTCAACAGCGTGCACTCCCGGGCGATGCCGATGCGCTGGTCGCGGGGACCCCTCCACCTCAGGCGCCTGCCGCTCCGCCTCACCCCTCCCCCGCCAACACCCCCTCCAGCCCCTCCCGATAGCGCGCCAGCACCTCGCCCGGCGGCCCCTCGTCCAGCACCCGCCCGCGCTCCAGCACGATCACGTGGTCGCCGCGGCGGACGGTGTCGAGGCGGTGGGCGATCGTCACCAGCGTGCGCTCGCGGGCGACGTCGCGCAGGGCGCGCAGCACCGCCGCCTCGGTGTGCACGTCGAGCGAGCTGGTGGCCTCGTCGAACACCAGGATCTGCGGCTGGCGGTAGAGCGCGCGCGCGATGCCGATGCGCTGGCGCTCGCCGCCCGAGAGGCGGATGCCGCGCTCGCCGACCTCGGTCTGGTAGCCCTGCGGCAGCTCCTGCTCGATGAAGTCCGCGATCTGTGCCGATCTGCAGGCGCGGCGCACGGCCTCGAGGTCGATGGCGTCGTCCGGCACGCCGAAGGCCACGTTGCGGGCCACCGTGCCGTCGAGCAGGAAGATCGCCTGCGGGACGTAGCCGAAGAGGCGGAGGTAGGCGCGCAGGTTCGCGGGCGTGACGGGCGCGCCGTCGACGCTCACGCCGCCCGCCTGCGGCGCCAGCAGGCCCAGCAGCACGTCGACCAGCGTCGTCTTGCCGGAGCCCGTGCGGCCGACGATGGCGACGCTGCGCTGGCGCGCGACCGTGAACGACACGCCGCGCAGCGCCGGCTCTTCCCCGGCGGGGTAGGCGTAGGCGCCCAGCAGCGGGAGCGTGCCGGCGAAGCCCTCGCCGCGCCCCGCCATCAGCGTGGCGATCAGCACCATCCCGCCCACCGCGACCGCCTGCAGCGCGTAGCGCGGCAGGGACGACACCGCCGCCGACGCCGCGTACACCTGCCCCAGCCGCCACGACGGCGCCAGGAAGCGCTCGAACGCCGCCGCCTCGCGGCCGGAGACGCGGAGGTCCTTGAAGCCGCCCAGGGCCTCGTTCACGGCCTGCAGCCGCGCGGCCCCGACCCGCACGGACTCCTCGCCGATGCGCTCCAAGTAGCGCCGGCTGATCTGGTAGACGATGGCGTAGGGCCCGCCCACCACGACGAAGGCCAGCAGCGCCGTCAGCGGGTCGAGCGCCACCAGGAACACGACCAGCCCCACGATCGCCACGCCGTCGCCGATGCCATGCACGCCGCGGACCTCGTCATCCACACCGCAGCCGCGCTCCCCCTATACCCCAATCAGGAGATCTACAGCACCGACATCGAAGGTACCCGCAACGTCATCGAACATGCCCACAAGGCAGGCATCGAACGCTTCATCAACATCAGCAGCACCGCCGTCTACGGCGTCCCCGACCACCACCCGCTCCACGAGGACGACCCCCTCTTCGGCGTCGGACCCTACGGCGAGGCCAAGATCGCCGCCGAGAAGAACTGCGCCGGCTACCGCGACCGCATGACCGTGACCATCCTCCGCCCCAAGAGCTTCATCGGCCCGGAACGCCTCGGCGTCTTCGCGCTCCTCTACGACTGGGCATCCACCGGCCACCACTTTCCCATCCCCGGACTCGGCGCCAACCGCTACCAATACCTCGACGTCGAAGACCTCTGCACCGCGACCTACCAGGCCGCCACCCTCGCACCCGAACGCGTCAACGACACCTTCAACATCGGCGCCGCGGAGTTCGGCACCTTCAAGGGCGACTTCCAAGCCGTCCTCAACCACGCCGGACACGGTAAACGCGTCAAGAGCATCCCCGCCATGCCTGCCATCTGGGTTCTCCGATTCCTCGACCGCCTCCGCCTCTCCCCGCTCTACCCGTGGGTCTACGAGACCGCCGTCAAGGACTCCTACGTCAGCATCGACAAGGCACGGAAGGGCCTCGACTGGGAGCCAAGGTTCAGCAACGAGGACGCCCTCATCCGCAACTACGACTGGTACGTCGCGAACCGCGACACCTTCCAGGGACAAGCTGGTGTCACCCATCGCGTCCCATGGAAGCAGGGCGCCCTTGCACTCGCACGGCTCTTCTTCCGATGATGCCGAACGGTCTCGCGAACCGCCTGCCTCGCGGCGAAGTTCGCCGCTTCGTCGGATTCGCCCTCGCCGGGGGCGCCGCCACGATCCTGAACTACACCGTCTTCATCTCGCTGCTCCTCGCCGGCGTCCACTACCTTGCGGCCTCCGGCATCGGCTACGTCAGTGGCATCATCGTCAGCTTCGGCATCAACCGACGGCTCATCTTCAAGGCCAGGGGAGCCGCCGCACCACAACTCGTCCTCTACACCCTCGCCTACGGCCTCGCCCTCGTGGCGCAGCTCGCCCTACTCGAGGTCTTGGTCCGCCTCGGCCTCATGCCCATGATCGCGAACGGCGTCGCTCTCCTCGTGGTCGTGGTCGCCAACTACTTCGTGATCAAGAAGTTCGTGTTCGCGTGAGGTCCCTACTCGCCTTCGGATGGCTGCGCGGTTGCGATCCTCCGGAACCCCGTCGCGTCGAAGTCGAGGAAGACGTGGCTCTGGAGCGCCACGCCCTCGATCCCCAACGACACGCCCGCCACCCGCCCGTCGGCGCGAACCGCGTCGACGTGGGCGCGGACGCCGTCCGGCCAAGGATCCCAAGCCCGCACCCACGCCGACCGGGAAGGGGCCGTCCACGTGGCGCTCCAACGACCCTCGGCGAACACCAACTCGGAGACGCCGACGACGGGGTCACGCGCTCCCAGCTCCGTCGCCATCAACTGCGTGACGTTCGCGAAACGCCCGAAGCTGCCCGTCGCGCAATGATGAAGTGCGGCAGTGAGGTCGTTGGAGAACACGGGCAGGCCCCCAGCGCGGTTCGGCGCTGACACGACGATCACGGGCGGATCCCACGCGGGATCCGGGACCAACTCGAGCCATGTCGTGCAACCGACGCGCACGAGCTCCGCATTGCGAGCCCACGTTCGAGCGGCGTCGAGGGTCGCCCACGACATGACGAGCGCTGCCACGAGGACGCCTGCTGCGAGCCGACGCTGGCCCGCCGCGCGCATCGGCACGAGCACCACCGTGCTCGCCAGGACCGCGAGCGGCAGGTACAGCATTCTGAAGCTCAGGCCGCTGTCCAACGCCAGCAGTCGCACCCCTCGCCGCGGACGGCGTCCGACGCGCCACCAGCACGAGCGCGAGCGCAGCCACGACACCACCGACCGCGGCAGCCACCAGCGCGACCGCCGGCCTCGCCAGGTACAGAGCCTCGACCGACGAACGGCCGAATGGGACCAACGTGCCGTACGCCGCTTGCGCGAGGTTGACGAACACGAGGACGGGCGACGGCAAGACGTTCCCGGGCCACCCGTTGCCTCCTGCACGCGCGAACCCGTCCATGTGAGCCAGATCGCCCATGGCAGCGCGGTCACCACGAGCGGCCACCAGGGACGAGCCACGCCCCGGGCGCGCAAGGCTACCGATAGGAGCACCAGGACGATCGGCAAGCCCGCCGCGGCCTCCTTCGACAGCAGCGCCAGCACAACGAGCACCGCGAGTGCCGCCGCGTCCAGCGTGGGACGCTTCCGCCCCGCCGACACCCACACCAGCACCGCCAACAGTGCGAAGAATGCGACCAACAGGTCACCGCGCGCGGAGATCCATGACACGGGCGTGGCGTTCGCCGTATGAACCGCGAACCACACAGCGAGCGAAGCGGCCAAGAGCCGCCGTGCCCCGAGGCGACGCGCGACGAGCACGACCAGCAACGCCGTCGCTGCGTGTAGCACGACGTTGGCGAGGTGACTCCCCAGAGGTCCGATGCCGAGCGCGGCCTCCAGGCGGTACGTCAGGAGTGGCAGCGGTCGGAAGTAGTAGCCCGTGCCCGCCGGAAAGGCCTCGAATGCAGCCGCCCACGGCAGTTCCCGGACGACCAACACATCGAAGTCGTCGCTCATGTACCCCGTGAACAACGTCGGCAGGTACACCGCGAACGTGAGCAACACGATCGATCCGGCGACGGCCATGTCGCGAAGACGTGGTCGTAAGTGCCGAGCCCTCATGGCCTGCCAACGCCGTTCACTGCGCCCTGGATGGTACCAGCTCACGCGCTACGAACGGGATCTGCCTCGAGGTTCAGACGCGTGCTCCGCATCGGGCCGACGGCGACGACGCCGCGGCCGAGTTGCACCTTGGCCCCTTCGGCGGCGAGTGGTTGCACCTGGAGGGCCTCATCGACCGGGCGCCCGTGTGGGCCCGACCACAGCCGGACACGCGGTTCGGCCAACCAACCCGGCGTCTCGCGCTCGAGGACCACGCGCTCCAGGGTGCATTCCACGCAACGATCGGCCACCGGCTATACCTCGCGCCGCTACGGGAGCTGCTGGCCCTGCCGGTCTCGAGTCCGATGGGCCTCGACTACGGCGCCCTCAAGGGCGGCCCCCACCGATGGTTGGACCTCGATCGGTACTTCGGACTCCTTCGCACAGACGACGACGTGCAGCGCATCTGGTACTTCACAGCCGTCATCCAAGGTCCACGAAGAAGA
>CAZJUA010000276.1:0-1892 GCA_964549045.1 uncultured bacterium | reverse complement strand
CATCGAGCGCGAGGGCCTGACCAAGCGCGAGCGCGAGATCGTCGGCCAGCAGCAGGCCGAGGTCACCCTCGCCGACGGCCGCACGGTCCTCAACCTGTGTGCCAACAACTACCTGGGCCTCGCCAACCACCCCGACGTCATGGCCGCCGCCAAGCGCGGCATCGACGAACACGGCTTCGGCACCGCCTCCGTGCGCTTCATCTGCGGCACCCAGGACCAGCACCGCGAGCTCGAGCGCCGCATCGCCGCCTACCTCGGCACCGAGGACGCCATCCTCTACAGCAGCTGCTTCGACGCCAACACCGGCCTCTTCGAGACGCTCCTGGGTCCCGACGACGCGATCCTCAGCGACGCCCTCAACCACGCGTCGATCATCGACGGCGTGCGGCTGTGCAAGGCCCGGCGCTTCCGCTACGCCAACGCCGACCTCGCGGACCTCGAGGCCCAGCTGACCGCGGCCGCGGACGCCCGCTTCCGGCTGATCGTCAGCGACGGGGTCTTCAGCATGGACGGCGTCGTGGCGCCGCTTGCCGGCATCTGCGAGCTCGCCGAACGCCACGACGCGCTGGTCATGGTCGACGACTCGCACGCGGTCGGCTTCATGGGCGAGCGCGGGCGCGGCACCCACGAGCACGCGGGGGTCATGCATCGTGTCGATCTCATCACGGGCACGCTGGGCAAGGCGCTGGGCGGGGCGAGCGGCGGCTACACCGCCGGGCCCGCGGAGATCGTCGAACTCCTGCGCCAGCGCTCGCGCCCCTACCTCTTCAGCAACGCCCTGGCGCCCTCGGTCGTCGCGGCCTCGCTCTCCGTGCTCGACCTGCTCGAGGGCGGCGACGAGCTGCGCGCCCGGGTGCACGCCAACGCCGCGTACTTCCGCGAGCGGATGACGGCCGCGGGCTTCACGCTCGCGGGCGCCGGCCACCCGATCGTGCCGGTGATGATCGGCGACGCGGCCCTCGCCGGCCGGGTGGCAGCGCGCATGCTCGAGGAGGGCGTGTACGTCGTGGGCTTCTCGTTCCCGGTGGTGCCGCGCGGGCAGGCGCGCATCCGCACGCAGATGTCGGCGGCGCACACACGCGCGCAGCTCGATCGCGCGATCGACGCCTTCGTCCAGGTCGGCCGCGAGTTCGGCCTGATCGCCTAGGAGGGACCGTGTTCAGCCTCGCCAAGCTCGAGCCGCGGGCAGGGATCTGGGCGTTCGACGCACCGGAGCCCACCGTGGGGCCCAACGACGTGCTGATCGGCATCCGCAAGACCTCGATCTGCGGCACCGACGTGCACATCTACGAGTGGGACGCCTGGGCGCAGCGCACCGTGCCGGTGCCGATGGTCACCGGGCACGAGTACATGGGCGTCGTGGAGGCCGTCGGCAGCGAGGTGCGCGGCGTCGAGGTCGGCGACCGCGTCTCCGGGGAGGGCCACCTGACCTGCGGCCACTGCCGCAACTGCCGCGCCGGGCGCCGACACCTGTGCCGCAACACCGTCGGGGTCGGCGTCAACGTGCCGGGGGCGTTCGCCGAGCGCTTCGTGCTGCCGGCCAGCAACGTCTTCAGGCTGCCGGACGAGCTGCCCGACCGTTTCGCCGCCATCCTCGACCCGTTCGGCAACGCCGTGCACACCGCGCTCTCCTTCGACCTGGTGGGCGAGGACGTGCTGATCACCGGTGGCGGACCCATCGGCTGCATGGCCGCCGCCGTGTGCCGCTTCGTCGGCGCCCGCCACGTGGTGGTGACGGACGTCAACCCGTACCGCCTCGAGCTCGCCCGGCGCATGGGGGCGACGCTGGCGATCGACCCCACCGAGGTGGGGTTCGACCTGGCCGACGTGATGGCCGACCTCGGCATGACCGAGGGCTTCGACGTGGGGCTCGAGATGTCGGGCGCCCCCGC
>CAZJUA010000275.1:0-2274 GCA_964549045.1 uncultured bacterium | reverse complement strand
CGCCCACGCCACGTCGGTCAGCTCGAGGCCGGTCTCCTCGCGTACCTCGCGGTGCACGGCGGCGAGCAGCGTCTCGCCGAGATCGACCTTGCCGCCGGGGACGCCCCAGCGGTCGCGCCACTTGTGCGTGCGGATGAGCAGCAGCCGGCCGGACGGCCCCACGATGAGCGCGCCCACCGTCACCAGCGGGTACCCGCGCCCGGGCTCCGGCGCGGCGCCGGGTGGTGCGCCGGCGGTCGTCATGCGCCCGCCAGGTGCCGCCGGAAGCGCCGCACGCGCAGGGCCTGGATGACCACGACGTAGGCGGCCATGAGGTACACGGCGAGGACGTAGGCGAACGGCTCGCCCAGCGCGAGGCACACGCCCAGCACCAGCAGCTGCGTCGAGAGCCCGAGGTTGACCAGCGTGGCGGTGCTCCACAGGTCGTTCCAGGCGAGGCGATCGACCAAGGGCGCCCCGCTCGCGGGCGTCGTGCCGCCCGCTGCGGCACGGAGCCGCTCGAGGGCGGCCGCGTCGAGCCGCGCGATCGCCTCGTCCTGGGGCCGCAGGACGGCGTCGTAGAACCCGCGGAAGGCAGCCATCCAGCGCTCGGATGCCCCCGGCGGGTGGTCGCCCTCGTCGCTCACGCCCACGCGCAGGGCGCGGTAGCGCCGCTCGAGGTTGTAGTCCAGCGACAGCATCGCCACGAGCAGCAGGTAGGCGACGGCCGCCAGCGGCCAAGCCCAGGGTCCGGGTCCGTGCAGCGCCAGCGCGGCGAAGAGCGCGGCGTTGACGAGCGTGTCGAGCACGGTGTCGAGGTAACGGCCCATCTGCGTCACCCGCCCGGTGGCGCGCGCGAGGCCGCCGTCCATGTTGTCGAGCAGCGTCTTGACCTGCAGCAGGGCCGCGGCCGTCCACCACGAGGCCTGGCCGCCGGCCGCGATCGCGATCGCGGCCGCGAGCCCCACCGCGCTGTGGGTCCACACGACCGCCTGGGGATCGACGCCCAGCCGCGCCAGCAGGCGAACGCCGCCGGTCGCGACGGGTTGCAGCACCCGCAGCAGCAGCTCGGAGCGGGGACGGGGCTTCGGCGCCGCCGCCGCGTCGATCTTCCAGCTCGCCTCGGTCGCCCGCATCGCCGCCAGCGTAGCAGCGCATCAGGCCGCGCAAGCCGCGTTCCGCCACGTTCCTCCGGGGGTACCCTGAGCGGCATGACCCTTGCCGTGTGGTTCGTGCTTCTCGCTCTGGCGATCCTCATCTGGACGGGGCCGCTGTGGCGCCCGCGGGGCCTCCCCGGGGTCACGCGGGCGCGGCCGTGGGCGCTCGGTCACCGCGGCGTGCGCGGCTCGCTCCCCGAGAACACGGTCGCCGCCTTCCGGGCCGCGCTCGACGCCGGCCTCGACGGCCTCGAGACCGACGTCCAGCGGACGCGCGACGGCACGCTGGTGCTGGTGCACGACTTCCGGGTGGCGGGCCTGCGCGTCTGCGACGCCAGCGAGGCCGAGTTGCGGGCCGCCGTGCCGCCGCTGGCCACGCTCGCGCAACTGCTGGCGCTGGTGCGCGAGCGCCCCGGCACGCTGCTCAACGTCGAACTCAAGACCGTGGGCTGGAACGACCGCCGTCTCGCCGCCGCGGTGGCGACCGCCCTCGTGGCCAGTGGTCTCGGGGACCGGCTCGTGGTGTCGTCGTTCAGCTTCGTGGCGCTGCTGCGCTTCCGCCTGCGCGCGCCGAGCATCCGGACGGCCTACCTGTGGTCCGAGGACCCGCGCGTGCCGTGGCCCGGGCGCCGGCCGTGGCCCGCGCCGCTGCTGCACGCCGACGCGCTGCACCCGCACCACCCCGCCGTCACGCCCGAGCGGGTCGCGCGCTGGAAACGCCGGGGGCTGATGGTGAACACCTGGACCGTCAACGAGCCGGGGGACGCCGCGCGGGTGCTGGCCGCCGGCGTGGACGGCGTGATGGGCGACGATCCCGACGCCCTGCTGCGGGCGCTGGGACGCGCGACGTAGGATGGGCCGCGGATCGTGCGCCACCAGCCTCGTCGTCCGACGATCGCCGGGCCGCGCCGCGCGGTCCAAGGAGGTCCGATGAGCCTGCCGCGTTTGAAGGTGATCACGTCCAACAACCTCGACCTCTTTCAGGAGCGGCTCGACCGCTACCTCGAGCAGCTCGATCGCGACGAGGTGGTGGTGGACGTGAAGTTCTCGACCGCCGCGTTCGGCGAGACGATCGAGTTCAGCGCGTTGGTGCAGACGCAGAAGACCGAGTCCTGGGCGTGACCCGCGGCCGGCGGTG
>CAZJUA010000274.1:0-7166 GCA_964549045.1 uncultured bacterium | reverse complement strand
CTAGCTTCGAACTACAACGAACTCACCGGATCACGAGAACCACGAAACTGTCCAAAAACCACCGGCGATACTGTCAACCCTACCGCCGGCGGCAGCACTCGCGGGTGTTCCGACTGCCCCTAGATTCCACTTCAACGACGGGAGGCTTAAACGGCTCCAGTTCGTGTTGGACAACGTGAATGCGATTCTCTGGGAGGCTCAGACCTTGCTTCAGTACCGCTTGCTACATGACGTGCTCACGGACGCTTTGGGTATGCCAGCCCAGACTTGGAACGTTCGATACCTCGACATGGTTTATGGATACGTTCGTCACGGAGCAACGTCGGAGAATAGCGGCGATAGCCACTGGTTGGGGATTGGCGAGCGCGGAAGCACCTTCTAAGTGGCGTTGGACTTCCAATGGGAATGGATGGTGCGCTTCATTGTGAAGGAAGAGGAAAGGCAGCGCGGTCGATCTGTGCGCGACGCCGCAGACGGCTCTTAGCAGTACGTTTGGCTCGAGAATCCGTTGCGCGAACTGCGCAAAGCGCAGCGCGTTGGGGCGCAGCCGTTAGGTGCCGCAGGTTGAGGACGCGTCCTCTGGTCAGGGCATTCGACCGAAGCTATTCGTTGCGCCCCGAGTCACTGCATTGCGGACGTTGCAAGGTTTGCTCCCGGGTAGTCCACGCACATCTTGGAAGCGGTCCAGGTCTCTCAATGAGGACTGTTCAACCTGGGTCAAAGCTTGACGCGCCGCCATGCCGCGAAGGCGCCCCCGAGCGCGGCGCCGACCGCGAAGCTGCCGGGGCCCCACACCCACACGCTGACGGTCGGCTGCCAGAAGTGCCAGTAGACGCCGAGCGTGGCGACGGCGATCAGGCCGACGCCCATGGCGTAGCCCGCGACGACCGCGGTGTCGATCTTGTTCGGTGCCTCCATGATGCCCCGAGCGTACACCACTCCCGCGGCGACGCTGACGCCCCCGACGCCGGGACGTCCGCGCGCGCGGCGCCGGCGCCGGGTCAGGTGGACGCCGCTCGCCCAGCCACCCGCGTGCCCAGCACCAGCACGCCGTCGGGAGCGACGCGCGCGAGCGTCAGGTCGCCGCGCTCTTCGAGGCCGAGGAGGCGCGCCGGGGTCGTGCTGGCCATGGCCCACGCGTCCGCCACCGCGACGTTCGCGTCGCGCACGGCGTGGGCGACGCCGTCGGCGAGCGAGTTGGCGGAGCCGGCGAGGTAGGGGGTGCCGAGCAGCGTGAGGCGGCCGTTCGGCTCCAACTCGACCTCGCCGCCGACCGGCTGCCGGTAGACGCCCGGGGGCATGCCGGCGAGGGCGACGGCGTCGCTGGTGAGCACGAGCCGCTCGGGCCCCTTGACCGCGGCGAAGACGCGCATGATCGCGGGCGGCAGGTGGTGCCCGTCGAAGATCGCGCTGGCCGTCAGGCGCGGCTCGCCCAGCTGCGTCCAGATGACGTTGTCGTGACGCGGCAGCAGCGCGGCCGTGCCGTTCCCCAGGTGGGTGGAGAGGCGCGCGCCGGCGTCGACGGCCTCGGCGATCGCCCTAGCGTCGGCGTTCGTGTGGCCGAGTGCGACGACGACGCCCTGGCGGGCGGCATGGGCGATGAGCTCCAGCGCGCCGGGCACCTCGGGGGCGAGCGTGAGGAGGCGGATGCGGCCATTGGCCGCCAACTGCAGCTCGTCGAACGCGGCGACGTCGGCGGGGCGCACGTGTGCCGCGGGGTGTGCGCCGCGGGCGCCGTCCTCGGGCGAGACGAACGGGCCCTCCAGGTGCAGCCCGGGGACGGCGTCCGCGACGGCGGGCTCCGTCTCGACGGCGTGGGCGGCCGCCCGCAGGCAGTCGCCCATGCGCCGCAGGTCGGCGGTGATGATCGTGGGGAGGAAGCGGGTGACGCCGCGGGCGCGCAGTTCCTCGACCATGCGCGCGTAGCCGTCGGGCGCCGTGGCGGGGTCATTGGCGTCGACCCCGGCGAAGCCATTGACCTGCACGTCCACCCAGCCGGGGCCGACCCACAGGTCCGCTTCGGCGGGGCCGTCGACGGCGATCAGCTCCAGCCGCTCGTCGTCGAGGTCGACGCGGACGGGCTGGCGGTCGGGCAGGCGGGTGGCGATCATGCGCGAGGGCGTCGGCGCGTCACAGGGCGCCGGCGGCATCGTGGTCGAGGTACAGGGTCGCGTGGGGCATGCGCCGGAGCGCCGATGCCGGGCAGGCCTCGTCGATCGGTTCGCGTAGCGCTCGCCGGACGGCCTCCGCCTTGCGCGCCTCCGGCACGACCGCCTGCACGCGGGTGGCCGCCAGGAGGGTCGGGATCGTGAGCGTGATCGCGTGGGTCGGCACGTCCTCGAGGCCGGGGAAGTGCCCCTCGCCGACCTGCTGGCGGCGGCTGATCTCGTCGAGCCGCACGACGCGGGCCGGCAGCGGGTCGTCGAACCGCGCGTCGGGCGGGTCGTTGAAGGCCAGGTGGCCGTTCTCCCCGATGCCCATGCAGGTGAGGTCGATCCGGCGGGCGGCGACGAGGCCCCCGTAGCGGGCGGCCTCGACCTCCGGCGGCGCGTCGCCGTGGATCTCGTGAAACGCGCGCGGCGCGACCCGGTCGACGATGCGCTCCCGCAGGAAGCGACGGAACGAGGCCGGGTGGTCGCCATCGAGGCCGACGTACTCGTCCATGTGGTAGAGCTCGACCTGCGACCAGGGCAGGTCGGGGAGCGTTGCGAGGGCCTCGAGGAAGGCGACCTGGCTGTTCCCGGTGGCGAGGATGACGTGCGCCTCGCCGCGCTCCGCGACCGCGGCACGGATCGCGGTGGCGGCATCGGTCGCGGCGGCGGCGCCGAGCGCCTGCGGGTCCGCGTACACGCGGACGGGCAAGGCGTCGATCTGGAGACGTTGGGGTTGGCGTTCGTTCGTGATCACGTCACCCTCCACACCGTCGGCGGCATCGCACCGCCCTTGCGGCCATACCCGAGCGTACTCCCGGGCGTCGCGGCGGGCGTCGCGGGGGCGCGGGAGGTTGGACACACTTCCCACGCCGGGTCCCGGCCCCGCCACCCTGCGGTGCCCGCCACCCGCGTCCGCACGGAGGCACGCCATGACCAACCCCGCTCGGGTCGAGACGACCCGGATCGCCCCCGGCCTGACGATCACGCGCGCCCTCACCGGCCTCTGGCAGGTGGCCGACCTGGAGCGCGACGGCACCGCCCTCGACCCCATCCAGGCGGCGCGCGACCTCGAGCCCTACGTCGACGCGGGCCTCACCACCTTCGACATGGCCGACCACTACGGATCCGCCGAGGTCATCGCCGGCGAGCTGCGCCGCCGCCGGGGCGGCGACGCGGTCCAGCTGCTGACGAAGTGGGTCCCCGAGCCGGGGCCGGTGACGAAGGACGACGCGCGCGCCGCCGTCGACCGCGCCCGCGCCCGCCTCGGGGTGGAGCGCATCGACCTGCTGCAGTTCCACACCTGGGCCTACGACGACCCGAGCTGGATGGACGCGCTCTTCTTCCTGCAGGAGCTGAAGGAGGAGGGGGCGATCGGCGCCCTCGGCCTGACCAACTTCGACGCCGCGCACCTGCGCGTCGCCTGCGCCAGCGGTGTCGAGATCGCGACGAACCAGGTCGCCTACTCGCTGCTCGACCGCCGCGCGGCCGACGACCTGACGGAGGTCGCCCGCCGCTACGGCGTCGGCATCCTTGGCTACGGCACGATCGCCGGGGGCCTGCTTAGCGAGCGTTGGCTCGGGAAGCCGGAGCCGGACGCGGCGACCCTGGAGACCTGGTCGCAGATGAAGTACCAGCGCTTCGTGGCGGCCGCGGGGGGTTGGGCGCCCTTCCAGACGCTGCTTGCGGCCCTGAAGCGGGTCGCCGACCGGCTTCGTGTGAGCATGGCCAACGTCGCCTCGCGCTACGTGCTGGAGCAACCCCAGGTGGCCGGCGTGATCGTCGGCGCCCGTGTCGGCCGCAGCGAGCACGTCGCGGACACGCTGGGGCTCTTCACCTTCGAGCTCGATGCGGCGGCCCGCGCCGAGCTCGAGGAGGCGCTCGCGGGCCTGACGCCCATCCCGGGCGACAGCGGCGACGAGTACCGCAAGCCGCCGTTCCTGACCGCCTCGGGCGACCTCAGCCATCACCTGAGGGGCTTCCCGGCACCGTTCGAGGTGCGGGCGGGGGCGCGCGGTCATCGGCGCGCCTTCAGCGGCACGGTGTGGGAGGCGCGCGCCGGTTTCGCGCGGGCCATCCGCGAGGGCGACCGCGTGCTGGTCTCCGGCACGACCGCCACCCACGGCACCCGCCTGATCGGCGGGACCGACGCCGAGGCGCAGGCCCACGCCGTCATCGACAAGGTGGCGGGCGCCCTGCGCTCGCTCGGCGCGACGCTCGAGGACGTGGTGCGCACGCGGCTCTTCGTCGCCCGGGCGGAGGACGCCGAGGCAGTCACGCGCGCCCACGGCCGCCGCTTCGGCGACGTCCAACCCGCGAACACCCTGGTGCTCGCGGGCCTGGTCGGCGACGGCTACCTCGTCGAGATGGAGGCCGAGGCGGTCGTCGCGCCGCAGGCGACGACCCGTAGGGTGCCGTTGTGAGGTTGCGCTCGGCCGGCTGACCGCGCGGGTTCAGCTCACCGCGGGGGTCGCCGTCTCCTCGAGGTGCGCGCCGGTGTCGAGCAGCTCGCGCAGCGTGGCCACGGCGCGGTCGACGTCCGCCTCGCCGTTGTACAGCGCCACCGGAGCCAGGCGCAGCAGGTCGGGCGGCCGGAAGTCGGGGATCACGCCGCGGCGCCGCAGCGCGAGCGACAGGCGCAGCGCCTCGGGGTGCGCCAGCGCGACGTGCCCGCCGCGAAGCGCTGGTGCCCGCGGCGTCACGACCGTCATCTCCGGGAGGAGCGCGTCGGCCTGTGCCATGAGGTGGTCCGTGAGCGCCAGCGAGCGCTCCCGGACCGCGTGGATCCCGACGTCCTCGAACACCGCCAGCGCGCCCTCGAGACCGGCGAGGGCCAGGATCGGCGGCGTGCCGAGCTGGAAGGCGCCGGCCCCCTCGGACTTCGCGAAGCTGGGCGCCATGGCGAACTGCGTCGCCTTGTCGTGGCCCCACCAGCCGCGCAGGCCGGGGACCGCGTCGTGGTGGCGGCGGTGGACGAAGAGCCCGCCGGGGGCGCCGGGTCCGGCGTTGAGGTACTTGTACGAGCACCACACCGCCAGGTCGGCGCCGTCGTCGTGCAGGTGGTGGGGGAGGGCCCCGATCGAGTGGGCCGCGTCCCACGCGAGCACGATGCCGCGCTCGCGGGCGACACGGCTCCAGCGGCGCACGTCGAGCAGCTGGCCCGAACGGTAGAGGACGGTGGGCAGCAGCGCGAAGGCGACGTCGCCGCCCAGGGCGGCGTCGAGGTCGTCGTCGTGCAGCGTGTGGCCGTCGCGCGAGGGGACGAGCCGCAGCGGGACGCCGCGGAGGTCGGCCCACGACCGCAGCGCGTGCAGGTCGGTGGGGAAGTCGAGCTCGGTCGCGAGCAGGGCAACCCTGGTCCCCGTCGGCCGGTGGAAGGTGGCCAGCAGCGCGTGCAGGTTGACGGTGATCGAGCCGGTCGCGATGACCTCGTCGGGGTACGCGCCCACGAGCTTGCCGAGGGCGCCCGACAGCCGCTCGGCGAGGCCGAACCAGTCGTCCCAGCCGGCGACGCCGTGGTACTGCCACTGGCGCATGCGGCGCTCGATGGCGGCCTGCGCCCCGTAGCTGAGCGGGCCGAGCGAGTTGCCGTCGAGGTAGACGCCCTTGGGGAGCAGGAAGGCGTCGATCCGGGGGAGGCGCGTGGGGTCGGGCACGGCGTGAGCCTACCGCGTGGCGCCACGCCGCGGCCCGGCCGGCGGGCGCTCCGGTGGACGGGTCAGCCCAACGGCCGCAACAGCGCCCGCGCCGGCGAGGCGTCGGCCTCGGGGAGCGACAGCGGGAGGCAGATCAGCTCGTAGCGGCCGGGGGCGACGCGGCCGAGGGCCAGGCCCTCGACGATCGTCAGGTCGTGGGCCGCGCAGGCGCGGTGGGCCGGTAGGTCCTTCGAGGTCAGCGGATCGACGCTGGGGGCGTCGGTGCCGATGAGGCGGACGCCACGCTCGGCCAGCCAGTCGACGGCCGCCGGCGCGAGCGGCCGGAACCCCGTGGGGAAGGTCGTGCCCCAGGCGTCGGGCTCGCCGGTGTGCAGCAGGACCCTGGGCGGCAGGGCGCCCTCGGGCGTCTCGGCCTCGGTCAGCGCGGCCTCCAGCGCCGCCACGGTCACCGCGCCGTCGCCGCCGCTGACGTCGAGCACCAGCGCCTCGCCCACCAGCCGGCGCAGGTCGACGGCGCCGAGCCGAACGCCGCGGTCGTCGTAGTGCCAGGGGGCATCGACGTGCGTGCCGGCGTGCAGGCTGGTGCGGATCGAGCCCACGTTGACGGCGTCGCCGTCTGCCATGCGCGCGCCGACGCCGAACTCGAGCGCGACGTCGCCGGGCCAGTTCGGGTGACCGGGGGCGAGGGCGCGCGTGACGTCGAGGAGGGTCGCGGAGGGCGGGGTCGACGGCCCGTCGCTCACGAGGCCACCGGCGGGGCGACCGCGTCCGCGCCGGTCGCCGCGTCCGCGTCGGCGATGCGCTCGGCGGCGCCCCGGACGGCGGCCGCCAGGCGCTCGGTCCACTGGTCGACCGCCTCCTGCGCCGAGGCCTCGACCATGACCCGCAGCAGCGGCTCGGTGCCCGACGCGCGCACGAGAACGCGTCCGTCGTCGCCGAGGCCGGCGGTGGCCTCCGCGATGGCGGCCGCGACCTCGGGGTCGTCGGCGAGCCCGGCCTTGGCGGCGGCCGGGACGCGCAGGTTGACGAGCCGCTGCGGGAACACGGGGATCTCGTCGACCCAGGTCTCCAGCGGCCGGTCCGCCGCGCGGCAGGCTGCGAGGACCTGCAGCGCCGTCAGGATGCCGTCGCCCGTGGGCGCCTTGTCGAGGAACAGCACGTGGCCCGACTGCTCGCCGCCGAGCGTCAGGCCCTCTGCGCGCAGGCCCTCGAGCACGTAGCGGTCGCCGACCGCGACCCGGCGCAGCGCGATGCCGCGTTCGGCGAGGTAGCGCTCGGTGCCGAGGTTGGTCATGTGCGTCGCCACCACGGCACGCTCCCCGCGCGCGACGGCGCAGATCGCGAGGATGTGGTCGCCGCT
>CAZJUA010000273.1:0-4443 GCA_964549045.1 uncultured bacterium | reverse complement strand
TCACACCTGCTCCCGGCCACGATGCCTTACGCTGAGGGCGTCCGAGGGCACCAACGTCCCTCGGAGGCGATGAAACCCGTCCCGTAATTGGGCGCTTGGGTCGGGTGGAGCCAGTGGCGCAACCGGCCGAGGTCGACGTTGTGGTCTGTCGTTCCTTGCAGGCAGTTCCATCGTCGAACCGAGACGCCAGGCGAGAGCCTCGGTGGTCGTCTCCGGTATGCGCTCAGGTCGCGCCGACGGGGAGACCGCGATGTCTAGCGAGCACCACGAACGCTTCGATCACCGCGCCGTGTCCGCACGCCGCCGTGCGAGCGGACTCCGCTCGCTCGCCGCTGTGCTGGCCATCGTGGCGCTCGCCACCGCGCTGCCGGCCTGCGAGACCGCCGAGTCCGTCCAGCCTCCGGCCGCCACCTTGAGGATCGAGGTCACGGGCGATGGGGCGGTACGGGTCGACGAGGCCACCCCGACCACCGTGCCCCACGACCAGGTGGTCCGCCAGGGGACAGTCGTCGAACTGGAGGCCCGACCCGCCGACGGGAACGCGTTCGTTCGCTGGGAAGGTGACCTCACCAGCCAGCAGAACCCCGCCAGCCTGGCGATGACCGTGTCGCGCTCGGTCGTCGCGGTCTTCGAACCGCTCGGCACGGGCGGCGAGGAACCCGAACCGGAACCCGAACCCGAACCGGAACCTCTGCCCGCCTGGTCGACGACTCCTGCCAGCCTCACCTTCATCGGCGAGGTCGACGGCGCGGCGCCCACCGCCCAGACCCTCACCCTCCGCAACACCGGCACCGCCACCGGCACCTATACCCTCACCAGCAACCGCACCTGGCTCACACACGACCCCACCACCGGCACCCTCTCTGCCGGCGCCACCACGCCCCTTACCCTCAACGTCACCGCCTGCACGACGCAAGGAAGCGATACCGCCACCCTCACCATCGCAGGCCACGGCCAAACCACCACCCGCAGCATCACGCGCACCTGCCAGCACGTCGCGGCGTTCGACCTCTCGATCGATCGCGTGTACATCAACCAAGCCGTACCGGCCCAGGACACCGCCAAGGCCGCCTCGCAGCGCGTCCCGCTGGTCGCGGACCGCGGTGGCCTGGTGCGGGTCTTCGCCACCGCCGACCAGTCCGGCGCCGGGTCGGCCGTGGCCCGGCTGCACTACCGCATCGGCAGCGGCCCCGAACAGACCGTCGCCCTCGATGGACCAGGCACGGTGCCCACCACCACGGACGAGGGCTCGACCCAGACCACCTACGACGCGCTGCTCCCCGCGTCGGCGATGCAACCTGGCCTGCAGGCCTACGTCAGCGTCGCCGCCACCGGCGGCGGCCAGACCGTCACCGCTCGCTACCCGACCAGCGGGACCTGGTCGCTCGACGTGCGTGTCGTCCCGAACTCGGTCTTCAACGTCGTGTCCGTGTCCTACGGCGGGACCCCGGCAAACGTCGGCGACGGCATGGCGTACTTCGACACCGTGCGCCGCCTCTACCCCTTCGGGGAGTCATCGCTCGGCGTGCAGGTCCAGGCGACCCCGTACGCATTCAGCGGCAACCTGAACGACTTCCAGGGCTGGGTGGACCTGCTGAACGAACTCACCACCCTGCGCGCCAGCGACCCGCGGCATTACCTCGGTATCGTCGACCCCGGTTACGCGTCCGGGATCGCCGGCATCGCCTGGGTCGGTGGCCACGCGGTCGCCGTCGCCTGGCACAACCCGTCGAGCGCCCCCGGCGTCGTGGCGCACGAGCTGGGCCACAACTGGGGTCGGAACCACGCGCCCGGCTGCGGCGCGCCGAATCCCGACCCGGGCTTCCCCTACGCGAACGGCAAGATCGGAACGTGGGGGTATGACCTCGCCAGCGGCAGCCACCTGTCCCCCGCCAGCTACTACGACCTCCTGGGCTACTGCAGCCCGAGCAGCAGTTGGATCAGCGACTACATGTACCAAGGGGTGATGAACTACCGCCAGCAGTACGGTTACAGCGTGGTCACCAGCGGCGCCGCGGTCGAGACCCGTCTCCTGGTCGTCACCGGCTGGGTGGACGGCGACCGACTCGAGCTCGACCCGCTCGCCGTGATGACCGGTGTCGCCAACCCGATCGACGCCGGCCCCTACACCTTCGTCGCCTGGGACAGCGCCGGCGCAGAGGTCCTGCGCGTCGCCTTCGACACCACCCCCGTCAGCCTCGACGACCTCGAGGGCCTCCACCTCACCATCCCCCTGCCCGAGGGCGTCACCGGCCTGTCACGCGTCCGCATCGAACGGGAGGGCCGCGTGCTGCTCGAGCGCTTGCCGACGCTGCGACGGTCGTCCGCCACCCCCACCACCGCCACCCGCCAGGCCGACGGCGGCGTCCGGATCACTTGGGACGCGGCCGCGTACGCCGCGGTGCTGGTGCGGGACGGCGTCGACGGCGCGCTGCTGGGCCGCGACCGGCAGGGCAGCCTCACGGTGTGGCCGAGCGGTAGCGTCCTCGAACTGCTCCTGTCCGACGGCCTGAACACCACTCGACAGGTCATCGAGTTCTGACCGACGAGGGGCCCCATCGGGGCGTCGTTCGCCGGTAGCCCGCGTCGATCGCATGGCCCGCCACCGGTGTCTCGGGTGATCGTTGGGTAGATTGGGCGCATGCCCCGCCCCTGGCAGCGCCCGCTCGCCCTGGCGGCCGCCCTGGCCGTGCTCGTCGCCGCCTCGTGCACCGGCGAGGCGCCGACGGTGCCGCCCCGCTGGCTGCGGGTCGACGCCGTCGGCGACGGCCGCGTCTGGGTCGATGACCGCGCGCTTGCGCTCCCCTTCGAACAACAGCTCCGGCTCGGCCAGACCGTGAGGCTGCGCGCCGAACCCGGCGAGGGCCAGCGCTTCGTCGGCTGGGAGGGCGACCTGGGGACCTCCGACAACCCGATCGCCGTCCGGCTCATGGTCGACGAGGGCATCCTGGCGGTCGCGCGCTTCGCGCCCGCACCCGCGCCGGCCACCCTGGTGGTCGCCTTCGCGGGTGGTGGCAGCGGGCGCGTCTGGAGCGACCCGACCGGCCTAGACTGCACGGGGTCGTGCACCGCGACCTTCGCCGCCGGGGACGCCGTGACGCTTGACGCCGAGCCCGCTCACGACGCGTACCTACGGGGGTGGGCCGGGTGCGACGCAGGCGGCCCGGACGCCTTGGACCCCGTCGCGCAGGACGCCTGCCGCGTGACCCTCGAGGGCGACCGGGCGGTGTGGGCCCTCATCGAGCCGCTGGCGACCCCGGCCCCGAACGATGTCTTCGCCGACCGGACCAAGCTCGTCGGCGCCCGCGGCGTCGTTCGTACGACCAACGCCCTCGCGGGCGCCGAACCCGGCGAGCCGCGCCACGGCGACGGGCCCGCGCGCCGATCGCTGTGGTGGACCTGGACCGCCGAGGCGACCGGGCCGGTGCGCTTCGACGCGCGCGCGAGCGGCGTTCGGGTCGCGGTGGCGGCGTACCGCGGCGACGATCTCGCGTCGCTGCGACCGGTGACGGACTTCGGCACCGACCCCGCGGGCACGCGATCGTTCCGCGCGGTCGCCGGCGCGACCTACGTGGTGGCGGTCGACGCCGCCGGCGAAGAGGGCGGCTTCGTTCGCCTCGCCTGGTCCAGCCGCTCCGCGGTGCAGTGGAGCCCCCTCCCCGACGCCGTCCACCTGGAGGGCGATCGCGGTGCGGGTGCACCGGACCCCGTCACCGTGGCAATCGTCAACGACGGCGATGCCCGCAGCGGCTTCCGCGTGCAGGCCGACCAGGCGTGGCTCCACGTACGGCCCGGGCTCGGCGTCCTGAACCCGGGCGATCGCCTCGACCTCGCCGTGTCCGTCGACGCCTGCGACGCGGCCGGCGTCGACCTCGCGACCCTCACCATCGCGGGCGGCGGGGCCGAGGCCACCGTGCGGGTGGAGCGCGCCTGCACGGGGGCTGACTGGCGCGCGTCGCCGAGCCAGATCGCCGTTGCGGGCGCCCCCACCGCAGACGCGCCTAACGAGCCGACATCGGCGGTCCTCACGCTGACCAACCTCGGCACGCGTGCGGCCACCTTCTCGACGAGCAGCGGCGCGGCCTGGCTCGCGGTGGCCCCGGCGGGCGGGCTCCTGGAACCGCAGGAGGACGCGGTCCTGGCGCTCACGATCGCGTCGTGCGCGTCGGCCGGCGACGTGGACTACGCCCTGCTCGAGTTCGCCGGCGGCGGCCACACGCTGCTCGTGCCCGTCACCCGCGACTGCCGGGAGACGCCCGCGCCGCGCGTCGCGATCGACCGCGCGTACGTGAACCAGGCCGTGCCGGCCGCGGACACCGCCGCCGCGGAGCGCATCCCCCTGGTGGCCGGCCGTGCGGGGCTGCTGCGCGCGTTCGTCCGGGCGGACGCCGCCGGGCTCGAGGGCGCCACGGTCGTGGCGCGCTACCGCGTGGGCCTGGAGCC
>CAZJUA010000272.1:0-19871 GCA_964549045.1 uncultured bacterium | reverse complement strand
GGGTCCCCCCACCCGAGGCACCCCCAGAGCGCCCCCCGATCCCCCGTCGGGGGGCGCCGCCTTGCGCGCCGGCGCGGCCGCCCCCAGCATGTGAGGACGCAGGTCGCGGTCGACGATCCAGGGCTCCGCCGCGTCGACGTCGGACCCGGCGTGCTCTCAGCGCTGGTTGGCGAACACGTCCCGCTTGGCGCCGAGTTCGAGCGGCAGGCGGTAGGTCACCCCACCGCGCTGCACGGTCAACTCGACCACCTGCCCGATCGCCTTCGAGCGCACCACCGCCAGCAGCGACGCGAACGTCGGCGTCGCCACACCATCGACGGCCACGATCACGTCGGCCTCGGCCGTCGAACCGACCCGGTTGCCCTCGGCATCGAACACCGGCGTGACCGCATAGGGACGGAGGCCCGCCCGCGCGGCCGGTCCGCCGACCGCCACGCTGCCCACGATCGGTCCCGGACGCGGCCCCAGGTCGACATCGGACGATGCGGGATCGTAGTCGAAACCCTGCTGCCAGCTGAAGCCGATGACCGGCACGTCGCGCTCGGCCCCGGCCAACAGCTCCGACACCAGGACCGAACTCGCCTCCACGGGCACCGCGTACGCGGCGAACTCCCGCGGCAGCGCCAGGCCCATGAGGAACGGCGGCAACGGAACGTCCGAACGCATGCCGCCCGGATCGAACGAGATGTAGGAGACGACGCCGACCACCTCGCCCCGGGTGGTGACGACCGGTCCGCCCGAGTCGCCGGGCGCCAGCGAGTTCGTCAACTCGATCGTCTCGTCGGCGAAGTCCGCGCGGCCCGCACGGACCCCGAGGCGCGTGACCTGCCCAGCGCGGGCGGCCAGGAAGTCCCCGCGCGAGTTGCCGATGGCGACGACCGTGGTCCCGGGGTTGGGCAGCGACGACGCCAGCGGGATGAACGGCACCAGGCCCTGGACGCCAGCCCGCATGACGGCGAGGTCCATGTAGGCGTCGAAGCCCACGAGCTCGAGCGGGTACTCGCGACGCTCGGCGTCGATGCCGACGTACACGACCCGGCAATCACGCGCCGCGGTCGAGGCGTCCACCACGTGGTACGCGGTCAGCAGCGCGCCATCCGGCTGGAAGAAGAAACCCGTGCCGACCCCGAGCACCTGCCGCCCGCCCAGAGCGGTTGCGCAGCGCGCCTCGACCCGCACCGTCGCCGGGCGCGCCAGGTCGAAGGCCGCCAACAGGTCGCCGGTCGGCGCGACCACCGCCGGCGGACCGGCCTGCACCCGCTGCAGCTCGGGCTCCGGCCGAGCGAGCCAGGGCCACGCCACCGCCACCAACGACGCGAGCAGGAGGAACGTGACCGGCCGCAGGCGCGCCGGCCGCACGTGGGTGGCGGCCGCCTGCGCGGAACCCGTCTGGCGCCAAGGATCGATCATGGCGGAACGATACTCGCTGGTGCGCCCCGCAACCGCGACGTGTCCGACACTGTGTGTTCGCCCGCAGGGCGAACACCCGGTGTTCGCCGCTGCGCGGCGAACACGGTACGAGCCACGTCGGCGCGGCGAACACGGTACGAGCAGCGTCGGCGCGGCGAACACGGTACGACCCACCGCGGCGCGGCGAACACGGTACGAGCCACCGCGGCACGGCGAACACGGTACGAGCCACCGCTGCGCCATGGGCACGACGAACCCCGCGCCGGACCGAGGCTGGTATCGTCCGCCGCATGGAACCGACCGATCCCCAAGCCCACCGCGTCGCCCGCGCGCTGCTCGACCACGAAGGCCCCTACGTCGTCGTGGCCCACACCGACCCGGACGGCGACGCGGTCGGCAGCGTCCTCACGCTCGCCCGCGCGCTGCGGCGCCTCGGCCGCGAGGTGGTCACCCCCATGACGCCCCCGCCGCGCTTCCTGCGCTTCCTCGTCGACGACGGCGAACTCGTCGATCCCCTGACCGAACGCCCGCCCGGCGCCCTCGTCGTCGTCGTCGACAGCGACCCGGCGCGCTCCAGCGGCGTTCCGACGAACGGTGGCCCGGTCGTCAACGTCGATCACCACGGCACCAACCCGGGGACGTCCGAGGTCGCCTGGGTCGATCCCCGATTCGCCTCGGCGACGATGATGGTGGCCGCGATCGTCGACGCCCTCGGCATCGAGTGGGACGCGCATCTCGCCACGCCGTGCCTCGCCGGCCTGATGACCGACACCGGGCACTTCCGCTTCGGCAACACCGACCGCCGCGCGCTCCAGGCCGCCGGCCGGCTGATCGACGCCGGCGTCGCCTACGCCGAGCTGTCGGACCGCCTGCAGTGGCGCCACCCGGACTTCTTCCGCATGCTCGCCCTGGTCATGGGCACCGTGCGCTTCCGCCTCGGCGGCGAGGTCGTCCTGGCCGACCAGACCCTGGCGATGCGCGAGGCCCTCGGCGAAAGCGAGGACGACTCCGACGACTACGTCGGTCAACTCCGCTATGCCGAGGGCACCCGGGTCGCCGCGATCCTCAAGGAACGCGTCGGCGCCGTGAAGCTGAGCGTCCGCTCCCGCGGCGGCGTGTCGGCGCGCCGCATCTGCGTCGCGCTCGGCGGCGGCGGTCACGACGCGGCGGCCGGCGCGACGCTGGAGGGCGTCGACCTGGCGACGGCGGAACGCCGGCTGCTCGACGCCGTCGAGGCCGAGCTGCGCGCGGTGACCGCGCGAACCGACGACACGGCCGCGCCCGACGCCCCCTAGGCCGCGGTCGGGCCACCCCATCGCTCACCCCCCGCCCCGCGCTAGCATGCGTGGGTGCTGCACACGCTCGAGCTGTTCGACTTCGCGATCGCCGACCGGGTGGTGGTCGAACTCGGTCCCGGCCTCAACGTCCTGACGGGCGAGACGGGCGCCGGGAAGTCGCTGCTGGTGGACGCGCTGGCGCTGCTTGCCGGCGGCCGGGCCGACGACGGCGTCGTGCGCTCCGGCCGCGAGGCCGCACTCGTGCAGGCGACGTGGGGCGGCGACGACCCGCTCACGGCCTCGCGCCGCATCGTGCGCGACGGGCGCAACGTCGCGCGGGTCGACGGCGAGATCGTCACCGTCGCCGAGCTGCAGGCCACGGTCGCGACCCGGCTCGGCATCTTCGGACAGCAGGCCTACCGCACGCTGCTCGACGCCGCGGAACAGCGCGGCCTCCTCGACCTCCACCTCGACGCCGACGCCGCCAGGGCCGCGGCCGAGGTCGCCACCGCCTGGGACGAGCGCCAGCAGGTTCGCGCACGGCTCGCCGCGCTGCGCGAGGCCGCCCGCGACCGCGCCCGCCAGCTCGACCTGCTGCGCTACCAGGTCGACGAGATCGACGGCGCCCGCCTCGCGCCGGACGAGGACGCCCGCCTCGACGCCCGTCTGACGGTGCTGCGCCACGTCGAACGCGTCCGCGAGGGCGTCGTCGCGGCCCTCGCGGCCCTCAGCGCCGCCGCCGAGAGCGGCGAGCGGCCGAGCGCCGCGGACCGGCTCGCGGACGCCGTGCGCGCGTTGACCCAGGCCGCCCGTCACGACCCCCAGCTCGGGCGCCTGAGCGGCGAGGCGCGCGACGCGCTGGCGGCGGTCCAGGCGATCGGCGACGAACTCGAGCGCGCCATCGAGCGGCTCGAGAGCGAGCCCGGCGAACTCGACCGGCTCGAGACCCGCAGGGCCGAGATCGAGAGCCTCGAACGCAAGTACGGCGCCGGCGCCGCCGGCGTGCTGGCGACGCGCGCCGCGCTCGCGGCCGAACTCGACGCCCTGGTCGGCGTCGAGGCCGAGGATGCGGCGCTCGCCGAGCGCGAGGCGCGCGCGACGGCGCGGCTGACGGCGGTGGCCGCCGTCGTCAGCGAGGGCCGAGCACGGGCCGCGGCACGACTGGGGCCCACCGTCACCTCCGTGCTGCGCGAACTCGCGCTGCCGCATGGGCGCTTCGAGATCTCCCTCGAGCCGCTCCCCGAGGCCGGTCGGCACGGCGCCGAGCGCGTCGCGTTCCGCTTCGGCGCGAACCTGGGCGAGCCGCTGGCGCCCCTCCAGGAGGTCGCGTCGGGCGGCGAGTTGTCGCGCGTCATGCTGGCGCTGCACGCCGCCGCCGGATCGGCCCTGCCCACGCTGGTCTTCGACGAGGTCGACGCGGGCCTCGGCGGCCGCAGCGGTCGCGCCGTCGGCCAGGTCCTGGCACGCCTCGCCCACGATCGCCAGGTCCTGGTCGTGACCCACCTGGCGCAGGTCGCCGCGTTCGCCGACCGCCACCTGCGGGTCGACAAGACCGAGGCCGAGGGCCGCACGGTCACCCGCGTCACCCCGCTCTCGGGCGACGCCAGGGTCGAGGAACTCGCCCGCATGCTCGCCGGCGACGCGGGCGACGAGGCCCGCCTCCACGCCCGCGCGCTGCTGCGCGACCCGTCCGCCGCCTGAGCCTGGGCGTGCCGGCGGTCAGATCCCCGCTAGGCCCTCCAGCAGGGCGTCGACGTCGGACGCGTCGGTGTAGTGGACGGCGCTCGCCCGGACGGCGCCGCCCCGACGTCCGAGGCCGAGTTCCCGCATGACGAGGTCGTGGGCGTAGAAGTGACCTGCGGCCACCGCCACGCCGGCGTCGGCGAGGGCGTCGGCGACCTCCACGGGCGTCCGCTCGGGGTGGTTGAACGCGACCGTCGCCGTCCTCTCCTCCACCCCGGGGAGGCCGTAGCGTTCGAAGCCGAGGACGTCGAGCCCGTGCAGCAGGCGACCGCAGACCGCGTCCTCGTGCCTGGCGATCGCCGCGTAAGCCGCGCGCCACGCGGCCCGCTCGTCGACCGCGACGGCCTCGTCGAGCTCGCTCCCGATCTCGAACAGGTGATCGAGCGCGGCGCCCCAGCCCACGATCGCCTCCTGCGACTGCGTGCCCGGCTCCCAGGCGTTGGGGGCGTCCGCGGCATGGAACGCGAGCTTCGGCGGCGTCAGTCGGTCACGGACCCGCTGGCCGAGGTAGAGCACGCCGAGGTGCGGCGCGAAGACCTTGTAGGGACTGAAGACCGCCATGTCGATGCCCATCCCGGCCACGTCGGGCAGCTCGTGGGGCGCGGCGTGCACCAGGTCCACCATCACCCAGGCACCGGCGCCGCGGGCGACCGCCGCCAGGTCGGCGACCGGCGTGCGCGTGCCGAGGGCGTTCGACGCCGCCGTGAAGGCGACGAGGCGCGTGCGCGGCCCCAACAGCGCGTGGAGGTCCTCGGCGTGCAGGGTGCCGAACGGCGCCCGTGGACGCCACGTGCGGACGACCACCCCGCGGGCGGCGAGCGCGCGCCACGGGTCGACGTTCGCGTGGTGATCGAGCGAGGTCACCACGACCTCGTCGCCGGCGGCCAACGCATCCCCGACCGAGCGAGCGAGGAGCGTCACCAGCGTGGTCGCGTTGGGACCGAAGGCGACGTTCCCGGGCCCCTCCGCCCCCAGGAACGACGCCGTCCTCGCGCGCACGGCCTCCTTGTGGGCGGTGACGCGACGGCTCGGCGCGTAGGCGGCGCCGACGTTGACCTGCAGCGTCGCGAGCGCCTCGCCGACGGCGTCGATCACGCGATCGGGCAACTGGGCGCCCGCCGCGTTGTCGAGGTAACGCACCTCGCCGGCACGGAGGGCGGCGAAGCGACGGCGGATCCGGTCGACCTGGTAGGCGGCCATGTCCCCACGGTAGCAAGCGCGCGCGGGGTACCGTAGGCGCATGTTCGACGCCGAGGGTCACGAGGACGGTCCCGCCTGCCCCGCGTGCGGCCAGGCGCCCACCTGGCGCTTCGTCTACGCGGAGGGCTTCGAGGAGTTCGAGTGCCGCGCCTGCGGCTGGCGCAGCGACGAGGAGGCCCTGCACGACCTGCGGCGCGCCACGGGTGACGTGCTCGAGCGCGAACATGCCGACGTGGCGCCGCCGCTGGGGCGGCCGCTGCGTGCCTGACACGGTCGCGCCGCCGGGCCGGTCGACGGCGCGGCGGTGGGACGGAGGCCGCAGGACCCCGCGAGGTCGCGCGGCCTACACTGGGGTGGACCGGCGCACCCGACGCCGCCGGAGGAGGAGCGAATGATGGAGGTACGGGTCGTGTTGAGTTCGGATGACATCGTCCGAGGCCTCAAGCACTACCGCCGCATCGCCAAGCAGGACGTCCTGCGTGCGCCGGAGACCGCCAACCCCGAGGCGTCCCTGCGCCATGCCGAGGCTCGCCGTGAGGTCTACGCGGAACTCGCGGAGATCGCGGAACGGTCCGGGCCGCAAGACGTCGTGCAGGCCGCACTCGACGCGTACCAGAAGCTCCCCTTCGCGTCCGGCAGCGACGATCCTGCCCACGTGGAGTTGCGCGCTCGCGAGAACGCGCTCGAGAACTTCTTCCTCATGATCGGCTTGGAGCCGAAGGTGCGCCGTGAGGCCCGGAACCAGCGGCCGTCGCTGGGCGGCGATGAAGGCGGAGACGTGCGCGCCGACACGGCGGCGCCCTCCGAGGAAGCCGATCCCAGCGCTCCGTGACGCTCGAGGAACTGGAGGCGCGGGCGGCGGAGAGGCCGCCCGCGCTGGCCGAGTTGTCCGAACGGCTCGTCTTCGGCGACGGTGACCCCGATGCCGACCTCATGATCGTCGGTGAGGCGCCGGGGGAGGAGGAGGACCTGTCGGGCCGCCCGTTCGTCGGGCGCGCCGGACAGCTCCTCGACAAGGTCCTGGCATCCGTCGACATCGACCGCGCCGACGTGTACGTGACCAACATGGTGAAGTTCCGCCCGCCGGGGAACCGCAACCCCAAGCCCGAGGAGATCGCCGCCAGCGTGCCGCTGCTGCTCGAGCAGATCCGGCTGGTGCGGCCGCAGGTCATCGCGACCCTCGGCAACGTGCCGACGCAGTGGTTCCTGGACAGCAAGGAGGGCATCACCCGGCTGCGCGGACGCTGGGCGAGCTGGCACGGCGTCCGGCTGCTGCCGCTGTACCATCCGGCGTACCTCCTGCGGAACCCCAGCCGCGAGGTCGGCTCACCGAAGTGGGAGACGTGGCAGGACGTGAAGTCGCTCAAGGCCGTCCTGGCGGAGCTCGGTCCCAAGCAGGGGCCGCTGGTCATCGACACGGCAGCGGCGACCCCGCTGTTCTGAGACGGTCGCGACGTGCCCGATCCCAGGTTCATCGGCCTCGTCCACTCGCTGCGCAGCTCGGCCGAGGCGGCGTTGGGCGAGCTCTCCTCCCCCATGGTCACGCGACTCGCCCGCGACGGCGCGCTGGCCCGCCGCACCGCCGAGCGCAGCCTCGACCTGCTGGAGATGCTCGTCGACAAGACGCTCGGCCGCCTCGACGCCACCGAGCGTGACGCCCTGCTGCACGCCCGCGACGAGATCCGCCGGCGGTTGGCGGCGACGGTCGACGACGCGCCGGACGCCGGCACGACGGCCGGCGGTGACGGCTGACCGTGCGGCTGCTCCTGCAGCGCGTGACCCGGGCCGAGGTCCGCTGCGTCGACGGCCCCGAGGCGGGCGGGACCGTCGGCCGCATCGACCGCGGCCTGCTGGCGTTCGTGGGCGTCGCCCCGGGCGACGGGGCCGACGAGGTCGCCTGGGCCGCCGCCAAACTGCTCGACCTGCGGGTCTTTGCGGACGCGGCCGGCAAGATGAACCTCGACGTCGTCGCCGCCGGCGGCGGGCTGCTCGTCGTGTCCCAGTTCACCCTCTACGGCGACACGCGCCGCGGCCGCCGCCCGGGCTTCTCCTCAGCGGCCCCACCCGACGTCGCCGAACGCGTCTACCTGGAGCTGATCGAACGCCTGCGGCGCGCCGACGTCCCGGTCGCCACCGGCGCCTTCGGCCGGGCGATGCACGTCGAACTCGTGAACGACGGCCCGGTGACGCTGTGGCTCGATTCGGCCGACCGCTGACGGACGCGGGCGGTTCGACGGAGCGGCCGCTCAGACCCCATCGAGGCTGACGGCAGGCACGGCCGTCGCGCCCTCGAAGGCGTTGACCTCCGAGATGAAACGCCGGAAGAGGTAGTTCGCGTCGTGCGGGCCCGGGCTCGCCTCGGGGTGGTACTGCACGCTGAACACCGGGTAGCGCTGGTGCGCCATCCCCTCGAGCGTGCCGTCGTTGAGGTTGACGTGGGTGGCGACGAACTGCCGGCCTGGGATCGAATCGATGTCGACCGCGTAGTTGTGGTTCTGGCTGGTGATCTCGACCTCGCCGGTGATCACGTTCTTCACGGGCGTGTTGGCGCCGTGGTGACCGTGCTTGAGCTTGTAGGTCCGACCGCCGACGGCCAGCCCGAGCAGCTGGTGCCCCATGCAGATCCCATAGGTCGGCAGCAGCCCGAGCAGCTGCCACACCGTGTCGTGCGCGTACTTCGGGCCGTCGGGATCGCCCGGGCCGTTCGACAGCACCAGGCCGTAGGGGTCGAGCGCCATGATCTGCGCCGGCGTCGTCTGGGCCGGCACCACGATGACCTCCGCCCCCGCCTGCTCCAGCTTGTACACGATCGAGTGCTTGATGCCGAAGTCGATGACGACCACCCGCGGGTTGTCACGGAAGGTCGGGCGGGCGTAGGGCAGCGGCGTCGTCACCTCGGGCGTCATGTCGCGGCCGTCGATGTCCTCGTGCGCGCGGGCCCGCGCCACCAACTCTGCCTCCAGCGCCTCGTCGGCTTCCCCGTGGTGGATCACGCCCTTGACGACGCCGCCGGTCCGCAGCCGCCGCGTCAGCGCGCGGGTGTCGATCCCCTCGATGCCGACGATCTCGTACTGCTGCATGAACGACGCCAGGTCCTGATGGGCACGGTGGTTGCTGGACACGCGCGAGAACTCCCGCACGATGAAGCCGCGGGCGTACGGCCGGTTGGACTCCATGTCGTACACCGACACGCCGTAGTTGCCGATGTGCGGGTAGGTCATCGTGACGATCTGTCCGTGGTAGGAGGGATCGGTCAGGATCTCCTGGTAGCCGGTCATCGACGTGTTGAACACGACCTCGCCGACCGTGCGGCCGCTGAAGCCGAAGGCGTAACCGTAGTAGACGGTGCCGTCCTCGAGGGCGAGCACGGCGCGGGGCTTGTGGAGCAGGGCCATCGGGCGGTCCTCCGAGCGCAGAGCCTAGCACGCCGGTGGGTCCGCACCGGTGGCCCCGCGTCGTCCGCCGCGCGGTCCCGGATCGGCGCCACCACGGCCACGCGCCGGCCGCAGCACCCGGGCCGACGCCGGCCCCTGGTACCCTCGGGTATGACCGACACCGCCTCACCCAACCGCGACGAGCGCCGGGCCGGCGGCCTGTACCTCGTCATGATCAGCGTCCACGGCCTCATCCGCGGCCGCGACCTCGAGCTCGGTCGCGACGCCGACACGGGGGGCCAGACGAAGTACGTCGTCGAGCTGGCGCAGGCGCTCGCGCGACGGCCGGAGGTCGACGCCGTCGACCTCATCACGCGCCGCATCGACGACCGCCACGTCTCGCCCGACTACGACCGGGCGATCGAGCCGCTCGACGACGAGGGCGCCGCCCGCATCGTGCGCCTGCGCTGCGGCGGCGAGCGCTACCGCCGCAAGGAGACGCTGTGGCCCCACCTCGACGAGCTGGTGCCCGCCGCCATGCGCCTCTTCCGTGACCAGGACCGCTTCCCCGACCTCGTCCACGGGCACTACGCCGATGCCGGGCACGTGGCGCACGAGCTCGCCGCGCGCCTCGGCGTGCCCTTGGTGTTCACGGGCCACAGCCTGGGCCGCAACAAGCGCGACGTGCTGGGCCGCGCCGGGGTCGACCCCGACGCGATGGAGTCGCGCTACCACCTGTCGCACCGCATCGCCGTCGAGGAACGCATGCTCGCCGACGCGGACGTCGTCATCGCCTCGACCCGCCACGAGGTCGAGAAGGGCTACGAGCTCTACGACGCCGCGCCCGCGGCCACCTTCGAGGTGCTGCCGCCCGGCATCGCCGTCAAGCGCTTCTACCCGTACGTGCGCGACGAGGAGGAGGGCTTCGACCCGGGGGACGACGTGCGGCGCGCGCGCGAGCGCATGCAGAGGGAGATCGCGCGCTTCCTCACCCACCCCGAGAAGCCCCTGATCCTGGCGATCTCGCGACCCGACAAGCGCAAGAACATCGAGGGCCTCGTCACGGCGTACGGCGAGGACCCCGAGCTCCAGAAGCTGGCCAACCTGGCGATCTTCGCCGGTGTCCGCAAGGACATCCGTGACCTGCAGGACAACGAGCGCGAGGTGCTCACCGAGCTCCTGCTGCTGCTCGACCGCTACGACCTCTACGGCAAGATGGCGCTCCCCAAGCGGCACGAGCCCGACGTCGACATCCCCGTCCTCTACCGGCTGGCCGCCGCCAGCGGCGGCGTGTTCATCAACCCGGCCCTGGTCGAGAACTTCGGCATCACGATCATCGAGGCGGCGTCCTCCGGGCTGCCGGTCGTGTCGACCGGCCACGGCGGCCCCCGCGACATCATCGGCGCAACCGGCGCGGGCGTGCTCATCGACGCGCGCGACACCGCCGAGATGCAGACCGCGCTGCGGCGGATGCTCACCGACCGGGAGGCGTGGGAGACGTACTCCCGTGCCGGCATCGAGGGCGTGCGGGAGCACTTCTCGTGGGCCGCCCACGCCGAGCGTTACCTCGACGAGGTCGCCGAGCCGCTCGTTCGCCGTCCCTCGGAGGAGCTGCTCGCCTCCCCCTGGCGGACCGATCTCGTCGACCGCCTGGCGGACGACCGCCCGTGGCTCGTCAGCGACATCGACCACACCCTGATCGAGGAGGACGGCGACCACGACGGCGGGGCGCTCGCGGGCCTGGCGGACGACGTCGCCGACCACGGCCTGGTCTTGGGGCTGGCCAGCGGTCGTTCGCTGGCGCTGATCGAGGAGGCCCTCGCGGCCTTCGCGCTGCCGGCCCCCGCGCTCGTCATCAGCGACGTCGGCACGGCCATCCACTACGCCCGGCACGACGGGACCGGCGAGGGCCCCCGGTGGATCCCGGAGCGCGGCTGGACCGCCCACCTCCGCTCCGGCTGGGAGGGCGAGGAGGTCGAGGAGACGCTCGCCCGGCTCCGCGGTCTGCGGCCGCAGCCGGACGAGGCCCGCACCGAGGTCAAACTCAGCTACTTCGCCGACGACGCTCAGGCGACCGCCGACCGGGCCCGCAAGGCGCTGCGCGAGGCCGGCCTCAAGGCCACCGTCGTCGCCTCGCGCGGCACCCTGATCGACGTGCTGCCGCCGCGCGCAGGCAAGGGCAAGGCGGTGCGCTGGCTGGCGCGGGCCTGGGGCGTGCCCGAAGAGCGCATCGCGGTGGCGGGCGACTCCGGCAACGACCGCGAGATGCTCACCGGGCCGTTCCGCGCGATCGTCGTCGGCAACCATGCGCCGGAACTCGAGGACCTGCGCGGTCGACGCGGCGTGCGCTTCGTCGAGGGCCGGCATGCGGCCGGCGTCCGACAGGGCCTGCGCGCCTGGCGTCTGATCCGCGGCGACTGAGCCGCGGCCGGGCGCGCCGCCTCGCACCGCGCCCGGCGTCCGGCGTCAGCTCGGGGGTCTCGGGAAACTGCGACCGACCGCGACCGTGTGCGGATCGACCCGTGCACCGGCGTCCACGGTGCAGTCCGTCAGGTGGGCGTAGGCGCCGATGGTCGCCCCGTCGCCGATGCGGGTCGCGCCCGCCAGCACCACCCCGGGTTCCAGCGTGACGTCGGGGGCCAGCTCGACCGTGTCGTCGAGGTAGACGGCATCGGGGTCCACCATCGTGACCCCCGCCGCCAGCCACTGGCGCCGGAGGCGATCGCGCAGCAGGCGATCGGCCAGGGCCAGCTGCGCTCGGTCGTTCACGCCCACCAGGAGGCGCGTCTCGTCGTCACTGCGCTCGGCGCGCACCGGCAGCCCGGCGCGCGCGTAGGCCGCCACCAGGTCGGTGAGGTAGACCTCGCCGGCGGCGTTGTCGTCGTCGAGTTCGCCCAGGAGCGACCACAGGCGGCGGTCGAACACGTAGGTGCCCGGGTTCACCTCGCGCAGCTCGCGTGTGGCGGCGTCCGCGTCGCGCTCCTCGACGATCGCGCGCACGCGTCCGTCGGGGCCCCGCACGACGCGGCCGAGGCCCGTGGGGTCCTCGACCTCGTAGGTCACCAGCGTCATGCCCTCGCCGCCCGCCGCCGCGTGGGCGGCGAGGGCGCGCCGAAGCGACGTCGGCGTGACCAGTGGGCCATCGCCGGAGAGCACGACGAAGGGGCCCTGGCGCGCCGCGACCGCCGCCGCGCAGCAGGCCACGGCGTCACCCGTCCCGCGCTGCCGGGGCTGATCGACGAACGTCACGCCGGCGTCCGCGAAGCGCCGGCGCACGGCGTCTGCGCCGTGGCCGACGACGACCGCGATGGTCTCGGGGTCCAGTTCGCGGGCTGCCCGCAGCACGTGGTCGAGCAACGGCCGGCCGGCGGCGGCGTGCAGCACCTTGGGCCACCGCGAGCGCATGCGCGTCCCCTGCCCCGCGGCCAGCACGATCACCGTGGGACGCGCAGCGCTCATCGTTCGGCGCCCGCCCCCCGGACCCACAGCAGGTACGCCGCGATCAGCACCAGCGGCACACTGAACACCTGCGTCAGCGTGAGCAGGCCGACGCCTGCGACCGGATCGAGGTAGATCTGCGGCAGCAGCGGGTTGTCGCGGAAGGGCTCCTCGAGCACGCTGCGCAGCAACGAGTACCACAGCACCAGATGGAGGAACACCGCGCCCGGCGTCCGCAACCGCGCCAGCGCCCAAGCGACGATGGCCACCAGCAGCAACCCGACGAGGGCCCCGTAGGCCGGCGTGAGGTGCACGACGCACGCCTCCCCGAGGGGCACCGTGCGGCAGGCGGGCGGAGCGTACTGCCACAGGTTCTCGCCGAACACGAAGCGGCCGAACGCGCCGAGGGTCGGGGTGCCCGGCTCGGGCCAGGTGAAACCGATGGCCCACTCCGTCAGGCGCCCGCCGGTGTCCGTGCCGTTCATGAAGTTGCCGATGCGGCCGCCGATGATGCCGAACGCGGCCACCGGCGCCAGGACGTCGAGGTAGCGCCAGACGTCGTAGCCCTTCAGGCGGGCGCGCCACCACAGGACGACCACGATGGCGATCACCGCACCGTGGATGCTGAGGCCGCCCTCCCACACGTAGAGGGCTCGCAGGGCGTCGCCCCCCGGGCCGAAGAAGGCGGAGGGGCTGGTGACGACGTAGACGATGCGAGCACCGATGATGCCGGCGCCGACCAGCCACGGCGCCGTGTCGAGGAGCCACTCGCCGTCGAGCCCGCGGGCGCGCGCCGCGCGCAGCGTCCACGCCGCGCCCGCCACCACGCCGAGCGCGATGAGCACGCCGTACCAGCGCAGCGCGAGCGGTCCGATCGAGATCAGGATGGGGTCCATCGTTCCTCCGAGGCGCCGAGCGTCTGCGGCCGGCGGTCGCGCGATGCTACCAGCCGGCGCGCGCGTGCGGCCGCGCCCGCAGGCGGAGGGCGGGCCATCGATCAGGCCCCGACCAGCCGGCCGATGACGACGATGGCGATGACGACGACGATCACGAGCTTGCCGCCGACGCCCGCCAGAGTGCCCAGTAGGGCGCCCACTCCGGCGCGCCAGGCCTCGGGCAGCGGCCGGCCGGCCAGCGCCTCGAAGCCCGTCGCGCCGGCGAACGCGCCCAGCAGGAAGCCCCACGGGGGCAGCAGCACGAGGCCGACGACGCTGCCGATCGCCCCGCCCCACAACCCTGCCTGCCCCGCGCCGAAGCGCCGCGCGCCGATCACGTTGCCGAGCACGTCGAAGCCCTGCGCCAGGGCGGCCAGCACCGCCACCCAGACGATGGTCTCGACGCCGATGCGCTCGAAGCCTGTCAGCCAGCCGGCCAGCACCGTCGCCAGCAGCGCCACCGGGACGCCGGGCAGCACGGGCAGGACGACCCCGATCCCCGCCACGACGAGCCCCGCGAGCACGATCAGCCAGGCACCGACCAGGGCGAACGACGAATCAGGCATGCCCGTCTTCGGGCGCCGCAGGCGGCCGCGTGCCTCCCTCGCCGGTCCGCCCCTGCACGACATCGACCGCATGCGGGAGGATGCCGGCGACGGCCGCGAGCGCGGTGCGCGCGCCTGCCGGCGACCCCGGCAGGTTCACGACCAGCGTCGCACGCCGCACGCCGACGACCGAGCGCGACAGCCACGCGCGGGGATCGTCGCGGGCGCCGGCCGCGCGCATGGCCTCGGCGAGCCCGGGGACGGTGCGCTCGACGACCTCGAGGGTCGCCTCCGGGGTGCGGTCACGCAGTGCCAGCCCGGTGCCGCCGGTCGTCAACACCAGGTCGACGCCGTCGCCCTCGGTGAGGATCCGCAGCTTGGAGCGGATGATCGCCTGCTCGTCCGGGACGACCTGGTAGTCGACCTCGACGAAGGGACCGGTGGCGAGCACCTCGCGCACCGCCTGGACAGACCGGTCCTCGCGGCGGCCGGCAGCCGACCTGTCCGAGACGGTGAGGATCGCCGTTCGAATCATGCGGCCATGCTAGCGCGCCGGGCCGCACCTTCGCCGTTCGAACCCGCACGCCAGCCCCGGCTCCGGTACCGCTTCGCCGATCTGCGAGTTCGTTTGCGTCGTCCGCGGCCAACGGGTAGCCTGGGGCGCTGCCGAACCACCGTTCGTGACCGCGCGTCCGCGACGGCCCACACCAGGAGGTCACCCCTTGAAGATCCACGAGTACCAGGCCAAAGCGCTCCTCGCGGCCCGCGGCATCGCCGTCCCGCAAGGGCGCATGGCGTCCAGCCCGGCGGAGGCCGTGGCCGCCGTGCGGCCGCTGGTCGAAGCGACCGGCGTGCCCGTCGTCGTCGTGAAGTCGCAGATCCACGCCGGCGGTCGCGGTAAGGGTCGCTTCGTCGAGCACCCGGACCTCGGCGGCGTCACCGTGGTGCTCGAGGGCCGCGGCGGCGACGTCGAGGCGGCCGAGGCACGCGTCCTCGCGCTGGCCGAGCGGATGCTGGACAGCACCCTGGTCACGGTGCAGACGGGCCCCGAGGGCAAGCTCGTGCAGCGGCTCTACGTCGAGCAGGGCATCGACATCGAACGCGAGTTGTACGTGTCGGTGGTGCTCGACCGCTCGGTCGGCCGCAACATCGTCATGGCCTCCACCGAGGGCGGCACGGAGATCGAGGAGGTCGCCGCGGCCACGCCGGAGAAGATCGTCCGCGAGGAGGTCGACCCGGCGGTCGGGCTCGCGGGCTTCCAGGCCCGCCGCCTGGCCTTCGCCCTCGGCCTGCAGGGCGACGCCTTCGCCCGCGGCGTCGCCTTCCTCACCGCGCTCGAGCGCGCGGCGTCCGACCTGGACGCCGACATGGTGGAGATCAACCCACTGGTCGTCACCGGCGCCGGCGAGGTGCTCGCGCTCGACGCCAAGGTGTCGATCGACCAGAACGCCCTCTACCGGCACCCGGACGTCGTGGCGCTGCGCGACCTGAGCGAAGAGGACCCCGCCGAGATCGAGGCATCGAAGTACGGCCTGTCGTTCATCAAGCTCGACGGCACGATCGGCTGCCTGGTCAACGGCGCGGGGCTCGCGATGTCGACGATGGACATCATCCAGCACGTGGGCGGCTCGCCGGCCAACTTCCTCGACGTCGGCGGCGGCGCCACCACGGAGAACGTCACCGCCGCGTTCAAGATCATCACGCGCGACGAGAGCGTCAAGGGAATCTTCGTCAACATCTTCGGCGGCATCATGCGCTGCGACACGATCGCCAACGGCGTCGTGGCCGCGGTGCGCGACGTCGGCCTGGGCGTCCCGCTGGTGGTGCGCCTCGAGGGCACGAACGTCGAGCTGGGTCGTGAGATCATCGAGGGGGCCGGCATCCCCGGCCTGGTGAGCGCCAGCGACATGAAGGACGGCGCACGCAAGATCGTGGAGCTGACCCGATGAGCCGCTTCGTCGACATCCACACCCGCGTGTTGGTCCAGGGCCTGGGCAAGGTCGGCCAGTTCCACACGGACAAGGCGATCGCCTACGGCACGAACATGGTCGGCGCCGTCCACCCCGGTCGCGGCGGCAGCCACCACCGCTTCGAGGGCGAGAGCGACGCCAGTGGCGTCCCCGGGCGCCCCGCGCGCTACGCGGTCGACCTGCCGGTGTACGACACCGTGCGTGAGGCCGTGGCGGCCACCGGGGCGAACGCCAGCGTCATCTACGTGCCGCCCGCCGGCGCCGCCGACGCGATCATGGAGGCCGCAGAGGCGGGCATCCCGCTCATCGTGTGCATCACGGAGGGGATCCCGGTGCAGGACATGGTGCGGGCCAAGCGCTACCTGCAGGGCAAGGCCACCCGCCTGATCGGCCCGAACTGCCCCGGCGTCATCACCCCGCAGCAGTGCAAGATCGGCATCATGCCCGGCTACATCCACCGCCCGGGGCGCGTCGGCGTCGTCAGCCGCTCCGGCACCCTGACGTACGAGGCCGTCAAGCAACTGACCGACGTCGGCCTCGGCCAGACGACCGCCGTCGGCATCGGCGGCGATCCCGTGAACGGCACCAACTTCGTCGAGGTGCTCGCCGAGTTCCAGGCCGACCCGGAGACCGAGGCCGTCATCCTCATCGGCGAGATCGGCGGGAGCGCCGAGGAGGACGCGGCAGCCTGGATCGAGAAGCACATGACCAAGCCGGTCGCCGGCTTCATCGCGGGCACCACGGCGCCCCCCGGCAAGCGGATGGGGCACGCGGGAGCCATCATCAGCGGCGGCCAGGGCACCGCAGCCGAGAAGATCGCGGCGCTCGAGGCGGCCGGCGTCGTCGTCGCGCCGACCCCCACCGACATGGCCGCCGCCGTGCAGCAGGCGATGCGTCAGGCGGGCATCCTCTGAGCAGCGTCCGCGGGCGCTTCGCGCCCTCGCCGACGGGCTCGCTGCACCTCGGCAACGCCCGCACCGCCCTGCTGGCCTGGGCCTCGGCCCGGTCTCAGGGCGGTGCTTTCGTCGTGCGCGTCGAGGACCTCGACGGTCCACGCACGGTGCCCGCGGCCATCGCGGGCAACCTCGACGAGCTCCGCTGGCTCGGGCTCGATTGGGACGAGGGGCCCGACGTCGGCGGGCCGCACGCGCCCTACCTGCAGAGCGAACGCGGCGAGTGGTACCTGGCGGCGCTCGCACGCCTGCATGGCGACGGCCGCCTCGCCGAGGACTGGCTGTCGCGCCGCGACCTGCGCGACGCGGCGTCCGCGCCGCACGGTCCGGCGGGACCGGTGTACGGCACCGCCGAGCGGCGCCTGAGCGAGGAGCTGGCGGACGGGCGGCGGCGCGAGGGGCGCACGCCGGCCCAACGCGCGCGCTTCGCGGCCACGGACGGCGAGGTCGAGGCGCTCGACCGTCGCCATGGGGTCCGCCGCTTTGACCTCGCCCGCGACGTCGGCGACGTCGTCGTGCGCCGCAGTGACGGGCTGTGGGCCTACGCGTTGGCGGTCGTCGTCGACGACGCGGCGATGGGGATCACCGAGGTGGTGCGTGGCGACGACCTCCTCGCGGCGACCGGGGCGCAGGTCGCGCTGGCCCGCGCGCTCGGGCTGGTCGCGCCGGTCTACGCGCACACGCCGCTGCTGCTGGACGCGGACGGCGTGCGCATGGCCAAGCGGCGCGGCGGCGCGACGCTGAGCGACCTGCGCGCCGGCGGCGCGGACCCTAGCCGTGTCGTCGGCGCCCTCGCGGCGACCCTCGGGTGGATCGCCACGCCCCGACCGCTCACGCCGGTCGAGGCGTTGGACGCATGCGACACGGCGGCGTGGCCGGACGGCCCGAGCCGCTGGACGCCGGAGCTCGACGCCTGGCTGCGCGCGCCGTGACCGGGCGCCCGCCGGCGGGCGCCGATGGACCGCTTGCCCCTGCCCGTGCCACGCGGTAGATTCCCGGCATGCGACCGCGCCCCCGCACGCGCACGCCTCGCGCCTTCAAGGTGCGCCACCAGTTCTGGTGGCGTCGCCCCGCGTCGGTCCCCCACCGCTGAGTCTGTCCCCGTCGCTCGCTCCCACGATCCCGATCCCGCACCCGACCGGAGGTGCCCATGTACCCGTTGCCCGACGCCCGAGGCCGCTTCGGCCCCTACGGCGGACGCTACGTTCCCGAGACGCTGATTCCGGCCCTCGACGAGCTCGAGGCCGCCTACCGCGGGGCGCGCCTGGACCTGGCCTTCCAGGACGAACTCGGTCACTACCTGCGCAGCGTCGTCGGCCGCCCGAGCATGCTGACGCTCGCGGAGCGCCTGACCGCCAACCTCGGCGGCGCCAAGGTCTACCTCAAGCGCGAGGACCTCAACCACACCGGCGCCCACAAGATCAACAACACGATCGGCCAGGCGTTGCTCGCCCGCCGCATGGGCAAGCGCCGCGTCATCGCGGAGACGGGCGCCGGTCAGCACGGCGTCGCGACCGCGACCGCCGCCGCGCTCTTCGGGCTCGAGTGCGTGGTGTACATGGGCGAGGAGGACGTCCGTCGCCAGGAGCTCAACGTCGTGCGGATGCGCCTGCTGGGGGCCGAGGTGCGGCCCGTCAGCAGCGGCACCCGGACCCTCAAGGACGCGACCAACGAGGCGATCCGCGACTGGGTCACGAACGTCCGCTCGACCTTCTACATCATCGGTTCGGTCGTCGGGCCCCACCCCTACCCCATGATGGTCCGCGACCTGCAGAGCGTAATCGGCCAGGAGACGATCGCCCAACTGCAGGTGCTCGAGGGGCGACCGGCACCCGACCTGGCGGTCGCCTGCGTCGGCGGGGGCTCCAACGCGATCGGCCTCTTCGCGCCCTACGCGTACCTGCCACCGGAGGCGCGGCCGCGCATGGTCGGCGTGGAGGCGGCCGGGCACGGCATCGCCAGTGGCGCTCACGCCGCCAGCATCACGGCGGGCCGCCGCGGCGTGCTGCACGGCGCCCTGATGTACCTGCTGCACGACGACGACGGTCAGGTCGCCCCGGCCCACAGCGTGTCGGCCGGCCTCGACTACCCGGGTGTCGGGCCCGAGCACGCCTACTTCGCCGACGCCGGCATCGCCGAGTACGTTGCCGTCGACGATCGGGCCGCCCTGGCCGCGTTCCGCTGGGTCGCCGAGCTCGAGGGCATCATCCCAGCGCTCGAGACCGCCCACGCGTTCGCGTACGTCATGCAGGAGGCACCGCGGATGTCCGCGGACGAGATCGTGGTCGTCAACCTCTCGGGGCGCGGCGACAAGGACGTGGCCGAGGTGGCCCGGCTCCTCGCCGAGCCCTCCGAACCGGAGGCAGGCCCGTGAGCGGCGACCGCGTGCGCGCCGCCTTCGGACGCGCCTCCGGCGACGGGCGCGCCGCCTTCGTCGCCTACCTCACCGCCGGCTACCCCGACGCCGACCGCTCGCTCGCCGCGGGGCGCGCCCTCGCACGCCACGCCGACCTGATCGAGGTCGGCCTGCCCTTCAGCGACCCGCTCGGCGATGGCCCGACGATCCAGCGGGCCTCCGAGGCGGCGCTGGCCGCCGGGGCCAGCACCCGCTCGACGCTCGAGCTGGTCCGCCGACTGCGTGACGTGACCGACGTCCCCATCGCCGTCATGACCTACTACAACCCGGTGTTCGCCTACCGCGGGCCGGCGGGCAGCGGCGAGGACGCCTTCGTCCGCGACGCCGCAGCCGCGGGCGTCGACGCCCTCATCCTGCCCGACCTCCCCCCCGACGAGGGCGCGTCGCTCATCGCGGCGGCCAGGGAGGCGGACGTCGCGACGGTCTTCCTGGTGGCCCCGACCTCGACCGACGAGCGCATCCGACGGGTCACCTCCGCCTGCACCGGTTTCGTGTACGCCGTCTCCGTCACGGGCGTCACCGGAGCCCGCGACGGCGTGCCGGACGAGGTGGCCGACCTCGTCCGGCGCGCCCGCCAGGCCGCCGGCCTGCCGGTCGCCGTCGGCTTCGG
>CAZJUA010000271.1:0-4108 GCA_964549045.1 uncultured bacterium | reverse complement strand
GCCGGGCATGGAGCGCGCGGTGGAGGGCGCCCGCACGCTCGAGGTCACCACCGCCAGCCGAGACGCCACGATCGACGGCGTCGAGGTCCGCGAGGGGTCGTTCATCGGCCTGCTGGACACGGTCCTCACGCACACCGCGGACACGGCCGAGGACTGCCTGTTGGCCATGCTGGCCGACGTGGTCGACGAGGTGGACATCGGCAGCCTGTTCTACGCCCCCGCCGTCGGCGAGGAGGCCGCCCAGGCGTTGGCGGAGCGGATCGCCGAGGCGCACCCCGACCTCGAGCTCGAGGTGCACGGCGGCGGCCCCGATCTGTACCCATACCTGCTCGTCCTGGAGTGAAGCGCCCGTGACGCGTGAACGCCAGATGATGCCCACGTCACGGATGTGACGGGATGAACGGCTACCATGCGTTGAAGGAGGTCCCAGATGATCTTCCATCGCAACTGGCTACGCTGGGTGCCGATCACCATGATCTTGGGCACCCTCGTTGGCTGTACGGTCACGTTCACGTTCGATCCTGTCATCCGAGACACGGTCAACGCCGTGGCATCGACTGACCCAAGCCCCGTCCTGATGGGTGAATCCCTGGCCGGTGGCGAGTCCGCCTATTACCGCGTCGATATTGCACAGACCCGCGACCTGCTCTACGTGGAGGCCGACGGGAGCGATCTGCAGGTGAGCCTGCTCAGCTCCTCGGGTGCCCTTCGCGGAGTCGCGAGGTCGACCGCGTACTTCGCCTCGACGCTGTCGACCCTGGAGGCGATGGAGGCCGCGGCCACCGCCCCAAGCGCGATCGAGGTCGACTTCGCCTGCATCGGCCCCTGCGTGGCCACGCGTGCGAGCGCCTCGACCTACTACGTCCGGGTCGACAACCTCTCGGGCAGCGGCCGAACCTTCGATCTCTACGCCTACACGATGGACGAGAACGATACCTTCGAACCGAACGATACGTCGGCTGCGGCCGTCAGCCTGTCGCAGGCGGGCAGTGTGACGGCGGCCATCGAGACGCTCGGCGACGTGGACTGGTACCGCTACACGGGTCAGGACGATCGCGAGTTGCTGTTCGACGCCGGCAACGACGCACTCGGCCTGGTGCTCGAGATCGAGAACGGACCCAGGATCCAGCCCGGCGACAGCGAGACGATCTTCGCCGGCGAGCGGTTCTTCGTCCGTTCGACACGTGGTCGTGCCGGCGCGCCAGACGTGTCGACGTACGCGGTGACGATCGGTGACGTCGTTTCCGGCCCCGTCGTCGACGGAGTCCTCCAGGCAGAGGACACGACGGTCCCTTCCGTGCAGGTGGATAGCCTCGTGATCCCGGGTTCCGGGACCCGCCTCTACGAGGTCCAGGTCCCGATCGCGCGCGACCTGCTCTACGTCGAGGCCGACGGCGCGAACGTGCGGGTGACGCTGCAGACCAACGATAGGAACAGGACCACGCTGGCGGTGTCGGAGTCGCCCACCTACTTCGCTTCCTCCATCGGCGATCTTTCTACTGCGGCGCTGCGCCCCAGCAGCATCGACGTCGAGTTCACCTGCTTCGGGCCATGCGCCGCCATCGAGCCCGTGGGCGGCGGTTCCTACATCATGGAGGTCCGGAACCTCTCGGGCTCGTCCACGACGGTCGACGTCTACGCCTACACGTTCGACGAGAACGACACTCTGGAACCGAACGACACCGCAGGCTCTGCCTACGAGTTCTCGAGCGGCCCCCAGACGCTGTCGGGCGCCATCGAACGGATCGGCGACGAAGACTGGTTCGCCTACACAGGTGATTCCCGCGACTTCACGTTCTTTGACGTGAGCGGCGGTGACGTGCTGGATCTCGTGCTTGAGATTGTGGATGGGCCTACGGTGACGCCGGGTGGCACGAATACGTTCCTGGACGGCGATGTGTTCGTGGTCCGGTCCGCTTCGGGCCGTGCCGGGCCCAGTGGGACGTCGTCCTATGCAATCGAGGTGGACTGACCGGATGCCAGCCGGGTCGCACACAGCTTGATGCGTCGGGGAGCTTGGCCGATAAGCGTCACCCTGGTGCTCGTGGGCACTATGGTCAGCGCCGCATTGGCCACTTGTCCGCTGCCCAGCGAGCCGCTACCTGGCCTCGCCGCCACGGTGCGGCTCCTCGAGCCGGCCATGCCCCGGCTGCTCATCACCGCGCGGCTCGAGCTACCCGCGGAGCACCCCGATTACGCGGACCTGCTGTACCTGCGTGAGCGCCGGGTGATCGCCCGCGGCGCGGTGGTCGACCCGATGGCGCCCGACGTGTGGCAGGCGGCGCTCGACGAGATCGCGGGCTGGTACGGCGCGCCCTCCGTGCGCGCCGGCGACCCGGGCGATCCCGGGGCCGTGGCCCGCGACCTCGCCGCGCTCGTCGCCCGGGTCGGCCGCGCGGTGCGGCCGGTGGCGCTCATCGCGTGGCTGCCGGAAGACCGCGAGCGCCTCGCGTTCCTCGGCATGGTGTGGAACTGGTCGGCGTACCCGCGCCTGGTCGTCTTTCGGCAGGATCCCGAGGACGACCGGGTCCACGACGACTTCAGGGGCATGGCCCGGCGGCTCGACACCTGCGCGTTCGCCGTGCGGGACTACGTCGCTGCCAGCGCGCCCGTGGCGCGTGACCTGTTCCTCGCCGAGAACCGTGCCCGGATGTTCATCGTCGGCAGCGAGCCCGACCTGCCGGGCGCCTGGCCGACCGAGGTGCCGCGGGGCGAGGAGGTCGATGTGTTCGCGTTCGGCCACCCGCTGGTGGCGCAGCTCGATGCCTACGCGGCGGTCTTCGTCGGCGACCCCGCGCCCGTCCTGACCTTCGCGCGGTTGCTGCCCTTCGTGCGCACGAACCTGTCGCCGATCGGCCTGACCCGCGTGCTCGTCACACCCCGCTGACGCTGTTCCAGATGTATCACGCCGTCTCGCCCCCGGTCGCGCTCGCGTGGGATCACCCTCCGCGTCGCGCCAGCGCTGCGTTCAGGTCGTCGCGCATGGCCGCCGCGGCGGCCCGCGCGGCAGACCCGACGTCGTCGCCGCGGGTGGGGTAGAAGAGCGACCGGCTGGCGTTGACGACCGCGCCGAGTCCCCGCGCGTCGAAGGCGGCGGCGACGTCCGGCGCCGTGCCCCCCTGCGCGCCGTAACCGGGCACCAGCAGGATCGATCCCGGCAGCCGCGCTCGCGCGGCCGCCAACTCGCGCGGGTAGGTGGCGCCGACGACGGCGCCGAGCGGTCCGTAGCCGTGCGCGTCGCGCGCCATGTCGGCGTTGCGGCGGGCCAGCGCATCGGCCAGCCGCTCGTGCAGGCGCCCGCCGTCGACGGTCGCCACGTCCTGCAGGTCGCCGCTGCCGGGGTTCGAGGTCTTCACCAGCACGAACACGCCGCGCCCGCCCGCCTCGGCCGCCGCCAGGAAGGGCTCCAGGGTGTCGAGCCCCAGGTAGGGATTGACGGTCAGGGCGTCGGCCGCGAACACGCCGTCCGCCAGGTAGGCGGCCGCGTACGCCTCCGCGGTGCTGCCGATGTCGCCGCGCTTGGCGTCGAGGATCACCGGGACGCCGCGCGAGCGGGCGTCCGCGATGACCTGGGCGAGCGCGATGAGGCCGGGGATCCCGAGCGCCTCGAAGAAGGCGCTCTGCGGCTTGACGCACGCGACGAGGTCGTGCGTCGCGTCGAGCACGGCGCGGGCGTAGGCGGCCACCGCCCGCCCGACGCGCGCCGGGTCATGGGCGTGGGCCGCCGGGTCCGTCCACGGATGCGCCGCAGGCCGCGGATCGATGCCGAGGCACACCCGCGTGTCGAGCCGCAGGACGCGCTCGTGGAGGCGCTCGCTGAATGTGTCTCGGGAGCCTGGCGAGCCAGGCTCCCGAGACCTGGCAGATCCGCTGCGCGGATCTGCCGTGTGCGTGGAGGCGCTGGCGTCAGCCACGGCAGGTTCGCGCAGCGATTCTGCCGTGTCCGTCGAGGAGTGAGCCTCGGACACTGCAGGTTCGCTGCGCGAACCTGCTTGGCCTGACCCGCTCCGCGGGTCAGGCACGACCGTGACAGTGCTTGTACTTCTTGCCCGACCCGCAGGGGCAGGGGTCGTTGCGGCCGACCTTCTCCGCGACGGTGATCGGTGCC
>CAZJUA010000270.1:0-6110 GCA_964549045.1 uncultured bacterium | reverse complement strand
CAACGCTGCGCCCCCTCGTCCTTGTGCTGAACGAGGAGCGCCACGCCCCCGGGGGCGAGGGCGGCGGGCCCCCCCCCCCGCGCCCCCCCCCCCGGGGGGGGCCCCCGCCCCCTTCGGGGGGGGGGGGGGGCGCCCCCCCGCCGATCGCGGCGTGCGGCGCGTGCGGGCGGAGCTCGCGGCGGTGGCCGCCGCGCTCGCCCCCGGGGGCGTGGCGCTCCTCGTTCAGCACAAGGACGAGGGGGCGCAGCGTTGCGAACGCGAGGCGGCGGTCGCGTTCGCCTCGGTGGAGACGGTCGCGCGGGCGTCCGGCTGGCGGGTGAGCGAGCTGCGCGGACCGCGTCCCACACCGCCGCTCGATCCCTGGGCGGCGTTCGCGCCGGCGGCCGCCGGCGCCGGTGGTCCCGTGCGGGCGATCGTCGGCACCTTCGCCGCGGAGAAGCTCGACCCGGGCACCGCCGTGCTGCTGCGGGCGCTGGCGGCCGGCCGCGCGACGACGGCGGGGGACGCCTCGGGTGCCCCGCGTGTCCTCGACCTGGGCTGCGGCACGGGCCTGCTCGGGCGGGCCGCGCTCGCCGCGGGCGCGCGCGAGGTGGTGGCCGTCGACGACGACCTCGCCGCGGTGCGCTCGGCGAGCGCGCAGCTCGGTGACGACCCGCGGGCCGTCGTGCTGCACGCCGACCTGGTGCGTCCGGTCGACGCGGCGCGGGCGCCGCTGTTGGCCGCGGGCGGCTTCGACGAGGTGTGGTGCAACCCCCCCTTCCACGTCGGACGGCAGGTGGTCGGGGCCCTGTCGCGCGCGTTCGTGGCGGCCGCGCTTCAGGCGCTGCGGCCCGGCGGCGTCGCCTGGTTCGTCGTCAACCGGGCGCTGCCCTACGAGCGCGAGCTGGCGGCCTGGGGCGAGCACGCCGACGTGACCCCCGAGGGCGAGCGTGCGTTCACCGTGTGGCGGGCCGTCCGCGGACGCTGAAGCGAGGGCGTGCGCGGCCCCGCGCCCTGGCGCGGGCGCGCGCCCTGGCGCGGCCCCGCGCACGCCCTCGGCCGGCGCGGTGGTGGCTAGGCCGGTCGCGCCGGCGCGGTCTCGTAACCGCCGGCGGAGCGCAACGAGAGCACCCGCCCGTGCGGTCCGACGAAGCGGTCGAGCACGCGGCGGCACGCGGCCTCGGTCGCCTCGCCGACGACGGCGGCGACCGTGGGGCCGGCCCCCGAGAGGAAGGCGGCGTGGGCGCCGGCTTCGCGCAGCGCGGCGCGGGTGTCGCGCAGGCCCGGCACCAGGGCCTCGCGGTAGGGCTCGTGCAGGACGTCGAGCGACGCGGTGCGCAGCAGTTCGGGTTCGTCGCGCGCGACGGCCAGCGCCCACAGTGCCGAGCGGGCCGCCGTGCGCACGGCGTCCGCGCGGTCCACGGTCGGCGGTAGCGCCGCGCGCGCCCTCTCGGTCGGCAGGTCGAAGTCGGGCACGCCGAACAGCAGGCGCCAGCCGGGCGGCAGCGCGAGCACGGCGGTGGCGTAGCCGCCCTCGGCGCGGGGCGCGGAGACCGTGAAGCCGCCGAACACCGCCGGTGCGACGTTGTCGGGGTGGCCCTCGAGCTCCGCCGCGAGCTGGAACACGCCCTCGCGCGTCAGCGCGCCGCCGCTCCAGGCGTCCGCGAGCGCCGCACCGGCGACCAGCGCCGCAGACGACGAGCCGAGGCCGCGGGCCAGCGGGATGGGGTTGTCGACCTCGACGGCGACGGTGGGCGCGTCCCGCCCTAAGGCGGCCATGGCGCGCCGGAACCCGTCGTGCACCAGGTTGTCCGGCGTGTCGGGGAGCGAGCCCTCGCCGCGGTACGCGAAGCCGTCGCGCTCGGCCGGTCGGGCTCGGACGTCGAGCCACAGGTCCAAGGCGAGCCCCAGGCAGTCGAAGCCCGGGCCGAGGTTGGCGCTCGTCGCTGGGACACGCACGCGGAGCATCACGCGCGAGCGTAGCACCCGCCTGTCGACGAAGCCGACAGGTTCGGTTATCGGGCGAAACCCGATAGACGGGCCTGTCTGCGGAGGCCCGACGTACGGGCGCATCAGTCAAGGACCGATGGCGGCTCCGTCAACTCCGCTGGTGGTCGGCCTCGATGCGCCCGCGGGCCGCGGGCAGCGCGGCGACGACGTCGGAGGCGATCAGGCCGCCGGTGGGGACGGCGTCGCCGTCGGCCAGGCGCGAGAGCGCGATGCGAGCGGCCTCGGCGTGCAGCACGACCGCGGCGGCGAGCAGCTCGAGCAGGTCGCCGCCGGCCCGTGAGCCGGCCCGCTGATCGGCCAGCCGCGCCGCCCACAGGGCGCCGATCACGCCGGCCAGGACGTCGCCGGTGCCCGCCACCGCCAGGGCCGCGGGTCCACCCGCGACCAGGCGCAGCCGCCCGGTGGGGTCCGCCACCGCGGTCGCCGGCCCCTTGAGCACGACCCACGCGCCGGTCGCGCTGGCGAGTTCCGCTGCGGCCGCGAGCGGGTCGGCGGCGACCTCCACCGCGGCGCGACCGAGCAGCGCGCCCGCCTCGGCCGCGTGCGGCGTCAGCACGCGGACCGCGTCCGCCGCCGCGGGCGGCCATGCCTCGCGGCGTAGGGCCCCGCCGTCGAGGACCAGCGGCCGCGCGCCCCAGGCGTTCAACACGTCACGCAGGGCCTGGTCGTCGGCCTCGAGTCCGGGTCCCACGACGGCGACGTCCGCCTTGGCCTGCGCCAGCGCGGTGGCCTCGGCGCCGTCCCAGTCGAGCGCGACGAGTTCCGGCCAGCTCGCCGGGTGGCGGGGCCGGGCGGCGAGCGTCACGTAACCGGCGCCGGCGCGCAGCGCGGCGCGGGCGGCGAGTTCGGCGGCACCCGCGTAGCGCGGTGAGCCGCCGACGACGAGCACGGCGCCGGCCCGGTACTTGTGGGCGTCGCTGCGCCGCCGCGGCAGGACGCGGCCCGCGCGCGTGCGACCGATCGCGTCCGCGACCGCGTGGCGGGCGACGAGCTCTTCGGGGAGGCCGAGGTCGTCGACCCACCAGGCGCCGTAGCGGTCGCGGGCGGGCGGCAGCAGGCTGGCGGGTTTGGCGGCGGAGAGCTGCAGCGTCCAGGTGGCGGTGAGCACGTCGCCGTCGATCGTGGCGCGGTCGGCGTCGAGGCCGCTGGGGACGTCGACCGCCAGGATCGGGACGCCGCTCGCGCGCACGCGTCCGAACAGCGCCGACAGCTCGGGGCCGGCCGGGCGCCCACGCCCGGCGCCCAGCAGGGCGTCGATGACGAGGTCGGCGCCGTCGAGCAACGCCGCGGCCTCCTCGTCGTCGGGCACCAGCGCGGCGGCGCAGGGCACGGCGGGGGCGAGCTCGAGCAGGGCCTCGCGCGCGTGCCGGGCCGTCGGGGTTCGGGGCTCGGTCGTCATCTCCAGCAGGCCGACGGTGAGGCCGCGGCGGATGAGCTCCGCCGCGGCGACGTAGCCGTCGCCGCCGTTGTTGCCCGGCCCCGTCAGCACGACCACCTGGGTCGCCTGCGGTTGCAGCCGGAGGGCGGTGTCGGCGACGGCGCGGCCCGCGCGGCCCATGAGGAGGTCGGGGCCCAGCCCGGCGGCCTCGGCAGCCGCGTCGAGCGCCGCCACGTCACGGGCTCGAAGCAGTTTCATGGCCCCATCGTAAGGCGGCGCTCGGCCGCGGGGCGCGCCCGAGCGACCCTAGCGCTCAGCCCGCGAGGACGGCCTCGATGCGCGCGAGCGAGTCGTCGTCGAGCACCACGTCGGCGGCGTGCACCGTCTCCTGGATCTGTTCGACGCGGGTGGCCCCGGTGATCACGCTCGAGACGCCGCCCTGGCGCAGCGCCCATGCCAGCGCGAGCTGGGAGCGCGTGATGCCCAGGTCCTCGGCGATCGGCGCCAGCGCCCGGACGCGCGCGCGGTTCTCATCGGTCAACAGCCGACCGCGGAAGTTCTCGTTGTCGGTCAGGCGGCTGCCGGCGGGGAAGCCCTCGTCGTACTTGCCGGTGAGCATGCCCATCGCCAAGGGGCTCCAGACGACCAGGCCGATGCCCTTGGGCTCGGTGACCGGCAGGATCTGCTCCTCGACGCGTTCGCGGTAGAGCATGGAGTACTGCGGCTGCTCGGTGACCGGGGCCACCAGGCCGTTCGCCTTGGCGAAGGTGTGGGCCTCGGCGATCTGCGCGGCGCTCCACTCGCTGGTGCCCCAGTAATGGGCGCGGCCGCTGCGCACGACGTCGCTGTAGGCCTCGACGATCTCCTCCATGGGCGTCTCGGGGTCGAAGCGGTGGGCGAAGTAGAGGTCGACGTAGTCCGTCTGCATGCGCTCGAGCGACAGGTCGATCGACTCGAGGACGTGCTTGCGCGACAGGCCGCGGTCGGTGATGACGTCGGACATCGGCCAGTACACCTTGGTCGAGAGGACGAGGTGGTGGCGCGGGATGCCGAGGTCGGCGAAGACCTGGCCCATGACCGTCTCGCCGTTGCCGCGGGCGTAGGCGTCGGCGTTGTCGAAAGAGTTGACGCCCGCCTCGTGGGCCGTCTTCACGATCTGGGTGATGCGCGCCATGTCCTGGACGGAGCCGCCGTACGTGGTCCAGGCGCCGAGGCTGACGGCGCTGATCTTCAGGCCGGAGCGACCGAGTCTGCGGTACTGCATGGTGGAACCTCCTGGCGGCATCGTACGCGGCGGTGCCGCCGGGGAGGGTGTCGGGGCGGCGCGCGCGGGGATTCGACGCCGACGTATGGCATGACATAGGGTATGCTGGACGCGACAATGCGCAAGACCACGGTTTACCTGCCGGACGACCTCAAGGCCGCCATGGCCCGCGAGGCCGAGCGCCGCGGGGTGTCCGAGGCCCAGTTCATCCGCTCGGCCTTGTCGGCCGCCGTGTCGCGGCCCTCGCCGCGCGCCGGCCTCTTCGCGGCGGAGCCCTTCGCCGAGCGCGTCGACGAGCTCCTGACCGGGTTCGGCGAACGATGATCGTCGCCGACACCAGCGGCCTCCTGGCCCTGTACAACACCGGGGAGCCGGCGCACGCGGGCGTAGCGCGGGCGGTCGCCGAGGAGCGCGAGCCCCTCGTCGTGTCTCCGTACGTGGTGGCTGAGCTGGACTACCTGGTGGCCACCCGCGTGGGTCCGCAGGCGGCCCTGGTCGTGCTGCGTGAGCTGGGCGGCGGGGCGTACCTGCTTCCGTGTCTGGAAGGGGACGACCTGGCGGTCGTCGCCGACGTCGTCGAGCGTTACGCGGACCTGCGGATCGGCGTGGCGGACGCGTCCCTGGTGGTCTTGGCGGGTCGCTACGCCACGGCGCGCCTGCTCACGCTCGACCGTCGACACTTCGATGCGGTCCGGACGCTCGGCGGGACCGCGTTCACGCTCCTTCCCTGAAGCCGGTGGGCGCTCCGTCGCCCACCCCGTCGTCGAACAGCTCCTCGATGCGGCGGCTGAAGACGCGCGCGAGCGCGAAGGCCAGCGGCAGGCTCGGATCGTACTTGCCCGTCTCGATAGCGTTCACGGTCTGGCGGCTGACGCCGAGCCGGCGGGCCAGCTCCGCCTGCGACCAGTCGGCCTCGGCGCGCAGGACCCGCAGGTGGTTGCGCACCGTCAGCGGAAACGGTTCCAGGCGACGGCCGCGGAGGCGCCGTAGGCGATGCCGCCCACGGTGAACACGACGAAGCCGTGCACGGGCGGGAGGCCGACGAAGGCCTGCAGCAACCCGTAGGTGGCGGCCGCGGCCAGCACGACGCCCAGCGCGACGGCGGCGGCCTCGGCGAACACCCGGCGGCCGAGTTCGTCGAAGGCGCGCACCGCCCGCAGCCAACCGTCCATGCCCCACAGGAACGCGACGGCGGGGGCGATGGCCAAGACCACCCGCGCCGCCATCGGCGGGTCGCCGAGGCTCACGGCCGTGCCGGCGAGCGCGATGGCGAACGCGTACAGGACGAGGCCGGCCACGAACTGGCGCCAGCCGCGGACGGATGCGGACGCGGGGGAGGTCATGCCGGGAGTATCAAGGAAGCTTGACGAAAAGTCAAGGTTGCTTGACTACCTTCGGTGTCGGCCGCGCCGGTAGAGTGGTCCATGCCCCACGACGAGCCCGCCCTCCCCCCCGAGCTGGCCGCGCGCCTCGGCGAGC
>CAZJUA010000269.1:0-5480 GCA_964549045.1 uncultured bacterium | reverse complement strand
GACGCGGCGGTCGTCCTCGGGCGCCTGCGCGCCGAGGCCGCGGAGGTCGGGGTGACCCTCGAGATCACCGGCGGCGACCCGCGCACGAGCCAGCGGCTCCAGCGCTACGCGCAGCGCCCGCTGCGCGGGGGGTAGGGCCGGACCGCCGCCTGCTGCACGAGCCCCGGCAGCGTCCGCAGCCAGCGCGTCGCGAGCGGCGTCAGGCCCGCCTCCGCCTGCCATGCGCGCATGCTCGCGACCGTGTAGGTGCCGGCGTCGCTGGTGGCGCCGAAGTAGAGGTCGAGCAGCGCGCCGAGGCGCGCACGGCGCGCCTCGCGGGCGTCGGCCGGGCGCGCGAGGTCCTGGATGACGTACACGCCGCCGGGTCGCAGGGCGGCCGCGACGCGGTGAGCGAGCGTGCGGTTGGCGTCGTCGCCCAGGTGGTGGTTGAACTGGGAGGCGAAGACGACGTCGAACTCGCCCTCGTGGAGCGGCTCGCTCAGCGCGTCACCCGCCCGGTGTCGCAACCGGTCGCCCATCCCCTCGGCAGCCAGCAGGTCGCTGGACGCGGCCACCGCCTCCGGCAACTCCAGGACGTCCGCCGTCAGCCGCGGGTGCCGCCGGAGGATGGCCGCGGCGAAGCGGCCGTGCGCGCCGCCGATGTCGAGCATCCGGCGCGCACCGCGCGGGATCGGCGTCCTGCGCGCGACCTCCGCCGCCGACACGCCCGCGACCGCCCGCAGCCCCCGCTGGTAGCGGACCCAGGCCGTCGGGGTCGGCGAGTCGTCGGCCGCCTGTGTGGGCCAGGGCCCACCCGCGGGCCTCGGCCCGCCCGCGGGCCCCCGCCCGCCCGCATGCGCAGGTTCACCCGCGGGCACAGGTTCGCCCGCGGGCGCGTCCGGCGGCTCGTGGCCCAGCGCGGCGTGCATGTCGATGGCGCGTCCGTCCCGCACGTACGCCTCGTACCCCTCGACGAAGCGCCACTCGTCGAAGCCGAAGAGCACCTTGTCGAGCACCTCGTCGGGCGATGCGCGGGTCAGCCAGCGGCGGCTGCCGCGGGTGAGCCCCACGCGATCCGCGGTGCGTCCCGGACGCAGGTACCCCATGCCGACGAGCGCGTGCAGCAGGCGCGCCGTGGGGGCCTCGGCGGTCGCGCAGCGGCGCGCGACCTCTCCGGCCGTGCGGTCGCCGTCGGCGAGCGCCTCGAAGACGCCGAGGCGCACGGCCACCATCAGCGTGCGCGCGAAGGCGAACGCCAGGTGGGTGTCGACCAGCGGCGTCGGGATGCGGCCCGCGCGCAGCGCCAGCCACTCGAGGGGCGTCTCCGGGACGGCGCCCAGGCGCATCGCGTCAGAAGCGCTGCAGCATGTCTGCCAGCGCCTCGGGCGGCGGGCGCAGCCGGGCGTCGGGCATCGCCGCCAGGGTGTGCTCGCCCAGGCCGAGCGTCTCGGCGAGGCCGCGGCGCGACGGATCGTAGTACAGCAGACCCGTCAGGAACTCGCCCGAGGCCTCCGCCCGCATGAGGCGGTCGACGGCGGCGCGCCGGTCCGTGGGGTCGTAACCCTCCTCCAGGTGCTGCAGCCGCAGGCGCGACCCGTCGTGCAGCGGCACGACACGGACCTCGCCGGGCTCGGTCGGCTCGATGACGATCTCGTCCTGCTGAGGCACCCAGCCGATCTCCTGGATCGCCTGCTCGTGGTCGCGGCCGTAGGCGTAGCTCTTGCGGCTGCTGTCCTCGTTGTTGAACGCGACGCAGGGGCTGATGATGTCGATGAAGGCGGTGCCGCGGTGCGCCAGTGCCGCCTTGAGCAGCTCCCGCACCTGCTTGGCGTTGCCGGCGAAGGAGCGCGCCACGAAGCCGCAACCGGCCCCGATCGCCTCGAGGCACAGGTCGACCGCGGGGAAATCGTTCAGGCCCGCGTACTTCAGCTCCTGCCCCTCGTCGGCGGTCACCGAGAACTGGCCCTTGGTGAGGCCGTACACGCCGTTGTTCTCGACGATGTACACCATCCGCACGTTGCGGCGGACCATGTGCTTGAACTGACCGAAGCCGATCGAGCCGGTATCGCCGTCGCCCGACACGCCGATGCCGCGCAGGTGGTGGTTGCCGAGCAGGGCGCCGGTGGCGACGGCGGGCATGCGTCCGTGGAGCGAGTTGAAGCCGTGCGACATGCCGAGGAAGTACGCGGGCGACTTGCTCGAGCAGCCGATCCCGCTGAGCTTGAGGACCTCGTGCGGCCGCAGCGCCAGGTCGTAGGCGACCTGCTGGATCTGGTTGGCGATCGAGTTGTGGCCACACCCCTTGCACAGCGTGCTGGGGCTGCCGCCGTACTCGGCCTTGGTGAGGCCGATGGCGTTGGTGGCGCGGATGGCTTGGGAACGGTCCACGTCAGGCCTCCTCGGTGGCCAGGAAGGGCTGCAGGCGATCGTCGATGAAGCCGGCGGTGAACGGTACCCCGTCGAGGTACGCGATGCTCCGCAGGCGCGGCGCGAGGTCGGGGAAGGCGGCCGCGAGGATGCCGAAGAGCTGCGCGTCGTGGTTCATCTCCAGCACCACGGCGAGGTCGTGCTCCTCGATGAACTCGCGCACGGCGTCGCTCGGCGGCAGGGCCATGAGGCGCAGCGACGAGACGGGTTGCCCGCGCGCCGCCATGCGATCGCGCGCCTCGGTCAAGGCGTAGCGGGTGGTGCCGAACGCGATCACCCCGACGCGCGCGCCCGGTACCCGGTCGACGACCGGCGCGGGCAGCGCCCGGCGAACGGTCTCGCGCTTGCGCGGGAGCCGCTCCATGTTCTCGACCCAGTCGTCCGAGCGCTCGCTGTACACGGCGGCGGCGTTGTGGCCGGTGCCGCGGGCGAAGTACGCGCCGCGCGGGTGCGGGTTGCCCGGCAGGGTGCGCCAACCGATCCCGTCCCCGTCGAGGTCGGCGTAGCGCGCGAAGCCACGCTCCTCGACGTCCTCCGCCGACAGCACCTTGCCACGGCGCAACGGCCCGTCCGGGTAGGCGAAGCGCTCGCCCATCCAGGTGTTCATGCCGAGGTCGAGGTCGCTGAGGACGAACACCGGGGTCTGCAGCTCGTCGGCCAGATCGAACGCCCGCCAGCCGAACTCGAAGCACTCCTCGATCGACGACGGCAGTAGCACCGGATGCAGCGTGTCGCCGTGCCCCAGCGTGTAGGTGAAGGCGAGGTCGCCCTGGCTCGTGCGGGTGGGCATGCCCGTGCTCGGTCCGACCCGCTGCACGTCCCAGATGACGGCCGGCACCTCGGCGTAGTACGCGAGGCCCGTGAACTCCGCCATCAGCGAGATGCCCGGACCGCTCGTCGCGGTCAGCGCGCGGGCACCGGCGAAGCCGGCCCCGATGACCATGCCCGCGGCCGCCAGCTCGTCCTCGGCCTGCACGATGGCGTAACTCCGCTCGCCGTCGTGCGGCGGGCGCAGCTGCGGCAGGAACTCACGCACGGCATCGACGAAGGAGGTCGATGGCGTGATCGGGTACCAGGCGACCACGCTGACCCCACCGAAGACGCTGCCCAGCGCCCCGGCCTCGTTGCCCGTCATGAGCAGCAGGTCGCGCGTGAGGTCCATCGGCACGACGCGGAAGGGATCGCGCTTCTCGAGGTTCGCGGCGGCCCAGGCGTGGGCGGCGCGGACGATCAGCATGTTCGGGTCGACCAGCTTGCGTCGTCCGCCGAACTGCACGCTCAGCGCGTGCTCGACGACCTCGAGCGGGACGCCGAGCAGCCACGCCAGCGCGCCCACGTAGGTCATGTTGCCGAGGTAGTCGCGCACCTTGCCCTTGGCCTCGCTGACCTCGAGGATCTGCTTGACGGGCAGCGCGTACACGGTGATGTCGTCGCGGGCGACCGACGGGTGCAGGTCGTCGCGGACGACGGCCGCGCCACCGGCCGGGAGCGCACGCAGGTCGGCATCGACGGTCGCCGGGTTGAACGCGACGAGCACGTCGCTCTCCTTGCGACCGAGGTACCCGTCCCTGCTGACCCGGATGTGGAACCAGGTCGGCAGGCCCTGGATGTTGGACGGGAACACGTTCTTGCCGTTCACTGGGACGCCCATGCGGAAGAACGACCGCATCAACGTGAGGTTGGCGGTCTGCGAGCCGGTGCCGTTGGCGGTGGCCACGACCAGCGAGAAGTCGTTGACGTGGGGATCGTACACGGGGTGCGGTGGCTCGGGCGGGGCTTCCGTGGGGGCCAGGGTCATGATCCCCGATTCTGGCACGGCGCCGTCGCGGGCGTGCGACCGCTGAGCGCGCTCGTCACGCCGCCGGGCCCATGCTCAGGCACGGGGCGGCCGGCTCGCTGGGACGGGGGCCGCCACCGGCGGGCGCGTCCAGCCCGGCGCGTCGATCCGCAGACCGCAGCGCTCCACGACCGCCTCGAATCCGGCCAGGGTGGCCGCGTCGACCGGCGCCGCCGGGGCGCGCACGTGCTCACCGGCGAAGATGCCGCGGCGGCGGTACACGTGCTTGCGCAGCGCCACGCCGATCCCGGGCTGGAACTCGTAGCGGATGACCGGCAGCGCGCGGTCGAACGCCGCGGCGGCGCCGGCGCGGTCGCCGGCGGCGAAGCGGGCGACGATCTCCACGAGCACCTCGGGAAACGCCAGGCCGGTCATGACGCCGGCGGCACCCGCCTCCAGCTCCTCGTACAGCCACGCGCCGCCCAACCCGCCGAAGACCCCGATACGCCCGTCGGCGGCGGCGAGGACGCGTCGCTGCTTGCCGATGACCGGCGGATCCTCGGCCTTGACGTAGGGCGCGACGCCGTCGCGGGCGAGCCGCCCGATGAGGTCGACGGAGAGGCTGACGCCGAAGGAGGCGGGGTAGTCGTGCAGCGCCATCGGCAGCGAGGTGCTGGCGGCCACCTCGCGGAAGTGGCGCTCGAGGGCGGCGTCCGACTGCGGCGGGATCGGCGCCACGAAGATCGCGTCGGCGCCGAGGGATTCCGCCTCTTGCGCCTGCTCGACGCAGGCCGCGGTGCCCAGTCCCCTGACCCCGACCCAGATCGACAAGCGGCCGGCGGAGCGCTCGACGGCGGCCCGCAACACCTCGCGGCGCTCGGCGGTCTTGAGCTTGTGCGCCTCGCCCATGAAGCCGAGCAGCGCGATGCCCTGAACGCCCGTGGCGACCATGGCGTCGACCAGCCGGCCGACGCTGTCGAGGTCGACCCGGCCGTCGTCGTGGAAGGGCGTGGGCACGATCGGATGGACACCCCAGAACGCGTCGTGGTGCGGCATGGGCCAGGCTACCGCGGACCCACGGCCCACCGTCACCCCCTGGCCATCGGGCCGCGACACCGCCTGGCGCACCCCGCCCCCCGACGACGGTCGACGGTCAGGCCTCGATGCCGAGGTCCGCCTCTTCCGGGACGGCGCCCATGGCCGTGCCCGTGCCGGTCGCGTTCGCGTGCAACGCCTCCAGCACGCGGGCGCGAATGTCCGCCGCCAACTGCGGCTCACCCGCCAAGAACGCCACCGC
>CAZJUA010000268.1:0-2762 GCA_964549045.1 uncultured bacterium | reverse complement strand
AGGCCGCCGAGGCTGGCGCCCATGGCCCACCAGCCCGCCCCGGTGCGGTGCCGATCGGCGACGAGCGGGCGCACCTCGTCGTGAACGAAGCGGATGTGGCGCTCGTCCCAGGCGTACTCGCGGCGGCGGTCGACGGGCTCGACGAACACCAGGTGGACGGGGCAGGCGCGCCCGTGGCGGATCAGTTCGGCGAGGACGTCGGCGGTGCGCGCGAGGCGCTGGTAGGCGACGCCGTCGTGCAGCACCACGACCGGCAGGGGCCCGTGGACCTCGGGCGGCGAGGCGACGGCGAAGCGGCGCGTCGCGCCGAACGCGCGCGACGCGAGGCGGTGGCGCGTCACCCGCCAGGGCACCGCGGGCGCGGGCGGGTCGGCGAGCGGGTGCGGTTCGTAGGCGGGCCCGCGGACCTCCGTCACCTCCGGGTACCAGGGGTTGCTGCCGGTGGCGCCGCGCTCGGGGTCGGCGCGAACGCCCCCGTCGGTATCGCGGAAGGCGTACTCGAAGCGCACGTCGTCGGGCAGGTTGAGGGTGAAGCGCGGCACGCGCTCGGCGTTCACCGGCTGCGGCCGGCGGTGCATGTCGGTGTGGTCGCTGAGGTAGTGCGTCGCCCACGCGGGCACCCGGACGTCGAGGCGCATCGCCCCAGGCTACCGCCCGGCACCGTCCTGGACGGTCCGCGGGATAGCATGCCGGCATGACCGCCCCCGTCGACATCGCGACCGCCTTCGATGCCCCCACCGAGGCCAGCATGCGCGCCAAGCCCGCCGGCAAGTGGCTGCGCTACGACCCCGACGTGCTCCCCGTGTGGGTGGCCGACATGGACTTCCCGCCCGCCGAGCCGATCCGGCGCGCACTGCACGCGCACCTCGACCACGGCAGCTACGGCTACCCGCCGTTCGGCGGCACCCCCGGCCTGGTCGACGCGCTCACCGAGCGCCTCGCGACCCGCTTCGACTGGCGCGTCGCCCCCGAGGCGGTGCACCCGCTGGCGGGCATCATCCCCGGGCTCTTCCTCGGCACCCTCGCCACCACCGGTCCGGGCGAGCAGGTCGTGGTCCAGCCGCCGATCTACCCGCCGTTCTTCTCCGCCATCCGCCAGACCCAGCGGGTGGTGCTCGAGAACCCGATGGTCGACGATGGCGGGCGCTACGTCATGGACCTCGACCAGTTGCGTGCGGCGATCACCCCGGCCACCCGCGCGATCATGTTCTGCAACCCGCACAACCCCACCGGCCGGGTGTTCTCGCGGGCGGAGCTCGAGGCCCTGGCCGAGGTCGTACTCGAGCACCGGCTGTGGATGATCAGCGATGAACTGCACGCGGACCTGGTGTTCGACGGAAACCACGTGCCGTTCGCGTCGCTGTCGCCCGAGGTGGCGCAGCGGACGATCACGGTCTACGGACCGACGAAGGCGTTCAACCTGGCCGGCTTCAAGGTCGGCTTCCTCATCGCCGAGAACCCTGCGCTGCTCGCTCGCGTCAAGGAGATCGCCGGCTACTTCCTGCCGGGGGTCAACGTCATGGGCCAGATCGCGGCCCTGACGGCCTTCCGCGAGGGCGACGCGTGGCTCGACGCCGCGCTCGGCTACCTGCGCGCCAACCGCGACCACCTGCTCGCGCGCGTCTCCGCCGAGGCGCCGGCCGTGCGGGCGTACGCGCCCGAGGGCACCTACCTGGTGTGGCTGGACTTCCGGGCGACGGGCCTTGGCGACGACCCCGCCGCGGCGCTGCTGCAACGCGGGCGCGTCGGGCTGAACGCCGGCGTCGACTACGGCACCGGCGGCGTGGGCTTCGCGCGCTTCAACGTCGCCACCTCACGGCAGATCCTCGACGTCGCCATCGACCGGCTGGTGTCGACGGTGGCCGCGGGCTGAGCGCGCACGAACGCCCCGTGAACCATGTCATAACCCCGTGACAGGCGGGTGCTAGGCTCGTTTCACGAGGCCTAGGCCCCGTGCACGGAAGCTGAGAAACCTGTCCTCGTATCTGGGCGCTTGAGGCAGGTGGAGCGAGTAGCGCAACCGGCCGTATCGAGTCGTCCCCTCCATACAGCTGGCTTGGCGCCCAGAGTGGCACCCGGCGGGTGCCGCACGGCCCGAACGGTTCGGGCAGCCGGCGTCAGCCGGATCATTGGACGCGATGAAGTCTGCTCTGCATATGGGCGCTTGGGGCAGATGGAGCGAGTAGCGCAACCGGCCAATGGGACGCGTGTCGCGAGTTCACGGGCACGTCGTCGGTCGAGCGTCCCGGAACCCCCCTCGCGGGGCTGGGGTCAGGATGACCGCTCGCGCCGAAGCCGCCACCGAACACCGCGCCGCCGGCGTCGTGCAGGAGCTCGTCCGGCGGCTCCTCTCGACGCTCGTCATCGCGACCGTCCTCATCGGTTGCGGCTACCATGAGGCGCCCGCGGGTGCCACGCTCGAAGAGTCCTCCGCGCCGGCCCAGCCCCCCATGCTCGCCGAACCCCCCTCGCCCGCCGAACCCCTCTCGCTCGCCGAGCAGGCGTGGTTCGGGGCCTTCACGTACGGCGGGGTGTGGCAGGGCATGGAGCCCGTGGCGCGCCTCGAGCTCGAGCTCGGCCGCGGCCTCGACGTGGTGCACTGGTTCATGAGCTGGGACCACGCGTACGACCCGAGCATGGCCGAGGCCGTGCTGGCGGGCGGCCGCGTGCCGCTGATCAGCTGGCAACCCATGCACCAAGACCTCCACGACATCACCGCCGGCCACCACGACGACTACCTCCGCAGCTGGGCACAAGGCATC
>CAZJUA010000267.1:0-2663 GCA_964549045.1 uncultured bacterium | reverse complement strand
GGGCCCCCCCCCCCCGCGCCCGCCCGCCCCTCCAGCACCCCCCCCCCCCCCGCCCCCCCCCCCCCCCGGGGCGCCCTGCCGTTCCGCGAGGCGCACGAGGCCGTCGGGAAGCTCGTCGCGATCGCGCTCGCCGAGGGCGTCGACCTGCAGGAGCTGCCGCTGGAGCGCCTGCGCTCGGTGGCGCCGCAGCTCGACGACGCCGTCTACCGCGTGCTCGACGTCGAGAGCGTCGTCGACGCGCGCAACAGCTACGGCGGCACCGCCAGGGTCCGCGTCGTGGAGCAGATCGCGCGGGCGCGGGCGCGCCTCGCGGAGGAGGCGGGCGAGGCGGGCAAGGCGGCGGCCCCCGGAGGAACCCCGTGACCGCCACCCCGCCCGCCAGCGCCGACCTCCGCGTCCGCCCGGCGCGCGCCGAGGACGTGGCCGCCATCTTCGAGAACATCGGCCACTGGGCCGCCCAGGGGAAGATGCTCGTGCGGCCGATGCAGAACATCTTCGAGAACCTGCGCGACTTCTACGTCGCCGAGGCGCTCGACGCCGAGGGCCGCGCCACCTTCGTCGGCAACGGCGCCCTGCACATCCTGTGGGGCGACATCGCCGAGGTGCGCGGTCTGGCGGTGGTGCCGCACGTCCAGACGCGGGGCGTCGGCCGCGCCTTGGTCGCCGCCTGCGAGGCGGAGGCGCGCCGCGTGGGCATCCCCACCCTGTTCGCCTGGACCTACTCCGTGGCGTTCTTCGAGAAGTGCGGCTTCACGCTGATCGACAAGTCGCGCGAGCTGCACCCGCGGGTGTGGTCGGAGTGCCTCCGCTGCCCCTTCTTCGGCGGCTGCAACGAGAACGGCCTGATCAAGCGCCTCGACGGCGTGCCCATGCCCCAGAACCTGCCCGAGCCACCGCCCGCGCAGGTGCCGCCGGGCATCCGCTAGCCATACACCTGTCGTGCACCACATGGTGTATGATAGATGTATGGACCGTCACCGCACCAACATCGAGCTCGACGCCGCCGCCGTCGAGACGATCATGCGGCGCTACGGCGTGCGCACGAAGACGGAGGCCGTCGACCTCGCGCTGCGGCACCTCGCGGGCCAGCCGCTGTCGGCCCCCGAGGCGCTCGCCCTGCGCGGGGCACGGCTGATCGTCGAGCTGCCGGCCGACCTGCCGCCCACCGCGTGATCCTCGCGGACAGTTCCGCCTGGGTGGAGTTCGACCGGGCGACCGGCAGCGCGGTCGAGCGCCGCCTGACCGCGCTCATCGCGGGCGGAGGCCCGCTCGCGGTCACCGACCCGATCGTCATGGAGGTGACCGCCGGCGCCCGCGACGACCGCGCCGCGGCCCGCCTCCGCGACCTGCTGCTCTCCTTCTCGTACCTGCCGTTCGACGCCGCCGCCGACTTCGACGCCGCGTCGCGCATCTACCGCACCTGCCGCCGCCAGGGGATCACGCCGCGGGGGATGGTCGACTGCATGATCGCGGCCGTCGCCTGGCGACACGGCGCGACCCTGCTCGCGCGCGATGCCGACCTCAGGCGAGTGGCCGACGTCATGGGCATCGAGCTCGACGTCGCGTGACCTCGGCCCCTAGGTGCGCCGCCGGCGGCGGTCGCGCGCCGGGTCGTGCCAGGCGCGCCCCCGCGAGCTGCCGACGACCTCGACGAGCTGCGGCGCCCGCGCCAGCACCTCGGCCACGAAGCCGAGACGGTCGCGCGGACCGACCTCGAGGACGCGGCCGCGCTGGGTCACCAGCGACACCCGCTGGAAGGTCCACGCCGCCGTGGTCGACGAGACCGGGCTGAAGGTGAGCTCGACGCGGACGACGTCGGCCCAGCGCAGGCGCTCGCGCAGCACGCCGGAGCGGACCCGCAGCTCGTCGAGGGTCAACTCGTAGCGCGTCGGCAGCGTGAGGACGACCACCAGGGCCAAGATGCCGATGGTCATGAGCGCAACCCACCAGAAATCGCCCCGGGCGCCGGGATCGAGCGCGACCGCCACCGGGACGGCCACCATCGCGACGGCCGACACCGCCAGGATGCCGATCACCCAGCGGTCGATCTGGACGGGCCAGTCCAGGCTCAACGCCGAACCCCGCGGGCCCTCGCCGCCGGCGCGACCCGCACGCGCTCCGGATCCGCCAGCCCGCGCGGCGACGGCCGCAGGTGCGGCGCCCGCGCCGCCAGCTCCCGCAGGAAGGCCTCGCGGTCGCGCGGCGCCACCTCGATCCAGCCGCCGCCGTCGAGCGCCAGCCGGACCCGTACCAGCGACCAGGCGGGCCCGGAGAGCGGGCTGATCACCCGGTCGGCGCGCACGATGTCGCGGTAGGCGAAACGCAGCGTCAGCAGTCCGGCGCGCACCGTGAACCCCGGGGCCTCGAGGCGGTAGCGGACCGGGAGCGACATGCCGAGCGTGAGGCCCACCGCGCCGAACCACATCACGGCGATGCCGGCCTTGGCCAGCGTCGCGACGTGGGCGTCGAGGAACAGCGGCAACAGGATCGCCGTCACCGCGGCGAGCGCCACCGTCACGAGCACGACGACCCACGGGTCGACCCGCGCGGGGACGCGCACGGCGGCATCCATGGGCACGAGTGTACCGCCGGGCGCGGTGGTAGCCTCGCGCCGATGGCCGACACGAAGTCCCGACGGACCGTCGCCCGACGGAACGTCGCCC
>CAZJUA010000266.1:0-9999 GCA_964549045.1 uncultured bacterium | reverse complement strand
GCGCCGCCGTCGCGGCGGACGGCGGCACGCTCCACCTGCTCGGCCTCGTGTCGGACGGTGGCGTCCACTCGGACCTGCGGCACCTGATCGCGCTGATCGACGTCGCGGGCCGCCTCGGCGTCGAACGCATCGCCGTCCACGCCTTCACCGACGGCCGCGACACGGCGCCCGACGGCGGGCGCGGTTACCTCGCGCAACTGGAGGCCGCGATCGCCGAGCTCGGCCGCCCCGCGCGCATCCGCACCGTGATCGGGCGCTACTACGCGATGGACCGCGACCGCCGCTGGGAGCGCACCCGGCAGGCCTGGGACGCGATGGTCCACGGGCGTGGCGTCCACCGGGCGGCGACCGCCGGCGACGCGATCGAGGCGGCCTACGCGCGGGGCGAGACGGACGAGTTCGTCGCCGCCACCGTCGTCGCGGCGGCGGACGAGTCGCCGGCCACGATCGACGACGGCGATGGCGTGTTCATGTTCAACTTCCGGGCCGACCGGGCGCGGCAGATGGCCCACGCCTTCCTCGCCGGACCCGACTGGGACGGCTTCGATCGGGGGCGCGTCCCCGCGGTGCGCTTCGCGTCGATCATGCAACTCGACGCGGCCCTCGACGCGCCCTTCGCGCTCGCACTGCCGCCGATCGACGAACCGTTGGCCGAGGTGATCGCGGACGCGGGGCTGCCGCAGCACCACACGGCCGAGACCGAGAAGTACCCGCACGTCACCTACTTCTTCAACGCCAAGAACGAGACCCCGTACCCGGGCGAGTCACGCCACCTCGAGCCCTCGCCGAAGGTCGCGACCTACGACCTGCAGCCGGAGATGAGCGCGCCCGCCCTCGCCGCGGCCTGCGCCCGGCGGATCGCCGAGGGCGACGACGCGTTCGTGCTGATCAACTTCGCCAACCCCGACATGGTGGGGCACACCGGCGTGTTCGAGGCGGCGGTGCGGGCCTGCGAGGCGGCCGACGCCGGCCTCGGGGAGGTGCTGGCGGCCGTGGCCGCCCGCGGCGGCGCGGCGCTCGTGGTGGCCGACCACGGGAACGCCGAGCAGATGATCGCCGAGGACGGCGGGCCGCACACGGCGCACACCACCAACCCCGTGCCGTGCGTGCTCGTCGGCGGGCCGACGGGCAGGACGCTGCGCGACGGCGGCGTGCTCGGCGACGTCGCCCCCACCGTGCTGGAGCTGTTGGGGCTGGACCAGCCGGCGCCGATGACCGGGCGCTCGCTGCTGCGCTCTCGGGCCGACGGCTGAAGCGTCCGCCGCCACCGGCGCAGGCCGATGGCGGCGGACCCAACGAGCGGGGCCCCGAGCGACGTGCTCGGGGCCCCGCTACGTGGCCGCGGGTGGTCGCGGCCCGGTCAGGCGGACGTCAGAAGTCCATCCCGCCCATGTCGCCGCCCGGCATCGGGGGCGTCTTGTCTTCCTTCTCCGGCTTGTCGGCGATCACGGCCTCCGTCGTCAGCAGCAACGCGGCGATCGAGGCGGCGTTCTGCAGCGCGGTGCGGGTGACCTTCGCCGGATCGACGATGCCGGCCGCGAACATGTCGGGCACGTACTCGTCGATCGCGGCGTCGTAGCCGTACTTGCCGTCGTTGTTGTTCTTGATGGCGTTGACGACGACCGAGCCCTCGGCGCCGGCGTTGGCGGCGATCTGGCGGGCCGGCTCCTCGAGCGCGCGGATCAGGATGCGGGCCCCGGTGCGCTCGTCGCCCTCGAGGCCATCGGCGACCTTCTGGACGGCGCCGATCGTGTAGATGAGGCTGACCCCGCCACCCGAGACGATGCCTTCCTCGACGGCCGAACGGGCCGTGGAGAGCGCGTCCTCGAAGCGGTGCTTCTTCTCCTTGAGTTCGGTCTCGGTGGCCGCGCCGACGCGGATGACCGCGACGCCGCCGGCGAGCTTGGCGAGGCGCTCCTGCAGCTTCTCACGGGCGTAGTCGCTGTCGGTCGACTCGATCTCCGAGCGGATCGCCTTGACGCGCGACTCGATGACGGCGCTGTCGCCCTGGCCCTCGATGATCGTCGTCTCGTCCTTGCTGATGCGGACGCGCTTGGCCCGGCCGAGCTGGGTGATGCGGGTGTTGTCGAGCTTGTGGCCGAGCTCCTCGCTGATGACCTCGCCGCCCGTGACGGCCGCGATGTCCTTCAGCATCTCCTTGCGGCGGTCGCCGAAGCCGGGGGCCTTCACCGCGGCGATGTTCAGCGTGCCGCGCAGCTTGTTGACCACCAGCGTCGCCAGCGCCTCGCCCTCGATGTCCTCGGCGATGATCAAGAGCGGCTTGCCGGTCTGGGCCACCTGCTCGAGCACCGGCAGGAGGTCCTTCAGGGCGCTGATCTTCTTCTCGTGGATCAACAGGTAGGCGTCCTCGAGGACGGCCTCCATCGTGTCGGAGTCGGTGATGAAGTAGGGCGAGATGTAGCCCTTGTCGAACTGCATGCCCTCGACGACGTCGAGCTCGGTGTCGAGCGACTTGGACTCCTCGACCGTGATGACGCCGTCGCGGCCGACCTTGTCCATCGCGTCCGCGATCAGCTGGCCGACGGCCGCCTCGTTGGCGGAGATCGACGCGACCTCGGCGACCGCCTTGCTGTCCTCGACCGGCTTGGACATCTTGGCGATCTCGGCGACGGCCGCCTCGACGGCCTTGTCGATGCCGCGCTTGAGGGCGAGCGGGTTGGCGCCGGCGGCGACGTTGCGCAGGCCCTCGCGCACGATGGCCTGGCCGAGCACGGTGGCGGTGGTGGTGCCGTCGCCCGTGATGTCGTTGGTCTTGCTGGCGATCTCGATCAGCAGCTTGGCGCCGATGTTCTCGAGGGGATCGGAGAGCTCGATGTCCTTGGCGACGGTGACGCCGTCCTTGGTGATCGTCGGGCTGCCGAACTTCTTCTCGAGGACGACGTTGCGGCCCTTGGGACCGAGCGTGACCTTGACGGCGTTGGCGACGGCGTTGACGCCGCGCTCCAGCGCGCGACGGGCTTCTTCTTTGAAGACGAGTTCTTTGGCCATGGGGGTTCCGTCCTTATTCGACGATCGCGTGGATGTCGCGCTCGCTGAGGATCATCAGGTCCTTGCCGTCGAGGTCGATCTCGGTGCCGCCGTACTTGGCGAACACGATCGTGTCGCCCACCTTGACCTCGAGGGCGACGCGCTCGCCGTTGTCGAGCAGCTTGCCGCTGCCGACCGCGACGACCTTGCCGCGCTGGCTCTTCTCCTTGGCGCTGTCGGGCAGCACGATGCCGGACGCCGTGGTCTGGGGCTCGTCGATGACCTCGACGACGACCTTGTCACCGATGGGTTTGAGCTGCATGGGTCCTCCGTTGTTGGGTGTCGCCCCTGCTGGGGCTCACATGGATTAGCACTCGCGAGGCGCGAGTGCCAACTGCCGCCATGCTAGGTCAGCGGCCCACCGGTTGTCAAGGAGGTTGAGCGGGCGAGACTCAGGTTCTCGGCGCCGCCCTGGGCGCGATGGCGGTCAGCCTCGCCGCAGCCGGTGGTCAGCCTCGCCGCAGCCCCCACACCAGCCCTGGCACGAAGGCGCCGGCGAACGCCAGGTTGTGCGTGAGGATCGCCAACAGACTCTCCCACGCGCCTCCGAGCGAGTCGGTGCGCAGCAACGGATCGACGCGCGCCTCGACCTCGCCCCAGTTCACCGTGAGGAACCCCTGGTAGGCGAGGAGTTGCACGACCACGAAGAGGAGCCCGACCGCGACCGCCAGCAGCTTCCCGACCTTCTTGAGCGCGTACCCGACCGCGAACCCGGCGATACCACCGACGCCCAGCTGCGTGATCAGCGGCCACCACGATCCGACGTCGACCTCCACGGCCGGAGCGTAGCACGCCCCCGGCCGGCCACGGGGCCGGCCACGGCGGTCCGCCGACCGCGGCGACGGCCGTGCCCGGGGGCTCCTGGCAGGGGTCGCGCACGGCGGTGCGACGCGCCATCCACGCGGCGGCGACGCGCCCGGGTAGGGGGTATGCTGCGCCCGTGATCGATGTCGCTCAACACGTCGCCGAGGCGCTCGGCGCCGGCCGTCCGGTGGTGGCGCTGGAGTCGACGGTGCTGACCCACGGCTTACCGCGGCCGGCGAACCTCGAGCTGGCGGTCCGGCTGGAGCGTGTGGTGGCGGAAGGCGGCGCGCTGCCCGCCACCGTCGGCGTCGTGGACGGCCGTCTGCGCGTCGGTCTCGACGCCGGAGAGCTCGAGCGCCTGGCCACGGAGCAGGTCGACAAGGCGTCCCCCTGGAACCTCGGGGCCATCGTGGCGCGCGCCGGCTGCGCCGGCACCACGGTCGCCACCACCCTGCACGCAGCCGCCGCGGTCGGCATCGAGGTCTTCGCCACGGGCGGCATCGGTGGCGTCCACCTCGAGGCCTACGACGAGTCCGCCGATCTCGCGGCGCTGGCGCGCTACCCGGTCGTGACCGTCTCCGCCGGACCCAAGAGCGTGCTCGACGCGGCGGCGACGCTGGAGCGGCTCGAGAGCCTGGGCGTGGCCGTCGTGGGCTGGCGCAGCGACCACCTGGCCGGCTTCCACGTCGGCGTGACCGAACTGCCACTCCCCGCCCGCGCCGACACCCTCGAGGAGCTCGCCGCGGCCTTCAGGGCCCACCGAACCCTGGGCCTGCCGGGCGGGATGCTCGTCAGCCAACCGGTGACCGACGGGCTCGATCCGGGCACCCTGCACGCCTGGCTGGAGGGCGCCCACGCGGACGCCCGCGCGCGCGGCGTGCGCGGCAAGGGCGTCACGCCGGCGCTGCTCGCCGCCCTGGCCGAGCGCTCGGACGGCGCGACGGTGGCGATCAACCTGCGCCTGCTCGAGGCCAATGCCCGCCTGGCCGCGGCCTTGGCCGGGGTCCTCGCCGACGCCCAGCCCCCGGGCACGCCCACCGCACCCACCTCTCCCTCCCCCAAGGAGGCCCTGTGAGCGACGCGATCGACCGCCCCCCCGAGAGCCTCGGCGCCCGCCTCAAGCTGGCCCGCGAGGGCGCCGGACTCGGCCTCTCCGACCTCGCCCAGCAGACCCACGTGCGCCGCGCGTACCTCGAGGCCCTGGAGGAGGGGCGCTACCAGGAGCTGCCGGAGGACGTGTACAGCAGGAACTTCGTGCGCCTGTACGCGCAGACGGTCGGCCTGGAGGCCGCCCCGCTGCTCGAGCTCTACCAACGCGAGCGACGCGCCGCGTTGGGGACGACGACGCTCGACCAGCGTCTCGACCACGACCGCCAGACGGCCCTCGCCGCCGGCAAGCCGGCGGCGCCCCGGCCGTCCACCCGCAGAAGCTGGCCCGCCTGGCTCTTCAGCCCGTGGACCACCTCGCTGGTGCTGGTCGTCGTCGTGGTGGGGCTGGCGGCCTGGGGCTTCGACCAGCTCTTCTCCGCCCCGGGCGGCCCGGCGGCGAACGACCCCGGCCCGGCCGCCAGCGCGCCAGCCGACCCCGGCGCCGCCGCGCCGACCGGCGCCGGCGCGCCGACCGGCGCAGGCGCGCCGACCGGCGCCGGCGCCAACACGCCATCCGACCCGCCAGGGACGGGGTCGACGGCCACCGCCGATCCGCCACCGGCGACCGAGCCCGCGGGGGCGAGCGCGGAGGCCGACGCGGTCATCCGCATCGACATCGTCACCGAACCTGCCGGCGCCGCGATCACCATCGATGGCTTCCCGCTCCCGGGCCGCACCCCGTTGACGGACGTCCCCGTGACCGCACGCGCCGGTCGGCTCGTACGCGCCGAACTCGACGGGTACGAGCCCGCCGAGGCACGTGTCGACCTGCTCGCCGACGCCCGCGTCGATCTCGAGCTCGCGCCGATCGCCGCCGAGAGCGATGCCGCGGTGGTCGCCGACGTCGGCACCGACCGCGTGGCGCTGACGATCACCGACACCACCTGGCTCGAGGTGTACCGCAGCGGCGCCCGCAACGAGGGCGAACGGCTGGTGTACACCACCGCCCAACCGGGCGCGAGCTACGAGTTCGCCCTGCCCGTCTTCGTCTACGTCGGCAACGCCGCTGGCGTCCGCGTCAACCTCGCCGGGCAGGACCTCGGTCCGATGGGCGGCCCCGGCGCCGTGCTCGGCCGGGCCTTCGAGCGCTGACGCCGTGGTCCCGTCCCTGGCCACCGCCGCCCTCCTACGCCGCCCGCTGCGCACCTTCCTGACCGCTCTCGGCATCGCGATCGCCGTCGGTTCCACCGTCGTCTTCCTGTCGCTCGGCGAGGGCATGCGGCAGGCGTTCAGCCAGGAGCTGAGCGGCGTGGGCCCCGACCTGCAGGTGAGCTTCGGCAGCCTCGAGACGAGTTCCTTCGCCGAGATCCCGGAACTGCCGATCGCGTACGCCGACGACCTGCGGGCCGATGCCGAACGCTACGGCATCGTCGAGCTGGTGCCGGTCCTGCTGCACGTCCGCAGCGGCCTGAGCCCGGGGACGGCCATCGTCTACCAGGGTCTGCCGGCAGGCGCCGACATCTCCTCGGTCTACGTCGACTTCACGATCGCGGAGGGCCGAGCGCTCACCGCCGAGGACGAGGGAGCCATGGTGGCGGTCGTCGGGCCGCAGACCGCCGAGCGCCTGGAGTTGGGCTTGGGGGGCACCCTGCGGCTCAACCCACGCGCCTCCTTCGAGGTCGTCGGCATCGGCAGTAGCGCCGGCGGGCTCCTCGACAGCTCCGTGTTGGTGCCGCTCAGCAGCCTGCAGGCCGCCATCGGGGTCGAGGACCGCGTGTCGTTCTTCGTCGTCGAGATCGCCGAGGCCACCAAGGCCACCGAGGTGGCCGAGGCGATCATGGCCGACTACCCCGAGTTGGGCGTGCAGACGCGTGCGGAGTTGCTCCAGGTCATCGAGCGCGGCCTGGCGATCTCCGACGTCGTGCGCCTCGGCATCAGCGCCATCGCCCTCATCGTCGGCGCGATCGCCGTCGCCAACACGATGCTCATGAGCGTGTTCGAGCGCACCCGGGAGTTCGGCGTCGTGCGTGCCGTCGGCGCCCGCCCACGCTTCCTGTTCGGCCTCGTGCTCCTCGAGTCGGTGGTCCTGTCGCTGATCGGCGCCGCGGTCGGCGTGGCCCTGGGTTTCCTCGGCGCCTGGGTGGTCAACGTGGTCTCGCTCGACCTGATCGCGCTGGAGGTCGCGGCGGTCACGCCCCGCCTGGTCGCCTTCGCGGTCGCCGTCGCGGCCGGCATGGGCCTCCTGGCCGGCCTGCTGCCGGCGGGCCGGGCCGCGCGGGTGCCGATCGCCGTGGCGCTCGCCCGCGAATGACCGCGACGGGCACACCCTCGAAGACCTAGACTGGCCGCATGCGCAGTGCACCGCACCACCGCCGACGGCACCACCTCGTGCTCCTCGCCATCGTCGTGCTCGCCAGCGCCTGGGCCCAGGCCCGGTTCGAGTGGCGCAACGTCGTCCAGGAGGTGACCATCGCCGCCGACGGGAGCGTCGTGGTGCGCGACGAGCGGACCCTGTGGACGCCGGACGAGGACTTCGGCGAGGCCTTCGTCTGCGTCGGCCACCCGAACTCGGTCAGCCTCACCCTGCTCGACGGCTCCGGCGCCGTGTCGCCGGGTCCGTCCGCGACGGCGTTCCAGCAGCCCTGCGATGCGGGCACCGAGGTGGTCGTCCGGAACGAGAGCCGGGTGCAGGAGCGCCGCGTGCTGTTCGTCTACCGCCTCGACGGCACCGTGGAGCCCTACAGCGACGTCGTGCAGTGGTACTGGAACCTGATCCAGCTCGACCACCCGCCCATCGTGGGCTACCGCCTGACCGTCACCGCGCCCGGAGCGATGGCGGAGCCGTATGACGCCTACGTCATGCGCTACGGCAACCCGGAAGAACCCCGCGTCGCACTCTCGGGCGACCGCCGGGTGCTGACGGTCGCGTTCGACCGCATCCCCAGCGGCGACGGCGTCGAGGTCCGCTACCTGATGGACCCCGCGCTGTTCACCGTGCGCGGCACGCGCCCCGGGTTCGAGACGCTGCTGCGGGACCAGGCGCGCATCTCCGGCGTCCAGGAGCGCGACCGGCTCTTCCGGGCCTTCCGCGGCTCGCTGCTGTGGGGCCTGCTACCGCTCGCCTGGCTGGCGTGGCTGGCTTACGGCATCTACGGGGCGTGGCAGCGGGTCGGCCGCGAGCCCCAGACGGACGGCATGCGCTACCCGTTCGAGCCGCCGCGCGACCTCCCGCCCGCCGCCGTCACGGCGATGCTCTCGCAACAGTTCAACGCGAGCGGCATGGGGCCCGCCTGGTTCGCCACGATCATGGACCTCGCACGCCGCGGGTTGATCCGCTTCGATGGCGAGGGCCGCAAGTTCCGCATCCTGCTGCAGCCGGGTGCGGAAACGTCGGGCCTCGAGACCTTCGAGCGGCAGGTGCTCGATTATCTGACCGCGGCGGCCAAGGCGCGTCGCCGGGATGGCGCCCCCGACGAGATCACGTTGGCGCAGCTCGAGGCCTACGGCAAGTCGAACGCCCAGCGCTTCCTCGCCCGTTGGGCGCCCCTCGTGCGCAAGTGGGTCGAGGGCTTCATGGGCGGGCCGCTCACGACCCCGGAGAGCGCCGCAGCGACGAAGTACTGGACGCTTCGCTCGTTCCTCGCGCTGGCGGCCGGCGTCGGCCTGGCGTTCGTGTTCGTCGACGCCGCGCGCATCGCGATGATCGTGGCCGCCGTGTTCGCCCTCGTCCTGCTGATCGTGGCCTCGGCCGCGCTGCCGGCCTGGCGGCCGGAGGTCGGCCGCGAGGTGGCCGGCTGGCTCGGCTTCAAGCGCACCCTGTCGGACTACAGCCGGATGAAGGACGCCCCCCCGGACTTCTTCATGCTGTGGGACCGCTACTACGTGTATGCGGCCGCGCTCGGCGTCGCCGAGCGCTTCCTCAAGACGCTGCAGCGGGTCGCTCCCGCGAGGGGCCTCGACCAGACGCAGATGGCCAGGCAGGGCGCATGGCTGGGCGCGAGCAACATGAGCAGCCTCGCCGGCATCTCGAAGGCGGCCAGCGGCATCTCCTCCGCGCTGTCGAAGGCGGGTGCCTCCGCCTCGAGCGGCGGATCCTCGTCGGGCGGCGGCGGCGGCGGCGGCGGTGGGGGCAGCTCCGGCGGACGCTGAGCGGCCACCGCGCGCGGTATGCTGCCCGGCGTGCTGCGCGCCCTCGACCTCGGCAAGACCTACCGCGCTCCCAGCGGCGACGTCGTCGCCCTCGCCGGCTTCGAGCACGCGTTCTCCGAAGGCGCCATCACCGCGGTCGTGGGCCCCTCCGGGTCCGGCAAGTCGACGCTCCTCAACCTGTTGGCCGGTTTCGACGTCCCGACCACGGGGGGCGTGTGGCTCGACGACCTCGCGGTGCACCAACGCTCCGAGGCCGAGCGCGCGAGCGTGCGGCTGCGGCGCTTCGGCTTCGTCTTCCAATCGTTCAACCTCGTGACCGTCCTCACGGCCCGCCAGAACGTCGAACTGCCGCTCGGCCTGGCGGGCGCCGGTCCCGGCGAACGTCGGCGGCGAGCGGACGACCTGCTCCGCCGCTTCGGCCTCGCGCCGCGCGCCGATCACCTGCCCCATCGCCTCTCGGGCGGCGAGCGGCAACGCGTCGCTCTGGCGCGCGCCCTGGCCAACGACCCGGACGTCGTGTTCGCCGACGAGCCGACCGGTTCGCTCGACAGCGTCACCGGTCGTGAGGTGGTCGCCGCGCTGCGCAACGTCGCGGCCGAGGGGCGGACGGTCGTGCTGGTGACCCACGACGAGGCGCTGTCGTCGATCGCCGACGTTCGCCTGAGGCTTTCCGACGGCCGCCTGGCGTCGACGGACCACGTCCCGCCGCGCCGCGCCGCAGCCGCCGGGCGCGGGGCGGCGCGCGAGGACGCGAACGAGCTCGTTCCCTCGGCGGCCAACAGGTGACGCCGCCGCCCGGCGGGCTGCGGTCGCTGGGCACCATCGGCGCCGTCCTAGCCGGCGCCGCGGTCGCCCTCGGCGCCTTCGGTGCTCACGCGCTGGATGGCGTGCTGTCGACGAGCCGCCTCG
>CAZJUA010000265.1:0-36635 GCA_964549045.1 uncultured bacterium | reverse complement strand
ACCTGCTCGAGACGGAGATCGGCGAGCGCCGCATCGACCTGGGCGCCCAGGCGGGCCGCAAGCTCGCCGAGATCGGCCTGCGCACCTACCGCGACGTGCTGCACCACGCGCCGCGCCGCTGGGAGGACCGCCGGGCGCTGCCCGGCTTCGCGGCGGCGGCGGGGCTCGACAAGGCGACGGTCGTCGGCACCGTCGTCGGGCGCAAGCTGGTGCCCACCCGGCGCGGCGGCGGCGTGCTGCGCGTGGTGCTGGAGGACGCGTTCGGCGAACGGCTGACGGCGCTCTGGTTCCACCAGCCGTGGGTCGAGAAGCAGGTCTTCCCGCGGCAGCGGCTGATCGTCACCGGGCGGGTCAAGCGCCGCGGTCGATCGACCGAACTGAACGTCGAGGGGTACGAGGTCGACGACGAGGGGCCGTCGCTCTCCACCGGCCGCATCGTGGCCGTCTACCCCAGCACCCAGGGGCTCGCGCAGGCCTACCTGCGGCGGGCGGTCGACCGCACCCTGCGGGCCCTGCCGCCACTCCCCGACACGCTCCCGCGGCGCCTGCGGGCCGACCTCGATCTCGTCGACCTCGATCGCGCCTGGCGCGACGTCCACCAGCCGCCGGACGAGGCGGCGCTGCAGCGTGCGCTGCGGCGTCTGAAGTTCGACGAGTTCCTGCTGCTCGAGCTGCGGGTGCTGCTGCAACGCGACCTGGGGATCGGTCGCGCGTTCGCCACCAGCGACGACGACGCGGCGTCCTTCGCCGCGGCGCTGCCGTACGCGCTCACGTCGGCGCAGGCGCGCGCGCTCGGGGAGATCCGCGCCGACCTCGCGACCCCCCGGCAGATGGCGCGCCTGCTGATGGGCGACGTCGGCAGCGGCAAGACGGTCGTGGCGGCCGGCGCCGCCTGGACCGTGGTCCGCGGCGGCGCGCAGGCGGCGGTCATGGCGCCGACCGAGCTGCTCGCCCGGCAGCACCTTGGCTCCTTCACCGACCTCCTGTGGCCCCTGGGGGTGCGCGTCGACCTGCTGGTGGGCGGCATGGGCGCGCGGGAGCGGGCCGAGGCACGCGCGCGCCTCGCCGGCGGCGCCACCGACGTGGTCGTCGGGACGCACGCCCTGATCCAGGAGGGCGTCGAGTTCCGCGACCTCGGGCTCGCGGTCGTCGACGAGGAGCACCGCTTCGGGGTCGAGCAGCGTCGCCGACTGATCCGCGGGGCCCCGGACGTGCTGGTCATGACCGCGACCCCCATCCCGCGCTCGCTGGCGCTGACGCTCTACGGCGATCTCGACGTCAGCGTGCTCGACGAGTTGCCACCCGGCCGCACGGCCGTGGCGACACGCCTGGTCCGGGCGAGCCAGCGCCCGGCCGTGTACCGCGAGCTGTGGGCCGAGTTGCGCGACGCGGGCCACCAGGCGTACGTCGTGGCGCCGCTCGTGGAGGACTCCGAGGCCCTCGACGAGATCGTGTCGGCCACCACCCTGTTCGACGACCTGCGCGCGCTGCTCCCCGCTGAGGCGCGTCTCGGCCTCGTGCACGGAAGGCTCGGGGCGGCCGAGAAGGAGGCGGTGATGCAGGCCTTCCGCGATCACCGGCTCGACATCCTCGTGGCCACCACGGTGGTCGAGGTCGGCGTCGACGTGCCGAACGCCACCGCGATGGTGGTGGAGAACGCGGAGCGTTTCGGCCTGGCCCAGCTGCACCAGCTGCGGGGACGGGTCGGGCGCGGCGACGCGCCGGGACGCTGCGTGCTCGTCGCGGGCGAGGCGAGCCGCACGACGATGACCCGGCTGCGCGTGGTCGAGCGTCACAGCGACGGCTTCCTCATCGCCGAGCGGGACCTCGAGCTGCGCGGCCCGGGCGAGTTGCGCGGCACCCGGCAGTCGGGCCTGCCCGACCTCACCTTCGGGGATCTGGCGGCGGACGTCGGCGTCATCGAGCAGGCGCGCGAGGTCGCCAAGCGCATGCTGACCGCCTCGCCCGCCCTCGACGCGCCGTGGGCGGCGGGCCTGCGCGGCGCGCTGCGCCAGCGTGAGCGGGCCGTCGGGTTCAGGCAGACGCTGTGACGGCGAGGCGCGCGTGAGACCGCTCGGCGCCTTCGCGCTCGTCCTCCTGGCGCTGGGTCTGGGCTTCGGGTGGACCGCCCGCCGGCGGTGGGGGCCGCTGCGCGGGGTGCGGCCGTGGCTGCTGGCCCTGGGCCTGGCGCCAAGCCACGCGCTGGCGGTGGGCATCGCAGGCCTGGCCATCGGCGTCGACCGCGGGCCCCTGATCGCGTTCGCCGGCGCGACGCTGGTGCTCCTCGTGGCGGCGACCGCCGCGGTCGTCTGGCTGCTGCCCGCGCGTCCCCGCTGGACGTCCCTCGTTCCCCCGGCGCACGCGGTCGCGCAGGGCATGGCGACCGGCTTGCTGGGCGGTCCGTTCGCCGCGGTCGGCGCCGACGCGCCCAGCGCCGGGTCGCCGGCCGTGGTGGCGATCGCCCTGGTCCTGGCGGCCGCCTGGTGGGTGTGGCTACCGGGGCGCGGCGGGCGGGCGGCAGGGGCGGCCCGAACGCGCTCTGGTAGACTCCGCTCGTGAGGTCGAGCCCGCGAGTTCGCGCACTGCTCGCCGCCGTCGCCCTGGTGGCGCTGACGGCCTGCGCGCCGCGCGTCGTCGGCGAGATCACCGACATGTCGCCGGTGGTGGACGTCGTCGCGCCGCTTTTCGTGCTCGACCCCAGGGAGACGCGCATCGAGCGCTTCGATCCGCCGGGCGCAGGTGCCGGCCTGGTCGTCGACCTCTCGGTCGTCGTCAGCAACCCGAACACGTTCGACCTGTTCCTCGAGAGCGTCGACTACCGGCTGCTCTTGGCGGGCGAGCGGGCGCACGTCGACGTCCTCGAGCCGCGCCTGTCGGTACCCGCGCTCGGCAGCGCCCGTTGGCGCTGGCGGCTCGAGGCCTCGCTGGCCGACCAGCCCAGGCTGTGGCGCTCCGTCGTCGCCAGCTTCGCGGGCGACCCGCTGCCGTTCGCCGTCGAGGGCCGGCTCCGCTTCCTCAGCGAGGTGTTCATCTTCAGCACCGGGGTGCGACCGCTGTTCTCCGGGGTGCTGCGCGCGCGTCAGGCGGTCGAGCCGCCGGCGATCGCGGTCGTGGCGGGCACGGAGGACCTGGTCGTCGCGCGGTCCGACGCGCCGGCCCTGCGCTTCGTCCTCGAGCTCCGCAACCCGGGCGACGTCGGCTACTTCGTCTCCGCCCGCGGCCTCACGCTCGGCCTGCTGGGCCGCGGCTTCGACGCGTCGGGCGCCCAGCTACCCCCGACCGACGCCGAGCGCACCGAGGCCGTCGGCGTCGCCGTCCTCGACCTGCCGCCGATTCCGCTGCCCGCCGGGGCGACCGTTCGGCGCGAGATCGTCGTGGTGCTCGACCTGGAGCGCCTGACGGCCGATGGCCGCGCGCGGGTGGAGACGCTGCTGGCGGGCGACCCGACGCGCTTCGTCATCGACGGCCCGTTCGTGTACGACGTCCTCGGGGCCGACAGCTTCGAGGTCCCTGCGGGCACCTCGCCGTGGGGCGCCTTCGGCCGCTGACGCCTGCCGGGTTAGGCTGCCGGCCATGTTCCGTGTCCTCGTCACCGACGCCATCGCCTTGGGCGCCACGCGGTTCGACGACGCCATCGTCGAGGACCGCGCCGGCATCGCCCGGGCCGAGCTCCTGGAGGTGGCCGCGGGTTACGACGCGCTCATCACCCGCTCGCGCACGCAGGTCGACGAGGGCCTCCTCGCCGCGGCCGGCCCGCGCCTCAAGGTGGTGGGCCGCGGCGGGGTCGGCGTCGACAACATCGACCTCGACGCCGCGAGCCGCCGTGGCATCCTCGTCGTCAACGCGCCGGAGGCCAACAACGTCTCGGCCGCGGAGCTGGCGATCGCGCTGCTGCTCGCCGCGGCCCGCGGCGTGGCGCGTTCCGACGCGCGCCTCCGTCGCGGCGTGTGGGACCGAGCGTTCCTCGGCCGCGAGGTCGACGGCGCGGCGCTCGGCATCGTCGGCCTGGGCCGCATCGGCAGCCTGGTCGCGCGCCGCGCGCAGGGTCTCGGCATGCGGGTCGCCGCCTACGACCCCTACATCACCGCCCGCCGTGCCGAGGAGCTCGACGTGCGGCTGCACGACGACCTCCACGCCATGCTCGCGGAGGTGGGCTTCCTCACCGTCCACACCCCGCTGACGGAGGAGACCGTGGGGCTCATCGACGCGGCCGCGCTGGCGGCCCTGCCGGCCGGGGCGGTCGTCGTCAACGCCGCCCGTGGCGGGATCGTCGACGAGGCCGCGCTCGCGGCCGCCCTCGACGCCGGGCACGTCTTCGCCGCCGGGCTCGACGTCTTCGTCGAGGAGCCGCCGCCGCCCGACCACCCGCTCCTGGGGCGCGACGACGTGGTCGTGACGGCCCACCTGGGCGCGAACACCGAGGAGGCGCAGCGGCGGGTCGGCTCGGACATCGTCGAGCGCACCGTGCGCGCGCTGCGGGGCGACGTCGCGCTCGGCGTCGTCAACGCGCCGGCGCTGGCCCCCGAGGTGGTGGCCAAGCTCGGCCGTCAACTCGAGCTCGGGGAGGCGCTGGGCAGGGTGGTGGCGCAGCTCGCCCAGGGGCGGGTGCACGAGTTGGTCATCGAGTTCGCCGGTGACTTCCCCCTCGACCCGGACCCGATCGCCGTCGCCGTCGCGAAGGGCTTCCTGGAGCCCGTCTTGAGCGAGCCGCCCACCTACGTCAACGCGCTGGCGCTGGCCAAGCAGCGCGACGTGCGCATCTCGCGCGTCGTCGCGGCCCGCCCGCGTGGCTACCTCACCCACGTGCGGGTCACCGCGAGGAGCGATGCCGGCAGCAGCGCGGTGGCCGGCACGGTGCTCGGCGACCACCCCCGCATCGTCGAGATCGAGGGTTTCCCGATCGAGATCCGCCCCGAGGGCACGATGCTCATCTGCACGAACTACGACCGGCCCGGCGCCGTGGGCCGCGTGGGCACCGTGCTGGGCGACGCCGGCGTCAACATCTCCGGGATGCAGCTGTCCAGGGTCGGCGAGGACGGCCTGGCGATGTTCGCGCTCACCCTCGATCAGGTGCCCGGCGAGACGGTGCTCGGCGTCCTGCGTGGCATGAGCGACGTGATCCACACGCTGCGGGCGGTGCGGCTGTGAGGGGGGGCGATCGGGAGCGGGCCGGCGGCGAAGGCACCGAGCGCGGGCCGTTCCGTCCGCGGCTGTACGCGCCGGGGCCCGTGGCCGTTCCGCCGGCGGTGCTCGAGGCACTCGCGCGTCCGGTGGTCCACCACCGCACCGACGCCTTCCGCGCCAGCTTCCTGGCCGTGCGCGCCGCGCTCGCCGCGGTGCTCGAGGTGCCGGGCGACGACGTCATGCTCCTGACCGGCTCCGGCACGACGGCGTTCGAGGCCGCGCTGATCGCGGCGGTGCCCCGGGGCGGCCACGTGCTGGCGCTGCGCGGCGGCAAGTTCGGCGACCGCTGGGCCGCCATGGCGCGCGCCTTCGGCTACCGCGTCAGCGACCACGACGTGCCGTGGGGCCGGGCGTTCGGCGTCGACGGCCTGCGCGAGCGGCTGGCGCGCGCCGGGCGGCCCGACGCGGTCACGCTGGTCCACTCCGAGACCTCGACCGGCGTGCTTCACGACGTCGCGGCGCTCGCGCAAGCGGTGCGTGCCCACGCGCCCGACGCGCTGATCCTCGTCGATGCCGTCACCAGCCTGGCGGCCGCCGAGCTGCGGCCACGCGCCTGGGGGCTGGACGCCGTCGTGGCGGGTTCCCAGAAGGGCGTCATGCTGCCGCCGGGCCTCGGCTTCGCGTGGCTGTCGGAGCGCGCGTGGGCGCGCGCCGGCGACGCCGGCCAGCGGGTGCCGGCGTACGCGCTCGACCTCCACCGAGAGCGGCCGCGCCAGCGGTCGGGCGACAGCGGCACCACGCCCGCCACCTCGCTCGTGCTCGCGGCCGAGGTGGCCCTCGGCGGCCTGCTCGCCGAGGGCCTGGCGGCGCGCCGCGACGCGCTCGGGCGGCGCAACCGCGCGCTGCTCGCGGCGGGGGTGGCGCTGGCGGCCGAGCCGTTCGCCGAGCGCCCCAGCCCGGCGGTCGCGGCCATGACGACCCCCGACGGTCTCGCCGCCCCCGCCGTGGTGCGCGCGTTGGCCGCGCGCGGCGTGCGCATCGCGGGCGGCCAGGACCACCTCGCGGCGCGGCTGATCCGCCCGTCCCTGCTCGGACACGGCGACGACTACGACGCGGTCGTCTTGGCGGCGGCGCTCGAGGACGCCTGGCGCGACGCGGGGGTGGCCGTGCCGCACGGCGCCGCCGTCGCGGCGGCGATGGCGGCGCTGGCGGGTTGATCGGCGTCGGGCGGCGCGCGGCCCCGCGAGGCGCCGATCACACGTGCGCCAGGTAGACCCAACTGCTGGCCGCCGCCGTGACCGGCGCCCGCCCGAAGCCGCCGAAGGTCCGGACGCGGGCGAAGCCGGCGGCCCGCAGGGCGCGCTCCAGCTCGAAGCGGTGGAAGTAGCGCTGGCGCAGGGTCGCCCGCCGGCGCAGCAACGCGCCGTCGTCGGCCACGCGGTCCCAGCGGTGTTCGGTCACCACCACCTGGTTGGCGGCGTCGTGGGTCTGCCACAGGAAGAGGTCGCCGTCAGCGAGGCGCTCGGCGCGCACGACGCCGACGGCCCCGGAGGCAGCGGCGCCGCCGAAGCTCGGCACGAACACGTCGGTCGCGAAGACGCCCCCGTCGCCCAGGTGGCGGTGCGCCGCCCGCAGGGCGGCGTCCTGGTCCTCGAGGGTGGGCAGGTGCATCAGTGCGTGGAACGGCGCGATGACCAGCGGCACGCTGACGCCCAGGTCGAGGCTGCGCATGTCGGCATCGATCCAGGTGACCCGTTCGCCGCACCCCGCGGCCGCGAGGCGCGCGGCGCCGCGCGCGCGCATGGCGGGGGAGGGCTCGACCGCCAGCACGGCGTGCCCCGCCAGCGCCAGGGCGAGCGTGACGCGGCCGCTGCCGGCGCCGAGCTCGATGACGGGGGCCCCGTGGTCGTCGGCCAGGCCGCGGTAGAACGCGAGGTCCTCGCGGTAGCCGGCGTGCAGCTGGTCGTACAGCTCCGGGTCGTCGTACAGGTCGCGGCTCACGCCCGCTCCTCGAGGCGTCCGTCACCGGCGACGAGGACCCGGTCGGCCGCCTCCACGACGATCCGGCGGTGGCTGACCACGACGACCAGCCGCTCGCTCGCGAGCCGACCCAGCAGATCGATCAGGTCCGCCTCGGCCGCGCCATCGAGGGCCGAGGTCGGTTCGTCGAGCAGGAGGACCCACGGCGCACCCGCCAGCGCTCGGGCGATCGCCAGCCGCTGCTGCTGCCCGCCCGAGAGCCCCTGCCCGTCCTCCGCCAGCGGCGCGTCGAGCCCCTGCGGCAGCGCGGAGAGCGTCGCGGCGAGGCCGACGTCGCGCAGCGCCGCCCACAGGGCGTCGTCGCCGATCGCACGGCCGAGCGTCAGGTTGTCGCGCAGCGAGCCCGACAGCAGCGCGGATCCCTGCGGGACGTAGGCGACGCGGGCGCGCAGCGCGGTCTCGTCGGCCACCCCGGCCTCGTCCACGACGACACCGGCCACCCGCAGGCGGCCCGCGCGCGCCGGCAGCAACCCCAGGACGGTGCGGAGCCAGCTGGTCTTGCCGGTGCCGCTCGGCCCGACGACGGCGACCAGGCCGGGCCCCTCGATGACGACGTCGTCCGCCCGCAGGGTCGGGCCGGCGTCGAAGCCGACCACCAGGCCGTCGGAGCGGAGGCCTGCCTCGGGCGGCCCGACGAGGTCGCCACGCCGCGACCACGCCGGCCGCTGCTCGTCGAGCGCGCGCAGCCGGAAGGCCGCCGCCCGCGCCTGCTGCCACATCGCCAGCGCCTTGGGCAGCAGCTGCGCCGGCGTCCCGAGCAGCGCGACCAGCGTGACGAAGCCGACCAGCTCGCCGGTGGTGGTGCGGCCCGCGACGACGCCCTGCGCCAACCAGGCGACCAGGCCGCCGATCGCGACGAACACGAGCAGCTGCGACACCGGCGCCGGCAGCGCCGCCCAGCGCACGCGCGCCGCCATGGCCGCCTCCACCTCGCGGTTGGCCGGTGCGAAGCGGCGCGCGGCGAAACCGAACGCGTCGAACGCCCGCAGCGTCTCGCGGTGCCGCGTGTGCTCCTGCAACCGCGCGCCGAGCCGTTCGATCGTGTCCTGATGGCGGCGGGTCGCGGCCTCCACCGCGCGGCCGATGGCGCGGGTCGCCAGGATGGCGGGCAGCGCCAGCACGAAGAGCCCGGCGGTCGCGACCGCGTCGGTCCACGCCAGCACCGCCAGGATCGTCACCAGCGTCGCGCTCTCGATGACGAGCGACCCGAGGCCGTACATCACGTAGGTCTCCACCTCGCGGAGGTCGCTGACGACGCGCGTCGCCAGCCCGCCGCTGGTGGCGCCGCCGCTGGCCGCGGGTGGCCTCCACAGCAGGGCGTCGTGGAGCCTGGCGCGCCACACGCGCGAGCGGTGCGCGGCGGCACGCCCGAACGCCAGGTCCTGGAGGAAGAGGAGCACGGAGCCGGTCACGGTCAACCACGCCCCGACCCACAGGACGGCGGGCAACTCGCCCAACCCGCCCTCGACCAGCACGCGGTCGACGAGCGGCGTGATGAACAGCGGCACCAGCGCCACCCGCAGTCCGGCGCCGACCACGGCCGCGGCGATCGCCACCATCGCCCAGCCGCCGCTCGGGCGCAGCAGCGGGGCCCGCGGTTCCCGCCTCTCCCGCGGGGCCCGCGGGGCGCCGCGGGGTGACCCGTGGGCGTCGCGCCGGGATGCGCGGTCGCCCGACCTCGTCGCGCCGACGCCGCGCGTCATCCTGCCGGCCCTGCCAGGGGGACCAGCTCCCGCAGCCGCGCCACCAGGCGGTCGGCGGCACCCGGCGCCGGCATCGTGGCCACCAGCCGTGCGCGGCGGCGGGCGCGTTCGTCCGGGTCGTCGAGCAGCTCCGCCATGCGCTCGGCGACGGAGCCGGGTTCGATCCGACCGGTGATCTCGTCCATCAGGGGCTCGCCGGCGATGCGGTTCGGCAGGGAGACCGGCATCCGCAGGCCCTCGACGAACAGCCGCACGGCGCGGCGCTTGAGCGGGACGCCGACGAGCGGCAACAGCGACAGCCAGTGCCCGGGCCCCTCGAGCGGGATGATCTCCGGGCGGTTGAGGGGCAGGATCACGACCGTCGACACGCCCGCGATGCCCAACTCCAGCGTGTTCGTGCCGGGGATCGTCAGCGCGACGTCCGCCGAGCGCATGTGCGCGTAGCGCTCGTTCTCCGCGACGACCTCGACCCGCGCCCCAGCCGGCGTCCACACGACGTCGTCCTCCCGGCGGGCGGCGATCCCGCCGAGGGTCGCCCGCTCCACGCCGGCGATGCCATCGCGCACGGCCGCTGCACCGAGCGAGCCGGCGACGGGCCACACGAAGCGGGCGTCCGGGTAGCGCGGTGCCAGCCGGTCGGCGACCGCCAGGACGAACGGGATGAGGTGGCGGGCGAAGGCGTCACGCGAACCCGCCAACAGCAGCACGTGCGGCCGACCGGGCTGCGCGACCGGGTCCTCCGAGCGGACGGCGTCCGCCACGAGGTTGCCGACGACCTCCACCCCGCCATCGGCCCAGCGGCCGCGCCCTGCGGCCGGTGCCCGCCAGCGCCGCGCCCGGCGCAGGGTGCGCTCGTCGGGGACGAAGAGCCGCTCGATGCCGCGCGTCAGGTCGGGCACGAAGGCGTAGCGGAAGGCGGGGACCCCCAGCCTGCGCGCCAGGGCCGCCGCGTGGGCGGGGCCACCGCCGACCGCCAGCACGAGCGCCCCGGGCCCGCCACGGAGCCCGGCCGGCGCCCGGCCGAGCGCCGCGGCGGCCGCGAACTGCGCGGCGCTGGTCACATGGTCCGGGCCGAACCCGAGGGCGACGCCGGTCTCGGCCCCGCTCGCGAACTGGCAGGGCACCATCGCGATCGACACGCGCGCGTCCGGCTCGGCGCGACGCCAGGCCTCCAGCACCGGCCGCGCCCAGGTGTAGAGCTCGCCGGGACCGTTGCTGGTGAGGACGACCTCGCGGCCCGTCACGCTGGCCGGCGATCGGTGACGAAGCGCAGCGTCCCGCGACGTGACGCGGCCATGAAGTCGCGCATCTCGGCCACCTCGGGCCAGGTCGCCGCGAGTTGCGCCAGGATCTCGTCCTCGCGGTGGCGGATCGCCCGCAGGGCCTGCTCCAGCGCGCGGTAGCGGTCGCCCGTCACGCCGCGGCGCCGCAGGCCGACCGCGTTCAGCCGGTAGTGGCGCGCGGGGTTGCCGCGCGCCATCGCGAACGGCAGCACGTCGCGGTTGAAGCCGGACACCGCGCCGAGCATGGCGCCGCGGCCGACCCGCACGAACTGGTGCAGCGACGCGCCGGCGCCGAGCACGGCGTCGTCGCCCACCTCGACGTGACCACCGAGCTGGACGGCGTTCGTCAGCACCACCCGGTCGCCGACGCGGCCGTTGTGCGACACGTGGACGCCCACCATCACCAGGCCGTCGTCGCCGATCGTCGTGCGTTCGCCCTCGCCCGTCGCCCGGTGCACGGTGACGTGCTCGCGCAGGACGGTGCGAGCGCCGATGTCGACCCCGCTCGGCTCGCCGCGGAAGCGGGCGTCCATCGGGGTCCCGCCGATCACCGCGTGCGGGCCGATCCTGGCCCCCGCGCCGATGCGCGTGCCCGGCAGCAACACGGTCCCCGGCAGCAGCACCGCGCCCGCCCCGACCTCCACGTCGCCCTCGATCACGACGAAGGGACCGACCTCGACCCCGGGCCCGATCACGGCACGCGGGTCGACGACGGCGTGGGGGTGGACGCGGGCGGCCGCCGTCACGATGCTCCTCAGCCCGGCACGACGAACGACAGCGTGGCCTCGGCGGCCACCTCGTCGCCGACGAGGGCGACGCTCTCGACGGTGCACAGGCCGCGTCGGAAGCGGGTGATGGTCCCCGTGAGGCGCAGCGTGTCGCCCGGGACGACCTTCCGGCGGAAACGGGCGCGCTCGATCGTCGCGAGGTACCCGACGCGGGCCTCGTCGCGGCCCTCGCGGACGTGCAGGCCGACGGCGGCGGCCTGCGCCAGCGCCTCGACGATGAGGACGCCGGGCATGAGCGGCTCCTGCGGGAAGTGCCCGACGGACCAGGGTTCGTTGAAGCTCACGTGCTTGACGCACTCGAAGGCGTCGCCGTCCTGCGACACGAAGGCGTCGACCATGAGGAACGGGTAGCGGTGGGGCAGGATCGTGCGGACGTCGACCATGGCGCCGAGTGTACCGCCCCCTTGGGCGGGCCCGCCCGCTTCAGCGGGTTGGCCCGGCGGCGTGCGCCACGCGCGGGCTGCCCTGCCGCTCCAGCCTGACCAGCAACTCCTGCGCCAGCGACAGGGAGCGGATGTCGTCCTCGAGCGTACCGATCGGGTCGGCGCCCCCGCGGATCCGCGTGATGAAGTGCGCCAGTTGCTTCTTGAGGGGGTTGTCCTCGAACACGACGTGGCGGTCGACCAGGATGTGGCTGGCGATGCCGCCGGCGCCTGCCGCGAGGTCCTCGTCGTGCGCGGTGCCGTCGCCCTCCGCGTGGCGGTCGGCGACCTCGGCCGGGGCCGGACGGTACACCGTCATCTCGGTGTGGGGGTCCTTGGCGAAGTCGAGGCGGAAGGTGCGGTGCGCGTCCGCGACGACCAGGCTGCGCTCGGCATCCGGCGCCACGCGGCTCGCCAGGAAGCGCGCCACGCAGCCGTCGGCGAAGCGCACCTGGGCCGCGCACACGTCCTCGTGGGGGCCGGCGCCGACGGTGTGCGCGGCGACGGCGACGTCGACGACCGGCTGCCGCACCAAGCCGAGCACGATGTCGATGTCGTGGATCATCAGGTCGAGCACGACGCCGACGTCCTGGATCCGGCCATTGGGCGTCAGGCGGCGCGCCTCGATGAGGTAGGGCCGACCGACCTCGGCCCGTAGGCGTTCGATCGCCCTGAAGAAGCGTGTGATGTGCCCGACCTGCAGCACCAGGCCCCGATCGCGCGACATCGCGGCGAGCCGCTGCGCGTCGTCGACCCGCGTCGCCACCGGTTTCTCGACCAGCACGTGGACGCCGGCCTCGAGCAGGCGCTCGGTGATCGTGTGGTGCACGGTCGTCGGCGCGGCGAGGCTGGCGGCATCGAAGCGCGTCGACGCCAGCAGCGTCTCGCTGTCCGGGTAGACCGGACAGCCGAACTGCTGTTCCGCCTCCTGGCGGCGCCGCGCGTCCGGCTCCACCAGACCCACGAGCTCGACGTCGGGCAGCAGGCGGTAGACGTTCGCGTGGTGGCGCCCCATGACGCCGGCGCCGACCACGGCCACGCGCAGCGGCGGGTTCACGCCGCGTGATCCTGGGGGCGTGGGGGGTGGGTCGCGAGGAAGTGGCGCATGGCGTCGATGTGGGCGCGGTGGGACCCGCGGTGGATCCGCACGCGGCCGCCGAGCGGGCGCCCGAGGAGGGCGAGGTCGCCGATGGCGTCCAGGGCCTTGTGGCGGACGGGCTCGTCCGCCGTGCGCAGCGGGCCCGAGGGTCCCTCGTCCGTGAAGAGGATACCACTGCCCGGCCGGGCACCCTCCGCCAGGCCACGCGCCTGCAGCGCCGCGAGCTCGCGGGCGAAGCCGAAGGTGCGGGCCGGCAGCAGGGCGGGGTAGTCGGCCCGCCGCCCCAGCCAGCGTTGCCGTCCGATCGCCGGGTGCTCGAAGTCGATCGACACCTCGAGGACCGCCTCGCCCGGCAGGATGTCGATCACGCTGTCGGCCGCGTTCCCGCCGGAACGCCAGCGGATGGCGCGCGAGACCGGCCAGGACGCCGGGGTCGGCGGCGGCGGGCCCAGCACCGCCAGCGCCTCGCGCCACGGGGCCGCCGACCCGTCGAGGATCGGCAGCTCGTCGCCCTCGACCTCGATGAGCAGACCCGACCAGAACCCGAGGGCGTGGCACGCGGCCAGCAGGTGCTCGACGACGGCCACCCGCGCGCCGCCCGCGCCGAGCACCGTGCAGCGCTCCGTGTCCACGACGTGCGCGACGTCGGCGGCGACGAGGGTGCCGCCGACGCGGAAGCGCAGCGGTCCGGGCTCGCGGTGGAGCCACACGCGCGACCGCCGGCCCCCGTGGATGCCGGTGCCCTCGAGCGGCCGCGTCAAGTGCGCCCCTTGACGAAGGCCCAGATCGCCTCGAGGCGGCCGACGAGGTAGCGCTCGCGGATCCAGCGCCGCACGGGTTGGGCTGGGTAGCCGCCCCACGTCTCCCCGGCGGGCACGCTCTTGGTGACGCCGGCGCCGCCGGCGATCCGGGCGTCGTCGCCGATCGCGATGTGATCGGTGACGCCCGCGGCGCCGCCGATGACGACCCGGTCGCCGATCGTGGTCGAGCCGGCGATGCCGGTCTGGCCGGCGATGAGCACGTCGGCGCCGATGCGGACGTTGTGCCCGATCTGCACGAGGTTGTCGATCTTGCTGCGGGGTCCGATCATGGTGGCGCCGAGGGTGGCACGGTCGATGCACGCGTTCGCGCCCACCTCGACGTCGTCCCCCAGCACGACGGTGCCGAGGTGGTGGATCCGTTCGGCGCCGCGCGGTCCGGGCGCGAAGCCGAAGCCGTCGCCGCCGATCACGGCGCCCGCCTGCAGCCAACAGCGGCGGCCGACGACGACGCCGTCTTCGACGACCACCCGCTCGCGCAGCACGCTGCCGGCGCCCACGCGGGCACGCGCGCCGACGAACGCGCCCGCCCCGATGACCACGTCGTCCTCGACCACTGCGTCGGGGCCGACGACGACGAGCGGGCCCACCGCGACGCGCGCGCCGAGCCGCGCGCTGGGGTCGATGACGGCCGACGCGTGGACGCCGGCTTCCGCGATCGCCGGGCGCGCGTCGAGCCGGCGCGACAGGCGCGCGAGGGCGAGGCGCGTGTCGGCGACCGCCCAGCGCGCGGGGTCGCCCGCCCGCACGTCCGCCAGGGCGTCGACGTCCGCAACCGGCGCGACCACGGCGCCGATGCCCGTGCCGCGCCAGCGCGCCCAGGCGTCCGCGTCGAGGCGCGCGAGCACGACGACGGCGTCGCCGGCCGCCTCGCCGCTCGCCGCCGCGTCCCACAGCCGGCGGGCCGCCACCTCGGCACCGGCGGTGCGGGCGGGCAGCAGGTCGCGCGCTTCCGCGCTCGTCAGGGGCTTCGGCTCGGTCATGGTCCCTCGTCCTCCTGCAGGTCCTCGTCATCGGCCGGCGCGGCCACGTCGAGCATCAACTGCACGCGCCCGGTGGCGAATCCCTGCACGGCCACGCGGTCGAGCAGCTCCCACTGGCCGCCGTCGGCGCGCGCCTCGACCACCAGATCGCCACCCCTCGGGCGCTCGCGCAGGAACGCCAGCAGCTCGTCGAAGGTCAGCGGCGCGTCGTCGGGGTCGGGGGGCTCGTCGGCGCCCTCCTCGCGTGGCCAGGTCGCCCCGCGGACGACGAGTTCGACGCGTCCGTCGAGGTGTGCCGGCCAGGCGACGTCCAGGCCGAGCACCTCACCGGCGCGGCGCCACGGCTGCAGCCTCAGGTAGAGCGGGATGACCGTCCCGGCCACGGGTTCGCCGGCCTCCGCGATCACCTGGCGGACCTCGACGTCGCGGCGTTGGTCCTCGACCCGCATCAGCAGGGACACGCGCGTCACCTGCGGGTCCTCGAAGGGGTTGCGCGCCAGCAGCGTCAGCGGCGCACCCGTGAGCCGCGCCGCGGCGGCGCCCACGTCGGTCGCGTGCACGACCGTCTCGGAGAGGCGCAGCCCGGGACCGTCACGCAGGCCGACGTCCCAGTGCACGGTCGCCGTCCCGCCGCCCGTCCGCCCGCGGACGCGCTCCAGCGCTTCCAGCGTCGAGACCGCGACGAGCGCGGGCCACAGGTCGGGATCGCGGACGACCTCGAAGCGCAGGGTGGTCCGTTCCTCGGCGCCGGCAGCGTTCGTGGCGGCGACGGTCAGCGTGACGGGTAGCAGGTCGGGGCGTTCGGCCAGCTTGCCGCCGACCGCGGCGAGGCGGTCCTGCGCCAGCCGGCCGAGGATGACGTCGCCCGCGTCCGCCAGCTTGAAGGGCACGCTTCGCCGGGGGACCAGGGCGGTGACGCGTGCCGCCAGCAGCGGCCAGTCGACCGTGCCGGTGCCGAGCAGTGGGTGGCCGAAGCCGAGCCAGCGGTCGCCAGCGAGCTCGGTCAGGGTGCCGATGGCACTGATGGTCACGTCCCCGCGCACCCAGCCGACGGCGATGGCCGACCCCGGGGCGAGCGGTCCCGCGGCCTCGGCGCCGGACCCCCCACCGGGCAGCACCTGGACCGTGTCGAAGGAGGCGGACAGCAGCTCGTCCTGCAGGAGTCCCAGCGCGCGCTCGCCGAGCCCGGCGACGAGCACCGGCGTCGCGATCGGCACGATGCCCGCGGCGCGCAGCGCGGCCACGGCGCGCGCGCTGGATCCCGCCCTCGGCTCGCCGCGGGAGGCGGCGTCCCCGTCGGGCCACCCCTGCGCCCGCATGGCGTCGATCGGCGTGACCAGGGCGAGCCCGCCCGGGGTGTCCACGAAGGTGTAGCCGATGGCACCCAGCAGCGCCTCGCCCGCGCCGTACGGCAGTACGACGGGGCTGCCGCTCATGCCCGCGGCGACGCCGCCGGCCGCCTCGATCAGGGGTCCCGACGCCCGCACCAGGACCAGCGGGAACCCGAGCCCGAACCCCTCCTGGCGGGCGACGACCTCGACCGCGAAGCGCTCCACGCCCTCGGGGCCCTCGGTCAGCCCGTAGCCGACGGTTCCGGGGACCAGCTCGTCGAGCGGAAACGGGGGCCAAGCGGGGGGCGTCTGGCCCCACCCCGGGGTCGCCAGCAGCGCGGCGACGACCAGAACCAGGCCGAGTGCCCGCCCCGGCCGCCGGCGCCTCATCGCCGCAGGAAGGTGTCCGAGATGAGGGCGTCCTGCAGGACGGGGATCATGTCCAGCGCCTGCCCCGTGCCGAGCGCGACGCAGTCCATCGGGTTCTCGGCCACCGACACGGGGATGCCCGTGCTCTGGCGCAGCAACTCGTCGAAGTTCTTCAGCAGCGAGCCGCCGCCCGTCATGATGATGCCGCGATCGATGACGTCCGACACGAGCTCCGGGGGCGCCATCTCGAGCACCCGGCGGACGCCGTCGGCGATCTTCTGGACGGGCTCTTTCAGGGCCTCGACGGTGTCCTCGGTCGTGACGCGGATCGTCTTGGGCAGGCCGTTGATGAGGTCGCGCCCGCGCACCTCGATCTCGCGGACGTCCTCCGGGCGGGCCACGACGGCGGCGCCGACCTTCATCTTCACTTCCTCGGCCGTGCGGTCACCGATGAGCAGGTTCTCCTTGTGCCGGATGTGTCGGATGATCGCCTCGTCGAACTCGTTGCCGGCGATGCGCAGCGACTCGGAGACGACGATGCCGCCCAGGCTGATGATGGCGACGTCGGTCGTGCCGCCGCCGATGTCGACGATCATCGAGCCCGTGGGCTCCGCGATGCGAACCCCGGCACCGATCGCCGCCGCCAGCGGCTCCTCGATCAGGAACGCCTTGCGCGCGCCGACCTCGCGGGTCGCCTGCAGCACCGCGCGCCGCTCGACCTCGGTCACGCCCGACGGGACGCACACCATGATGTTCGGCTTGAACCAGCGTCCGGCGCCCGTCACGACCCGGCGCACGAAGGCCTTGAGCATCTTCTCGGTCAGGTCGTAGTCCGCGATCACGCCGTCGCGCATCGGTCGCACGGCGACGATGTTGCCCGGCGTTCGCCCGAGCATCCGGTAGGCGTCGTCGCCCACCGCCTTGACCTCGTTGGTGTCGCGCACCATCGCGATCACCGACGGCTCGCGAAGCATGATGCCCTTGCCCTTGACGTAGATGAGGACGGTCGCCGTCCCCAGGTCCACGCCGATCTCCTGCCAGAATCTCATCAGACATCAGCTCCCGACGGGGTGCGCCCCGGTGCGGCGGCGGTGCGGTTCGGTGACGATCGGGGGGCACGATCGCGGCGGTCGACCGGCGTGCCCAGCACCCCGCGCGGCAGTATACCTACCCCCCGGCCCGCACCGTCGGTCCGCGGGTTCACGGGTGGGTCGCCGCCTCGTAGCGGACGACCGGGGGCGTCGCGTCCGGCGCATCCACCCACCTGGCGTGGAAGGCGGCGTCGGGCGCCCTGGCCAGGCTCGCCGCCGCGTCATCCGGCAGGTCGCGGGTGGCCACCCGACGGCGGCCCTCGCCGATCGTCGGGCGGCCGTCGATCGCGACGCGCCAGGTCTCGATCCACGCCTCCCCGCGGCGCGCCTCCGTGGCCACGCTGCCGCGTTCGCCGGGCGGGATGCAGGCCGTCGCCCGGGCCGCTAGGGTGTCGCCGCCCACGAGCGGCACGCCGAGGGCGCGGGCCGACGCCATCGCCCACGCGACCCCGACGCGTGCGCCGGTGTACGAGCCCGGACCCACGCCGACACCGATCCCGCCGAGGTCGCTGGCCGCGACCCCGTGTTGGGCCACGAACGCCTCGACCCGCACGGCCAACTCGCCGGCCAGGCGGCGGTCGAGGCGCCATGCCGCGCGTGCGACGCGGCCGGTGCCCGGCCACCAGAGCGCCAGCGACAGGAACGGTGTGGCGGTGTCGAGCCCCAGCCGCGGGCCCGCCGGCGTCACGCGGGTCCCCGCCCCGGGGCCCAACGGGCGCTGCGCCGCTCGCCATCGCGCGTCAGGCACAACTGCCAGGCCTCAGGATGGCTCGCGAGCAGGCGCTCCCCCCACTCGACGACCACGGCCCGCGCGCGCTCGAGGTACCCCTCGAGGTCGAGCGCGGCGGCGACGTCGACCGCTGGCTCGAGCCGGTACGCATCGACGTGCACCAAGGGGCCGGCGGGCGTCGGGTACTCGTGGACCAGGGTGTAGGTCGGGCTGGTGACGTCCGCGGCGCTGCCCAGTGCCGCGGCGAGCTCGGCCACGAACGTCGTCTTGCCGGCGCCCAGCGGCCCGGAGAGGACCAGGAGCTGGCCCCTGGGGAGGACGGCCGCGGTGCGTCGCGCAAGCGAGCGGGTCGCGGCGAGGTCCGGGAGGTCCACCGCTCAGCCTTCGGGCGGTCCGGACGTCGGGGCGGGACCGCCCGAAGGCCGCCGCAGCATCCGCATCAGCGCGCGGCGGTCGTCGCGCAGGCGGTCACCGAGGCCCGCGCTCGGCGCCGCGCCGTGGCTCCAGACCAACGCCCAGCCGTGCTCCGCAAGGGGTGCGAGCCACGTCGGCCTCCCGTCGACGTCGATGCGCGCCAGGTCCGGTGCCTCGTCGCCGATGCCCTCGCCGAGGGCTGCCCAGGCGGCGAGCGTCGTGCTCAGCACGGGGCCCACGGCCTCGCCATCGACGTCCGGCGGCACGCGGCCGGCCAGCAGCCGGCCCCCGGGGGTCAACAGCGCGGCACCGGCCACCTCGTCGCTTTCCAGGTAGCCGTAGAGCCACGCCCTCACCTCGTCCGACACGCGGCCGGGCTCGTTCGCCGCCGGCGCTTGGCTGGCGCCCGGGGGATCGCCGAAGAGCCCGTCGAACGCCCCGAGGACGTCGTCGAGCCGGCCGCCGCTGACGAGCTGGTCGGCGACCGCGCGGGTGGCCTCGAGGGCCGCCTCGAGGTGCCGCAGGGTCTCCTCGGCCTCGCCGAGCGAGGCGAGGAGTTGCGCCTGCAGGCGGGGCGAGATGCGACCGATCGCGCCGCGTTGATCGTCGAGGTGCATGAGCACGCGGCGCACGGCGGCCACGTCGTCGTTGTTCAGGCGCGCGACCCGGTGGAACGAGCCGAGCGCGGCGTCGAGGCGGTCGTCGAAGCCGGCCAGACGCGACGCGAGTTCGGCATCCACCTGGGCGAGGCGAGCCTCGAGCGCCGCCACGGCCTCGGCGCCGCCGTCGTCCGTCTCGACCGCCTCGCGCGCGGTGGCGATCAGCTCCTTCAGGCCCTCCGCGGACGGCACGCCGGCGTCGCTCGCGCGCTGCGCCTCCTGGCGCGCCCGCAGGTAGCGCCGACGCAGGGCCGAACGACGCACGTCGCGGGTGGCTGCCACCTCGCGCTCGACCTCGTCGAGGTCGGGGAAGGCGCCCTCGTCGAACTGCCTGGCGGCGGTCTGGAGCGCCCGCAGCAGCGCCTCCGGCGCCGGTTCGCCCGCATCCCGCGCGAGCTCGTCGAGTCGGTTCGCCACCGCGGTGCGGGCGTCCGCGGTGAGCTGCGCCACCAGGTGCGTCAGCGCCTGGAGGCGCGCCTCGTCGGCGCCGCCGTCGGCCTCGAGCGCTTCGACCTCGCCTCTCACGGCGGTCGCCCGCGCGCGCAGTCCGGCGATGTCGGGCAGCTGCGCCATGCGTGCGCTCAGCTCGCGCACCCGCGCCACCTGGCGCGCCGACTGGTCGCCGCTCACCTCGGCGACGGCGCGTTGCCAGGCCGCCTCGGCGTCGAGCGCCGGCTCGAGCAGGGCCGAGCCCTGCTCCTCCGTGTAGGCGTCGTCCCGCAGCGCCGTCAGCGCTTCGCCGAGGCGCTCCCTGGCCCGGCGCAGGAGCGGCTCGTCGGGCGCCTGGCGGGCGGCCGCCTCGAGCCGCTCGCGGACCGCGGCGATCTGCGACCGCTGCTCGTCCCAGCGGGCGGCACGCTCGCGGCGGTCGCGTTCGACGCGCTCGCCTTGGGCGACCGCCGTGGCGTGCAGCTCGCGCACGTTGGCGACGTCCTCGACCGCCGGCAGCGTCTCCTCGAGGAGATCGAGCGAGACCGTGAGCGCATGCCGGAGGTCTACGGCGTCGACCTCGTCCGGCAGCCGCTCGACCTCGTCGCGGATGGCCTCGAACTCGTGGCGCAGGGCCTGGCGCCGCGCCTCGGTCTGGGTCGCCCAGTCGTGCGCCAGCTGGGCGAGGCGCTCCCCCAGGACGCGGCCGGCGTGGTGCTCGGCGCGCAACCCGGTCACCGCGTCGGCGAGCGCCGGCACGTGGCGCAGCAGCTCGCCATGGCGAGCGACCAGCGCATCGAGATCGCGGGCCTCCCCCTCGAGATCGAGGGCGAGAAGCCGGTCGCGGGCGTCGGCCGCCGGCGCCGCGTCGCCCGCGGGGCCGGCGCCGTCCACCGGTGGGACCTCGGGCTCGGCGCCCGGCTCGGCGATCGTGTCCCGGGGGGCGTCGCGCCCGCCGATCGGGACCAGCGTGGGCGCGCGCGGGCGGCCATCGCCACGCCCGAGGTCGGGCAGTGGTTCGTCCTCGTCCAGGACGGTCGATTCGACGAGCTTGCGCAGCTCTCGGGCCAGCCTCTCGGCGCGCTCGGTCTCGGCCTCGACCAGCGTGCGGCGCTGTTGGGCTTCGCGGACGCCGGTGATGAGTGCCGCGAGCCGGCGGACGCCCGCGGTACCGAGCGGGGAGACGACCTCGAGGACCGACTCGAGGTCGGCGAGTGTTCGCGCCTGCAGCACGAGTTGGTCCTCGAGCTTCTGGTGGACCAGGTGCAGCTGCCCCTCGGCCTCGCTGACGACGGCGGTCGCGTCGCCCCCGGCGGTCAGCTCGTCCTCGGCGACCTGCACCAGGGAGCGCAGCTTGCGGACCTCGGGCCAGCTGAAATAGAGGTTCAGCGGGCGCAGCGCGTGCTGCAGTTCGGCGACCGCGATGCGCAGCGGATCGTCTGCGTCGATCTCGATCGGCGTCGGGATGGCGGCCTCAGGGGCACCCGCCACGTGCGACGCCGCGGGGTCCTCGTCGGCGGGCGCCACCGCGGCGCCGACGGTGGGCGGGACGGTCTCCTTCAGGTAGGCCTCGAGCTCGCGGACCAGCTGGCGCGAGGCCTCGACCGTACGGGTCGTCTGGAGCTGGCGGAACACGGGCCCACGCAGGATCGCCTCCGCGGCTTCGAGCGTGAGCGTCTCCGGCGTGGCGGCCGTCGGCGCCAGGCCCTCGCGCAGCAGGCGCGAGACCACGCGGGGCGGCACCTGCGACTCGAGCGACTCGACGAGCGCCTGGTACAGAGCGTTGGGTGGCATCCGCCTGGTCTCGGCTCAGCCGTCCAGCGGCATCAGGCTTCGTCGTCCCAGTCGACCGTCCGCGCGGTGGACTCGGTGTGCCGGGCGCTCCCGGCCGGGCGTTCACCGGGACGGCTCGCCGCCCTCGACCTGCGGCGACCACCCAGGAGACCGAACTGACGGCTGATGCCGCTGAGCCCAGCGATCGCGAACAGGACCGCCAGCAGCGTCAGCGCCGCCCAGACCGTCTGGGCCACCGTGTTGTCGAACACCGAGTAGGCGGCGAGCGGAAGCAGGCCGTCGATCGCCGCGTAGGTGTGCAGCAGCCCGCCGAGGCCAATGACGCCTTCGAAGAGGGCCGGCAGCCAGAGCAGGAACAGCGCGACGCCGATCGCCTGCCAGTTGCGGTTGCCGCCACCGAACGCCAGGTTCAGGAGGAACAGCGGGATCAGGGCCAACAGCCCGAGCGCCAGCGTGACCGCGTCGCGCAGGGTGCCTGCCCACACGGCAGTGGTCTCGGCCGCGCCGCGCTGCAGCGCGGGCGTCTCGGTGCCGCCGAGCGCCGCGCCCGCGGCGTCGATCTGGCCCGCCAGGACGACGGCGTCCTGGGCCCGTAGCGGAGACACCTCGGCGAGGCGGCCCAGGAGGTCCTGGGTGACGTCGTCGACCCGCAGATCGCTGGGTCGGACGACGGGGGAGAGCCAGTCCTGGTACGCGGTGGCCAGCGATTCGATCACCGCATGCGCGCGGGCGTCGTCACCGACGTGCGCGGCCGCCACGACCGTGGTGGCGCGGGCGGTCACCGCCGCCAGCATCGCGTCGACGGTCTCGAAGCCCTCGTCCAGCAGGAGTTCCGCGTGCACGGCGCGGGTGGCGAAGGGCATGCCGGCCGCGGCCAGTTCGCCTTCCAGCGCGTCCAGCCGTTCGCGGCGGGCCGCCTCCTCCAGCTCGAAGATCAGCGCCGCGAGGTCGATGAAGGGCGCGTCACCCCCCTCGGCGTCGATGAGGGATTCGAGCAGGCTGGCGGTGTCGACGGGCTCGGCGTCGTCGCCCGCTTCGGGCGCCTCGGCGGCGGCGTCGTCGACCCCGGGGAGGACGATCGGTTGCGGCGCCAGCGCCGAGCCGCCGCCCGGCACGCTCGCCCGCCGCTCGCGGGCGGCCGTGCCCATGGCAAGGATCTCGCCCCCGACGGCCTCGATGGCCTCGTCGAAGCTCTCGACCTCACCGCCGACCAGGGCGACCGCGGCCCGCACGAAGTCCTCGTTCATGCTGGCGACGGTGCGGGGCGAGTCCTGGACCAACAGGAAGGTCCCGTAGGCGCGCGCGAACGAGCGGTACGCCGCGCCGAGGTCGCTCGGCACGAGTTCGCGGGCGGCGGCGAGCTGGGTGGTGACGACCTCGGCGACGCCGACCTCGACGAGATAGCGCAGCGTCGCGGTGGGCTGGTCGGGGTTCGCCAGCGGTTCGCGGTCGGCGGGGGTGAAGCCGACGTCGTCGGCGATCCGCAGGAGCCGCTCGCGGGCCAGCGGCAGGTCGCCGTCGATGGCCGCGCGCAGGGCCGCGTCGTACAGCAGGCGCTGGAAGGCCCCCTCCAGGACGGCGGCCTGCACGGCGAGATCGTCGCGGCTGCCGTTGTCGATCGCGGTCCGCGCGCGGTCGAACACGCGCTGCATCCCGTTGACGAGGCTGCTGCCGGCCGCGTCGCGGGACAGGGTCAGCAAGCTGGCGAAGGCGCGATCCACGCTCTCTCGGGCGGTGACGTTGTCGGCGGGCATGGCAGCGACCGCCAGGCGCAGGTTCTCGACGGCGAGGTCGTAGCGCTGGACGAACGCGTCCTCTTCTTGCGCCCACGCCGAGGCGGCCAGGGCGAGCGCGAGCAGCGCGCTCAGGGCGAGTCGACGGGTGCGAGCGTTCATCGTTCCTCCTCCAGCGCGGCGAGCGCTGCGTACACGGCGCCAAGGTTGACCTCGACGGTACCCATCAGAGCGATCCAACGGGGCGGGACGGGGATGGCGACGAGCCGACCCCCGGGGGTGTCGATGGCGACCGAGCGGAGGGCGCCCTCGCGTTCGATCAGGGCCGCGCCTGCCGCGACCAGGCCGCCGAGGCCGGCGGCGTCCGGCAGCGCGCCGCGGACGTCGAGCGGCCGCCCGGCGGCGTCGAACACGCCGACCCCGTGGACGCCGTCGAGGGCGGCGAGCGCCGCGACGAAGCCGTCCACGTCGAGTTCCCGCAACGTCGGGGGTTCGGCGGACGCGGCCGCGAGGACCACCGGACCGGGTCGGACCGGGCCCGCCTCGACCTGACTGGGCGTCGCACCGCGGCCGGGCAACGACCAGGCGCGGGCGTCGCGGGCGAGCTTCCGCAGGGTACGGCGCAGGCCCGGATCGGGCACCACGCCACGCAGTTCGCGGTAGACGCCCTGTAGCAGGACATGCGCCATCTGCTCGCCGGACACCTCGTCCGCCGAGCGGCGGTGCCGCCGTAGCGCACGGTCCAGGACGCTGGTCGCCGCCCGACGGGGCAACAGGCCCGTCAGCGCCGACCGGGTGCGTTCGTAGACCGCGTTCGCCAACATCGTCCCCCATCCGGCCGCCGGCCGCTGGGGGCGGCGACGCCAAGCTGCGCGCATCATACCGACGGACCCGGGCCCCTTCGGCGCGGCTGGCCGCGCGGGCATCGCGTCCTCCGATGCCGTCCAGCGTAGGCTTCGCGGGCGCCGGGGCTTGTGAAATCCTCACCCGCGTCGAAGGACCGCGCCCCGTCGTCGCGTCAGGACGCCGCCGCGCGCGCCGCGCGCGTCACGCCGCTCACGACCTGCAGCGCGGGTCGGTAGCGCAAGCGTGCCGGCCCGATGAGCGTGAGCCCGCCCGCGGCGGCGCCGGAGCGCCAATGCGTGGAAACCAACGCGAGCGTCTCGTCCCACGCCAACTCCAGGCCATCGACGTCCAACTCCGGGTCGCTCGCCGTGCGCGGGGGCTCGGCCGCCGGCCGTTCGACGCGTTCGACGAGCAGGCGGACGAACGCGGGGTCCTCCGCCTCGGGCTCCTGCAGCACCCCCGCCAGGCCCGCGGTCACCGTGCGCGCCGGCGTGACCGCCGGCCAGGCGGCGCGGATCGCCAGCAGCGTGCGGGCGAGTTCGGGATCGGCCGCCCGCGCCAGCGCCATGAGGGCGGCCGGGACGGCGGCGACCGGCAGGGTCAACTGGCGAAGCTGACGTTCGGCGTCGTCGAGGACCTCGTCGCCGGGGTTCGGATCGAGATCGACGCGCACCTGGCGGACCAGGCCGTTCTCGAGGACGACCACCGCCATGAGCGCGCGCGCGTGGATTGGGGTGAGGTGGATCTCGAGCGCGTGCAGGCGTTCGTCGGCCGGCAGCGTGACGACGACCGCGTAGCCCGAGAGCTCGGCCGCGGCCTGCGCGATCTGCTGCAGCAGCCCGTCGCCGTGGCTGCCGGCGAAGCGCCGACGCAGCGCCTCGAGCAGGGCGGGGGCCATCGGCGCGGGCGGGATGAGGTCGCGCGCGTAGCGGCCGAAGCCCGACGACGTCGGGATGCGGCCCGCCGAGGCGTGCGGTTGCTGCAGCAGGCCGGCATCCTCGAGGACCGCGAAGGCGTTGCGCACCGTCGCGCTGGAGACGTCGAGCTGCGCGGCGACCGTCGCCGAGGCGACCGGGTGCGCCGTGCGCACGTAGCCTTCCGCGACGAGATGGAGGATGCGCTCGAGCCGCGCTTGCATGGGCAGGAGGCTACCACCCGGACGGGCCACGCGACGAGCCCGCGGAGAACGCGGGGCCGCCGCCGGGCGCCCGCCGGTTCGCGCCGCGTTCAGCGCTCGGCCAGCGCCACGATCCGATCGACCGCCGCCGCAGGGATCGGCATGACGGACAGCCGGTTGCCGCGGCGCAGCAGGGGGAGGTCGAGCCCGGCGAGCACCGGGTCGTCGCGCAGCTCGGCGAGCGTCACCAGGCGGGCGAGCGGCGCGGTCGCGCGGACGTCGACCAGCCACCAGCGTGGCGCCGCGCGGTCGCTCCCGGGGTCGTGGTAGTCGGAGGCGGCGTCGAACTGCGTCGGGTCGGGGTACGGCTCGCTGGCGACCTCCGCCAGGCCGGCCACGCCCGGCGGGTTGGCGTTCGAGTGGTAGAAGACCACCACGTCGCCCACCCGCATGTGGTCGCGCAGGTAGTTGCGTGCCTGGAAGTTGCGCACGCCGTCCCACGGCGTCGTGCGACCGGGCGCGCGCATGAGGTCGTCGAAGCCGAACACGTCGGGCTCGGACTTCACGAGCCAAGCACCGGTCACGCCCATTCGATCGTCCCCGGCCGCGGCCACCCGGCACGTGTCACTCCCATTCGATCGTGCCGGGTGGCTTGGAGGTGATGTCGTACACCACGCGGTTGACCTCCGGCACGGCGTTGACGATGCGGCTCGAGACCGTCGCGAGGAACTCGTGCGGCAGGCGCGCCCAGTCGGCGGTCATGCCGTCGACCGAGGTGACGGCACGCAGGGCCACCGTGTGGGCGTAGGTGCGGCCGTCGCCCATGACGCCGACCGAGCGCAGCGGGGTCAGCACCGCCAAGGCCTGCCAGGTGTCCTGGTAGAGATCGAACTCCCGCAGCGCGCTGACGAAGATGTCGTCCACCCGCTGCAGGACGGCGAGGCGCTCGGGCGTCACCTCGCCCAGCACGCGGATCGCCAGCCCCGGGCCGGGGAAGGGGTGCCGATCGCGCAGGTGTGGCGCGAGCCCCAGGGCCTCCGCCACCTCGCGCACCTCGTCCTTGAACAGCGTGCGGAAGGGCTCGATGAGGTCGAAGTCCAGGTCGGCCGGCAGGCCGCCGACGTTGTGGTGCGACTTGATGTTGGCCGCCCCGTGACCCCCAGCGGACTCGATGACGTCGGGGTAGAGCGTCCCCTGGGCCAGGAAGCGGATCCGACCGCCGTCGGCCTGCAGCCGGCGCGCCTCCGCCGCGAACACCTCGATGAAGGCCCGGCCGATCGCCTTGCGCTTCTCCTCGGGGTCGACGACGCCCGCCAGCGCGCCGATGAAGCGCTCCTGCGCGTCGACGCGCACGAGGGCGACCCCCAGGCCGCGCAGCGCACGTTCGACCTCGTCGCCCTCGCCCAGGCGCAGCATGCCCGTGTCGACGAAGACCGGCACCAGCCGGTCCCCCAGCGCGCGGTGGAGCAGCAGGCCCAGGGTGGTCGAGTCGACCCCACCGCTGATACCGAGCAGCACGCGCTCGTCGCCGACCCGGGCCCGGACGTCGGCCACCGCCGCGTCGACGATGTGGGCGGCGGTCCAATCGCGCGGCACGCCGGTCGCGTCGACGAAGCGATCGAGCAGGGAGAGGCCCTTCGGCGTGTGGCGCACCTCGGGGTGGAACTGCAGCCCGTACCAGTGGCGCGCGACGTCCTCCATCGCGGCCACCGGCGTGTCCGAGGTGCTTGCCGTCACCGCGAAGCCTCGCGGCGGCCGCTCCACGCTGTCCCCATGGCTCATCCAGGCGACGAACTCGCCCTCGACCCCATCGAAGAGGGCGCCGCCGTAGCTCGTCAGGACCGCCTTGCCGTACTCGCGCACGGAGGAGGGCACGACCTCGCCGCCGAGCGCCCGGGCGAGCAGCTGCATGCCGTAGCAGATCGCCAGGATCGGCAGTCCGGCGTCCAGCAGGCCGGCGGGCAGCTGCGGCGCCCGCTCGCCGTAGACGCTCTGCGGTCCGCCCGACAGGACGACCCCGCGGGCGTCGAGCTCGCGCAGGCGTGCCGGCGTCACGTCCGGCGTCTCGATCACCGAGAACACCTGCAGCTCGCGCAGGCGGCGGGTGATCAGGCGGGTGTACTGCGATCCGTAGTCGATGACGACCAGGCTGGCCATGGGGCCTCCGGTGCGGCTCAGGGCGCCGCGGGGGTAGGGAACGCGAGCTGCAGGGCCCGTTCGAACGGGACGACCAACTCGACCGGGGGCGAGCGCCGCTCGCCGAAGCGGGCCTCGAAGCGCCAGCGGCCCGCGAGGTCGAGCCACACCTTACCGGGCACGCTGGCGATGACGGAACCGACCGCCAGAGACGAGCCCGGCGGGCTGGCGACGACGACCAGGCCGACGGGCGGCTGGCCGGGGGGCACCACCGTCACGTCGACGACGTGGCCGGTGACGGCCGCCGACGGCCGCCCGCTCGGCACCGCGCGACCGCCCCAGGACGCCAGCCCGACCCAGGTGGCCGACGCGATCAGCAGCGCGATCGCCAGGCGGAGGCGCACCTCCGGGCGGAGTCCATTCCGCGGCGCGCCCGACCACCACTGCGGCACGAGGCGGGCGAGGAGGGCGATGGCTCCGGTCCCCCCGGGCCGCACGAGGGAGCCCGGTGGGGGACCGCGCACCACGCGGACGGCCGCCGCGTCCGCGGTCGGGTCCTGCGGCGCGCCGGTGGCGGCGGCCGGATCGGCCGCGACCTCTCCGCCAAGCGCGGGCGGCGGGGCCGCTACCGCGTCGACGTCCCCGCTGTCGAGGATCGCGTTCAGGCGGGCGCGGCCCGCCGCACTCAGGCGTGTTCCCGGGAGTCGCAGCAGGCCGGCGGCGAGGTCGCGGGCGTCGCGCGCCGCGTCCGCGCCGTCGCGCCAGCGAACGCCGTAGCCCTCGACCCACACCTGCGGCCCGCGGCGCCACAACCGCCGTGGCCCGAGGTCGCCGTGGACCGCGCCGCACGCCCGAGCCCGCCGCAGCGTCGCCACGGCGGCCTCCACGACCGCGTCGTCGACGGCGGAGGGGTGGGCGTCGAGCGGCTCGGCGCCGGCGTCCGTCTCGAGGTCCAACGTCGTTCGGCCGTCGCGTTCGTCGACCCGCAGCACGCGCCAGGCGCCGCTGGGCGCGGCCATGCCCGGGCGCAGCGTGGGGGGGCCGGCGAAGCGGTAGCGCATGACCGGCAGGCCGGTCACGGGATCGGTGACCCGCTCCTGCTCGACCCGTGCGACGTCCGCTTCGTTCGCCTCCGTCGTGCGGGGCGTCGCTTCGGCGGTCATGCCCGCCATCGTACGCAGCGGCGGAGCGGGCGGACAAGGCGCCGCGGGCCGCCACCGGCACGGCTCCGCGGCCCACCCCTGCGGTTCCTGCGTCGCGTTCGGCGCCCCCCGCGGACCACGCCGCTGGTAGCGTGGGGCATGGAACTCACCGAACGCGCCGTCATGGACGCGCTGGCGACCGTGCTCGACCCCGAGCTGCAGCAGGACCTCGTCTCCCTCGGCATGATCGAGCAGCTGGCGATCGACGGCGACAAGGTGGTCGTGCGGGTGCAGCTCACCACGCCCGCCTGTCCCATGAAGGCCAAGATCGAGTCCGACGTCCGCGCGGCGCTCGCGGGCGTGCCCGGCGTGGGCGAGGTCGAGCTCAGCTTCGGCGCCCAGGTCCGCGCCAGCGCCACGGCCAACCTGCCAGGGGTCAAGCACGTGGTCGCGGTCGGCTCGGGCAAGGGCGGGGTGGGGAAGTCGACGATCGCCGCCAACCTGGCGGCGGCCCTCTCTCTCGACGGCGCGGACGTCGGGCTGCTCGACGCCGACATCTACGGTCCGTCGCAGGCACGCATGTTCTCGGTCGAGGGCCGCCGGCTCATGGCCGACGAGCAGAAGCGTATCCTGCCGCTGAAGAACTACGGCGTCCGCATCCTGTCGATCGCCAACCTCGTGGAGGACGGCCAGGCCCTCACCTGGCGCGGGCCCATCCTGCACGGCACGCTCACGCAGATGCTGCAGCAGACGGTGTGGGGCGAGCTCGACTACCTCATCGTCGACCTGCCGCCCGGCACCGGGGACGTCCAGCTGTCGCTGGCGCAGCTCGTCAACCTGACCGGCATGGTGCTCGTCACCACCCCGCAGGACGTGGCCCTGCTCGACGTCAAGCGCGCCGCGACCATGGCCCGCAAGACGCACGTGCCGCTCCTGGGCGTCATCGAGAACATGAGCTACTACGCCCTGCCGGACGGCAGCAAGGACTTCCTGTTCGGCGAGGGCGGCGCCCGCGCCTTCGCGGAACAGGAGGACCTGCCGCTGCTCGGCGAGATCCCGATCACGCGCCGGCTGCGCGAGAGCGGCGACGCCGGCGTGCCGCTGGTGATCTCCGACCCCGACGACTTCAGCGCGCTGGCGCTGCGCGAGACCGCCCGGCGGGTCGCCGGCCAGGTCTCCATCCAGTCGCTGCAGACGCTGCCGATGGCTTGACCCGCCCGCCGACCGTCGTTAGGCTGTCCCCCACGGGAGGAGTAGCCCCCTCCCGCGCGACAGAGAGGACCGGGCCCGACGGCCGCCGCGCGCGGCGTCGGCGGCTGAGACCCGATCCCGCAGCGCAGGGGGTGAACGTCGCCCGCGTCGCGTCGGCACAGCCGTCGCGTCCAGGGGAAGAACCGGCGTCCGCGCCGCAGTAGAGCCCCAGCCCGTGGCCGCCACGGGCACGAGCGCCCCGCTCGCGCGGGGAACCGCGGTGGTACCGCGGGGCCGACGCCCCGTCCGCGCCTCACCTCACGCAGCGTGGGCGCGTCCGGCGCCCGCACCAGGGAGCCGCCGATGACCGAACCCGCCACGCCCGAGCGCTTCGAGCTACCCCCGCGCTACGACCCGGCCCAGGTCGAGGCCCGCTGGGTGCGGCGCTGGGTCGACCGGCCCTTCGCCGCCGACCCCGCGAGCCCGAAGCCCCCCTTCACGATCGTCATCCCGCCGCCGAACGTCACCGGCAACCTGCACCTGGGGCACGCCTTCGACAACGCGATCATCGACGCGCTCATCCGCTTCAAGCGCCTCCAGGGGTACGAGGCCCTGTTCCAGCCGGGCACCGACCACGCCAGCATCTCGACGCAGATCCTGGTCGAGCGCGCCCTGCAGGCCGAGGGCACGGACCGCCTCGCGCTCGGGCGCGAGGCCTTCCTCGAGCGCATGTGGGCGTGGAAGGAGCGCTACGGCGGCATCATCCTCGGGCAGCTGCAGCGGCTCGGCGTGTCGGCCGACTGGACGCGCACGCGCTTCACGCTCGACGAGGGCCTGTCGCGCGCGGTGCGCAAGCAGTTCGTCGAGCTCTACCACCGCGGGCGCATCTTCCGCGGCGAGCGCATCGTCCACTGGGACCCGTCCAGCCAGACGACGCTCTCCGACCTCGAGGTCGACCGCGAGGAACGACCCGGGCACCTCTACCGCCTCGCGTACCCGCTCGAGGGCAGCGCCACCGGCGGTGTCACCGGTGAGGCCCTGGAGATCGCGACGGTCCGACCGGAGACGATCTTCGCCGACCAGGCGGTCGCCGTGCACCCCGACGACCCGCGCTTCGCTCACCTCGTGGGGCGGCGGGTGCGCATCCCGCTCACGGACCGCCTCATCCCCGTCATCGCCGACGCGGCGGTCGAGCCCGACTTCGGCACCGGGGCGCTGAAGATCACGCCCGCCCACGACCCCACCGACTTCGAGATCGGTGAGCGCCACGGCCTCGCCCGCCCCTCCGTCATCGGCCTCGACGGCCGGCTCCACGGCGAGCTGGTGCCCCCCGAGTTCCGCGACCTGGACCGCTTCGAGGCGCGCGCGCTGGTGGTCGCCGCTCTGCGCGACGGCGGGGACCTCAAGGGCATCACGGACCACACGATCGCCCTCGGCCTGTCGCAGCGCACGGGCGAGCCGGTGGAGCCGCTCCTGTCGACCCAGTGGTTCTACGACACCTCGGCGGCCGCCGAGCGCGCGCTGGCCGCGCTCGAGACGGGCGAGATCCGGCTGGTGCCGGAGCGCTACACCAAGGTCAACCGCGACTGGCTGGCCAACCTGCGGCCCTGGAACGTCTCCCGGCAGCTGTGGTGGGGCCACCGCATCCCGGCCTGGTACGACGAGGACGGCCGCGCCATCGTCCCCGATCCCAGCGACCCGTTCCTCGACCCGCCGGACGACCCCCGCTACGCGGGTCGCACGCTCACGCAGGACCCCGACGTCTTCGACACCTGGTTCAGCTCCAACCTGTGGCCCTTCAGCACGCTGGGCTGGCCCGACACCGACGACCCCTTCTACCGTCGCTTCTACCCGACCTCGGTGCTGGTGACCGGCTACGACATCCTCTTCTTCTGGGTCGCGCGCATGGAGCTCGCCGCCTTCGAGCTCACCGACCAGGCGCCCTTCCACACGGTGGTGCTGCACGGCCTGGTGCTCGACGAGCAGGGGCAGAAGATGTCGAAGTCGAAGGGCAACGGCATCGACCCGCTCGAGGTCATCGCCGAGAGCGGCGCCGACGCGCTGCGCTTCGCCATGAGCCACGCCAGCACCGGCGGCCAGGACGTGCGCTGGGACCCCCGCCGGGTCGAGATGGGCCGCAACTTCTGCACCAAGCTGTGGAACGCCGCCCGCTTCGCGCTCGGGCACCTCGACGGACCCAGCGACGCCGGCCCGCCCGAGCGGCTCGCCGACCGCTGGATCCTCTCGCGCCTGGCAACCGCGAACCACGCCGTCACCGACGCGCTCGAGGCCTACGACCTCGGCGCCGCGACGCGCGCGGCGTACGACTTCACCTGGTCGGAGTTCTGCGACTGGTACCTCGAGGCCGCCAAGCCGGCCCTGCGCGAGGGCGACCCGCGCACGCGGCACACCCTGCGCACCGTGCTCGAGGGGGTGCTGACGCTGCTGCACCCGATCGTGCCCTTCGTGACGTCCGAGCTGTGGGAGGCGGTCGGACGCGCCACGGGCGAGACCGCGCGCCCGCAGCTCGCCGAGGCGGCCTGGCCCGCGCCCGCCGCGGACGCGGTCGACGGCGACGCCGAGCGCGGCTTCGCGCGGCTGCAGGCCGCCGTGGGGGCCGTGCGCGCGCTGCGCGTCGACGCGGACCTGCCGCCGGGCCAGACCGTGCCGATCGCCTGGGCGGGCGAGGGCGCCGACGCCCTGCGCGCCGAGTCCGAGGTCTTCGCCGCGCTCGCGCGGGTCACGCCGCTGCCGCCGGATGGGGCGGCCGGCGCGGCGCTGTCGCAGCCGATCGACGACCTGGTGCTGCGGCTGCCGCTGGCCGGCGTGGTGGACGTGGAGGCGTGGCGCGCGAAGCAGCACAAGCGCCTGGCGACCCAGCGCGCGGAGGCCCAGCGCTCGCGCGGCAAGCTGGGCAACGAGCGCTTCGTGGCGGGCGCGCCCACGGAGGTCGTGGCCGAGGAGCGCCGCCGCCTCGCCGAGGCCGAGCGGCTGATCGGCGCGATCGAGGCGAGCCTGGCGCAGGTGGGCTGAGGCGGGCTCAGGCCGCCGGGGGCGTCGGCGGCGGGGCGGCGAGGTCGAGGGCGTTGGTCCAGGTCACGGCCTTCGCCCAGCCCTCGTCGCGCACCCGCTCGATCGCGTCGGCCGCGTGGCGGACCACGGCGGCCAGCAGCTCGGCCTCGTCCTCGCGGAAGCGCGACAGCACCCAGTGCTCGGCCGTCCACCCCTCCGGCGGGCGCGAGACGCCGACCTTGAGCCGATCGAAGTCGGGCCCGATGCGCGCGATGACGTCCTGCACGCCGCGCTGACCGCCCGCCCCGCCGCCACGGCGCAGCCGCAGGCGGCCGAGCGGCAGGTCCAGGTCGTCGTGCACGACGAGCAGCTCGCCGGGAGGGATGCGCCCGCGCGCCATCTCCGCCTGCACCGCCGCGCCCGAGAGGTTCATGAAGGTGCGGGGCTTGAGCAGCACGACGCCGGAGGCGCTCGCGGCGTCCGCCTGCCGGCCGGCGCGGAAGCCGGCGCCCCAGCGCCTCGCCAGCTCATCCACGACGAGGAACCCGGCGTTGTGCCGGGTTCCCGCGTACCGGGCGCCGGGGTTACCGAGCCCGACGATGAGCTTCAAGGTCAGTCCTCGTCGTCCTCGGCGCCCTTGCTGATGACCTCGGGTTCGGCCTCTTCCTCGGCGGCCTCCTCGTCCTCCACGGCCAGGCGCGGCGGCACGACCGCCACGATTGCGAGGTCGAGGTCGTCGAGGATCTCGGCCTCTCCGGGGAGGAACGTCCGCAGGTCGCGCACGTGCAGCGAGTCGCCGATCGCCAGCCCGCTGATGTCGATCTCGATCGATCCGGGGATGAGGCGCGGCAGGACGCTGATGTACACCTCGCGGCGCTGTACGTCGAGCTGGCCGCCGTCGCGCGTGCCGATGGCGACCCCGGTCAGCTCGATCGGCAGGTGCACGGCCACCGGCTGGTTGGCGGTGACGGCATAGAAGTCCGCGTGCTGCGGCAGCCGCCGGCGCTTGTCCATCTGGACCGCCTTGACCAGGACCGGAACGACGTCGCCGTCGACCTCGAGGTCGATGACGCTGCTGGTGCCCTGGCTGCGGAAGACGCGGTCGAAGGCCTTCAGGTCGACGCTGATGGGCTGGTTCAGCTGGCTGTTGTAGACGACGGCGGGCATCTGGCCGGCGCGGCGCAGCGCACCGACGGCGCCCACGGCGCGCTTGCGTGCTTCGAGCTTCATGCGTCCTCCCGAGGCCCTCGACGGGCCGCACTTCCAAGGGTGGGGTCGAGGTCACTGCCGGTCGACCCAATAGCGCTCCAGCCTACACGCCCTTCCATCGCCTGTCAAAGCGGACGCGCCATGGTGCGCCGACGTTCAGGACGAGAACAGCGAGCTCACGGAGTCGTTGTGGTGGACGTTGTGGATCGCCTTGGCGAGCAGCGGGGCGACCGACAGCACCTCGACCCGCTCGTGCCCACCGGCGAAGGGAATCGTGTCGGTGACGCAGACGTGCGTGATCGCCTCGTGCGTCAGGCGCTCGAGCGCCGGCGGCGTGAACACGGCGTGGGTGGCCGCGACCCAGACGTCCGGGGCGGCGCCGAGCTGCAGCAGCGCGTCGATGCCTCGGCGCATCGTGCCGGCGGTCGAGATCATGTCGTCGATCATGATGGGCCGCAGGCCAGCCACGTCACCGATGACGTGCGTGACCTCGGTCTCCGTCGGGCTGGTGCGGCGCTTGTAGAGCATCGCCAACGGCAGGCCGAGGAGGTTGGCCAGGCGACGGGCCTCGGTGGCGCGACCGACGTCCGGCGACACGACCACCGATCTCGTGAGGTCGCTGGTGCGAAGGTGGTCGGCGAGGATGTTGAGCGCCGTGAGGTGGTCGACCGGCACGTCGAAGAACCCCTGGATCTGGCCGGCGTGCAGATCGATGGTGATGACGCGGTCGGCGCCCGCCTTCTCGATCAGGTTGGCCACCAGCTTGGCCGTGATGGGCTCGCGCGCCTGCACCTTCTTGTCCTGGCGGGCGTAGCCGAAGTAGGGGACGACGGCGTTGACGCGCCAGGCCGAGGCCCGGCGCAGCGCGTCGACCAGCACGAGCAGCTCCATGAGGTTGTGGTTGACCGGTGCGCAGGTCGATTGGATGACGAAGCAGTCCGCGCCGCGCACCGATTCCTCGAGCGTGATGCGCGTCTCGCCGTCGGGGAACTGCGACACCGAACCGCGCGCGAGCGGGCGTTCGAGGTGGCGCGCGACCGCCTCGGCCAGCGCCGGCGTGGAGCCGCCGGCGAAGAGCTTGATGTCGTCGCCGGCCCTCATGTGGCGGGCCGTTCGCTGCGGGCGGATGGGTTCACGCGGCACCTCGCTGGGGCGTCGGGGGCGGATGGCGATGGCCGGCTCGGTCGCCTGCTCGCGGACGACACCCGGCCACTCGGGAACGAGGGGAGTCTAACCCGCACCCCGAAGGCGCACGTCGGGACGCACGGCCCCGCTCTGGGGCGTCCGGACGGGCCCCCGACGTCGGGCATGACCAGGGGGCACGGTGAACGGACCCGCGCCCCCTGACGGCCGGCGAAGCGGTGGTTCGTCGCTCAGCGGGCGTACTCCACGGCCCGGGACTCGCGGACCACCGTCACCTGGACCTGGCCCGGGTACTCCATGTCGCGCTCGATGCGCTGGGCGATGTCGCGCGCCAGGAGCACCGCCGAGGCGTCGTCCACCTTCTCGGGTTCGACGATGATGCGGATCTCGCGGCCGGCCTGGATGGCGTAGGACTTCTCCACGCCGGGGAACGAGCTGGCGATCGACTCGAGCCCCTCGAGGCGCTTGAGGTAGCTCTCGAGCGTCTCGCGGCGGGCGCCGGGCCGCGCCGCGCTGATGGCGTCCGCGGCGTTGACCAGCACCGGGTAGAGCGTCTCGGACAACTCCAGGTCGTGGTGGTGGGCGATCGCGTCGATGACCTCGGCGGGCTCGCCGAAACGGCGCCCGAGTTGGGCACCGATCTCCGTGTGGGTGCCCTCGATCTCCCGGTCGATCGACTTGCCGATGTCGTGCAGCAGGCCGGCCCGCCGCGCGAGGGCGATGTCGAGGTCCAGTTCGGCGGCGATGAGGCCGCTGAGGTGGGCGACCTGCACGGAGTGCTTCAGGATGTTCTGGCCGTAGCTGGTGCGGAAGTGCATGCGCCCGAGGAGCTGGATCAGGCCCGGCTTGAGCCCCACGACCTCGGCCTCGAGGGCGCCCTCCTCGCCGCGGTCGCGGATGTAGCTCTGCATCTCCTGCTGCGCCTTGTGCACGACCTCCTCGATGCGGGCGGGGTGGATGCGGCCATCGCCGACCAGGTCGGCCAGCGCGAGCTTGGCCACCTCGCGCCGGATCGGGTTGAAGGAGGAGAGCAGCACGGCCTCCGGCGTGTCGTCGATGATGAGATCGACGCCCGTCAGGGACTCGAAGGCGCGGATGTTGCGGCCCTCCCGTCCGATGATGCGGCCCTTCATCGCGTCGCTCGGGATGGGCACGACCGACACGCTGATGGCCGCGGAAACCTCGCTGGCCGAGCGCTGCACGGCCTGCGCGAGCACGTTCTGGGCGCGTCGCTTGGCCTCCGCGTCCGCCTGCTCGAGGGCAGCGCGGATGCGCATGGCCTTCTCGCGCTCCAGCTCGCCGTCGAGCTTGGCGAGGATCATCTCGGTGGCCTGCTCACGGCTCAGCTGCGCGACCTCGTGGAGCCGTCGATCGACCTCGGCGACGCGCTGTTGCAGCCGTTCGGCCTCCGCCTGCAGCTCGCGCTCGCGGGCGTCGAGCCGCTCCTCGTTCTCGTCGAGGCGCAGGGCGCGGGCGTCCTGCTGCTCCCCCCGACGGGTCAGCCGTTCCTCGATCTGCTCGACCTTCTCGCGGTCGCGCCTGAGCTCCTCGCGGGCCTCGCGCAGGGTGCTGCGGCCCTCTTCCAGGTCGTGGCGCGCGCGCTCGGTCTCCTGCTCCAGCGCCACGCGGCGCCGCTCGCTCTCGGCGTCGAGCTGCTCGCGTGCGCGGGCGAACTCCTCCTCCAGGCGCGCCTTCGCCTCGCTGAGGCGGACGCGGGCCTCGGTCGCGGCCTCGTCGGTGAGGCGCTTCGCGTCGGCGGCCGCGACCTCGGTCAGGCGCTTGGCCTTGGCCTCCGCCTCCGCCAGCACCTCCTGGTCGCGCCGCTGGCGGATGGCGTTGCCGATCGCGACGCCGACGAGGACGCCGGCGAGTCCGATGAGGGCCAGCCACAGGCCCATCATGCCGACACCTCGGCGACGGCGGCGCCCGCGGCCGTGCCCGTGCCGGTCGCGTTCGCGTGCAACGCCTCCAGCACGCGGGCGCGAATGTCCGCCGCCAACTGCGGCTCACCCGCCAAGAACGCCACCGC
>CAZJUA010000264.1:0-27660 GCA_964549045.1 uncultured bacterium | reverse complement strand
GGGGCCGCGGCGCGGCGCCGGGATGGCGCCTCGAGGCCGCGGCGGGCCGCGCCGTCGGCGTCCTCGGCAGCGCCGCGCCGGCGCCCGACGGCGACGGCTGGTGGGGGCTCGCGGTCGTTCGCGAGGACGCCGATGGCACGGCGGGGGGGCGCCTCGTCGTCGACGGCAAGCCGCCGCGTGTCGGGCCGACGGAGGTCGGGGTGTCCCTTCGCCGGGCCGCCGGAGGCTGATAGCATGGCGCGGACACCCCGCCGATGCCAGGTGCACGCCGTGCGGGGCCGTGGTGCGTCATGAAGAGACCGATTCGCGTACTCATCGCCAAACCGGGCCTCGACGGCCACGACCGTGGTGCCAAGGTCGTCGCGCGTGCTCTGCGGGATGCCGGCATGGAGGTCGTCTACACCGGGTTGCGGCAGAGCGCCGAGGCGATCGCGATCGCGGCCATGCAGGAGGACGTCGACGCCGTCGGGCTGTCGGTGCTCTCCGGCGCGCACCTGCAGCACTTCGCCGACGTCATGCAACGGTTGCGGGCGGCCGGCGCGGGCGACGTGCTCGTCTTCGGCGGCGGGATCGTGCCGGACGGCGACCGCCCCGCACTGGCGACCCTGGGTGTCGGTGAGGTGTTCGGTCCGGGCAGCCCGACGTCCGCCATGGTCGCGTACCTGGAGGGCGAGGTCGCGCGTCGGCGCGCGCTCGAGGTCGCCTCATGAGGCTCATGATGCCCATGGTTACCTTCGCCCACGTCGTGGATGCGTCAGGAGGCCCCCGCTCGTGAGACCCCAACGAGGCTTGCGAGCGTTGCTCGTCGTCGCCGTGGCGACCTGTCTCGCCGTCGGCGCCGCCCAGGGCTACGCCGTCGTGGTCGTGCAACCGGGGGACGCCCTCGGTTCGATCGCCCAGCGCTACGGCATCGGCGTCGAGGCGCTGAGCGAGGCGAACGGGCTGGCCGACGTCCTCATCCGCCCCGGGGACGTGCTGCACGTCCCGCTGCAGGAGGCCCGCGGTGGTCTGGCGGAACCGGCGCCCGCGCCGCCGCCCGGCTTCCGGCGCCACACGCTGGCGGCCGGCGAGACGCTGTCGAGCGTCACGTCGCGCTACGGCATCAGCATCACCGCCCTGGTGGGCGCCAACCCCGACCTGTCGTCGCTCGACCGGTTGCCCGTCGGCGTCGAACTGCTGATTCCACCCGGCGAGGGCCTCCTGGTCGGCCTCGAGTACGGCATGGACCTGATGGATCTGCTGGCGGCCCATGGGGCGGACCCGATCGCGGTGGCGCGGGCCAACCAGATCCGCAGCCCCTTCGACCTGCAGCCGGGCATGCTGCTCTTCCTGCCCGGGGTCGAGCCCACCGCGGCTCTGGAGCGCTTGGCGGCCGTCCGCGAGTTGGAGAACACGTACGTGTGGCCGCTGCACGGTCGCCTCACCTCGTACTTCGGCCGCCGCAACCTCGGCCTCGGCACCAGCACCTTCCACCGCGGGCTCGACATCGCGGCGCCGACGGGCTCCACCATCGTGGCCGCGCGGTCCGGGACGGTCACGTTCGCGGGCTGGTCGACCCAGGGTTACGGCAACCTGGTCAAGATCCGCCACGCGGGCGGCGCCGAGTCCTGGTACGCCCACGCCAGCCGGATCCTGGTGCGCGTGGGGCAGAGCATCTCGCAGGGCGAACCGATCGCCCTCGTCGGCTCGACCGGCATCTCGACCGGCCCGCACCTGCACCTCGAGATCCACGTGGCGGGGCGAGCGATCGACCCGCTCGGCGAACTGCGCTGACCGAGTGTCCCGGACCCGCGGGCACGCCCGCGGACCCAGGACCAGCGCGTCCGCGACGCGGACGCGGACGCGGACGGCGACTCAGTCGTCGGTCGACTGGACCAGCAACCGCCCGCACGACGGGCAGCGGGTGACGCCCGCGCCCTTGCGGACCTTCTGCAGCACGTGGATCGGCAACTGGACGTGGCAGCCGCCGCAGCGCTTGCCACCCTCGAGGCCGACGAGCGCCAGGCCCCTGCGTGCGCGCCGCACCTGCTCGTACTGACGCAACAGACCGGCCTCGACCTCGTTGCACAGGCGTGCCCGGCGATCGGCGAGGTCGGCGTCGCGAGCGTCGACAAAGGCGACGCGCTCCCGCTCAGCGGCCTCGAGGGCCCCGAGCTCCGGGGTCATCTCGGCGAGCTGCTCCTCGAGCCCGGCCATCGTCGCGGCGACGCCCTCGAGTTCCTCCATCAGCGGGAGCGTGTCCTCCTCGAGCTCCTGCGCCCGCGTCGTGAACTGCAGCTCCTGGTTCTGGTACTGGGCCATCTCCTTGCTCGTCGTGGCCCGCAGGGCCGACTCCGACGCATCCTTGCGGCGCTCCTGCAGGGTCTTGAGGTCGAGCTCGTTGCTCGCGACGCGGCGACGCAGCGCCTCGTGCTCCTGCTGCACCTTGGCCAGGTCGCGACGCAGCGTCTCGCGTCGCTCGCGGGCGGCGAGCAGCTCGGCCGGTACCTCGCCGCGTTCGACGGCCAGGGTGTCACGCTGCAGGTCGAGGGTTTGAACCTCGCTCAGGGTCTCGAGCATGCGGCCTCCAGAACGAACACGCTCCATGCGGCCCGTGCCACATGGAGCGTCGAGAGGAACGATGGGGAGAACGACTTCACGGCCTGGAGTCTACCACCACCCCCCGGGGTCTCCGCCCGCGGGCGCGTCCGCGTCCGCGCCTGCGGGCGCGGGCGCGCTCACGGTACACTCGACCGATGTTCGAGGATTCGGTCGATGGCTTCATCACGCGCTGGCAGCGGCACGCGACCGACGGCGTGGCCTTCGCGCGCGCGGAGGGCAGCCCGCTGCTCGAGGTGGCCGTCGGTCGCTCGGTCGTGCAGCTGTTCGAGCGCACCGGTCCGTACGACGCGCCCACCGGGCCCGTGCGCCTCATCGTGCACGCCGTGGCGTCGGCGTGGGTCGTCGGATCGGACGACGCCCCGGCGCTCTCGGCGGTGAGCCCGACGCGCCTGCGCATCAGCGGCACGGTCGTGGAGGTCGACGGAGCGATGGCGGTGGTCGACGCGGGCGTGCCGGTGGTCCTCGGCCTCGATCCGCTCGACGACGCGCAACCGCGGCCGGCCGTCGGCGATCGGCTGACGTGCGAGTCGCTGGTGCCCGCCCAGGCGTTCGTTCTGCGCAGCAGCGGTCCGCGCCGTGCCGCGGACGCGGTCGACGACCAGGTCTAGCGCGTGCCGCGCGCGGATCCATCGCGCAGCGCGCGCGCCTTCTCGCCCCGCGCGTTGCGCGTCCAGCTGCCGGCGGGCCACCGCTTCCCCATGGACAAGTACGACCGCGTCGCGGCGCGCCTCGAGCTGGCGGGTTGGACCGTCCTCGATGCTCCCGACGTGGCGGACGAGGCCCTGGCGCTGACCCACGACCGCGACTACCTCGAAGCCGTGGCGGGCTGCGGGCTCGACGCCCGCGCCGAGCGGCGTCTCGGGGTCCCGCAGTCGCCCGCCCTGGTGCGGCGCTCGCGCGCCTCGGTGGGCGGCACCGTCGCGGCGGCGCGCGCCGCCCTCGACGACGGGCTCGGGGTGCAACTGGCGGGCGGCACCCACCACGCCTTCCGCGATCGGGGCGAGGGCTTCTGCGTGTACAACGACCTGGTGGTCGCCGCCCGCGCGCTGCTCGCCGAGGGCGCCGTGCGGCGTGTGCTGGTGGTCGATCTCGACGTCCACCAGGGGAACGGCACCGCCGCGCTGTGCGCCGACGACCCGCGGATCGTGACCTACTCGGTGCACGGCGACCGCAACTACCCCTTCGTCAAGGAGCGCAGCGATCTCGACGTGCCCCTGCCGGACGGCACCGGCGACGCGGCCTACCTGGCCGCGCTCGACGCCAGCCTGCCCGCGTTCGCCCGCGCCGCGCGGCCCGACCTCGTGCTCTACCAGGGCGGCGTCGACGTGCTCACCGGCGACCGCTTCGGCCGCCTGGCGCTGTCGCTCGACGGCGTCGTCGAGCGCGACAGGCGGGTGGCGACCTGGTGTCGCGACGCCGGCGTCCCGCTCGTCACCACCCTCGGGGGTGGCTACCACGCGGACGTCGACGCGACGGTGGCCGCCCACGTCGCGGGGCTCGCGGTCGTTGCGGAGACGCTGGGCATCTAGCGGCGGGACCGCGAGCGGTCCGGCGGATCGACGGCGTCGCCGCCCGGCCGCACGCCGCGGGCGCAGCGCGCGCTGCGCCCGCGGCGCGAGCGACCTGCTAGGCTGCGTCGTCGTGCCCCACGCCCCCCGCCCACCCAAGGAGCCCAGCGCGCCGCCCTACACTGCCGCCGTGCGCGAGGTCGCCCCCGGCTCGCCGGCCGAGCGCGCGGGCGTACGGCCGGGGTGGGAGCTCGTGCGGATCAACGGCCAGTGGGTGCCGGACGTGCTCGCCTACCGCCGCGAGCTCGAGCGCGGCGAGGCCACGCTCGAGGCGCGCGACCCGCTCGGGGGCCGCGAGGCGGTCTTCACGGTCGCGTGGGAGGACCCGGGCCTCGAGTTCGAGGACGTCATCTTCGACGGCCTGCGGCTGTGCGCCAACCAGTGCGAGTTCTGCTACGTGCACCAGATGCCCAAGGGCTTCCGCAAGAGCCTCTACGTGATGGACGACGACTACCGAACGAGTTTCCTCTACGGCAGCTTCGTGACCCTCACGAACCTGACCGAGGACGACGTCCGGCGCATCCTCGACGAACACCTGTCGCCGCTGTACGTCTCGGTGCACACGGCCGACGAGGACCTGCGGCGCGACATGATGCGCTGGTTCCGGCTGAAGGTCAAGGACCCCGCCGCCACCAGCGTGCGCGGCATGATCGAGCGCCTGGAGCCGATCGACCTGTTCACGCAGGTGGTGGCCCTGCCCGGCCGCAACGACGGCGAGGCGCTCGACCTGACGCTCGCGTACCTCGCCTCGCGACCGAACGTCCAGGCGGTCGCCGTGGTCCCCGTCGGCCTCACCGACCACCGCCGCAACCTGCCGACGCTGCGAACCTTCACGCCCGAGGAGGCGGACGCGGTCGTGACCCGCGTCGAGGGCTTCCAGCGCACGATGCTGCGCGAGCGCGGCACGCGCTTCGCCTTCCTGTCGGACGAGTTCTACCTGGTCGCCGGCCGGCCCCTGCCGCCGGCAGCGGCGTACGAGGGCTTCGCCATGTTGGAGAACGGCGTCGGGATGGTGCGCGACTTCCTCGACGGGCCGACGCCGGCGCTGCCCGCCGCCCTGGAGCGACCGTTGCGCGTCATCTGTGCGACCGGCAAACTGTTCGCGCCCGTGCTCGAGGCCGCGCTCACGCCGCTGCGGGCGGTCGCTGGGCTCGAACTGGAGGTGCGGCCGCTGGTGAACCGCACCTTCGGTGCCGTCACGACCGTCACCGGCCTGCTGGCCGGGCGCGACTTCCTGACGCAGATCTCGCCGCGGGAGGCCGACCTCCTGCTGGTGTCGCCCAGCGTGCTGAAGTACGGCACCGAGACGCTGCTCGACGAACGCACGCTCGACGACCTGCGGGCCGAACTGGGCATGCGCGTCGAGGTCGGCGGGACGAACCTCGCCGAGCTGACGGCGTCGATCCTGGCGGGGACCGGGCGAGCCGCGCTGCCGCAGTTCGGCTTCTCGACCCACGCCGTCAAGGAGGCGAGCGGACAGCACTGACGCCCGGGCGGGCGTGGGCGTGCGCGCCTACGATGTCCCGCCCCGACGGGGTGTAGGCTCGCGCCGAGATGGCAAACGAACGACGCTCGCTCGCCCCCAGCGACCCGGGACGCGCATGACGCCCCCCGCACCGAGACGAGGCCGGAGCCTGGCCGCCTACCTCCGGCTCGTGCGTTTCCAGCACACGCTGTTCGCCCTCCCGTTCGCCTACGCGGGCATGTGGCTCGCGGCCGATGGCTTCCCCGGTTGGGCGACGTTCGGCTGGGTGACGCTGGCGATGGCGGGCGCCCGCACCTTCGCGATGGCGATCAACCGCGTGCTCGACGCCCGCATCGACGCCGCCAACCCGCGCACGGCCGCGCGTGAGATCCCCAGCGGGGTGCTGGCTCCCGGCGACGGATGGTTGCTGGCGGGGGTGGGCCTGATCGCGTTCGTGACCGCGGGCCTGGCGCTCAACCCGCTCACCGCCGCGCTGCTGCCGGTCGCGGCCGTGTTCCTCGCCGTCTACCCGCTCGTCAAGCGGGTCTCCTGGTGGTGTCACGCGTGGTTGGGGGTCACGATCGGCGCCGCCGCCGCCGGGGGTTGGATCGCCGTGACCGGCGCGTTCGCTCCGCCGGTGTGGTGGTTGTGGCTCGGTGTCGGCGCCTGGATCGGCGGCTTCGACATCGTGTACGCGATGCTCGACCGGCGCTTCGATCAGGCCCACGGCGTGCACAGCGTGCCCGCCCGCTTCGGCGATCGGATCGCCGCGCGCATCGCCGTCGGCGCGCACGTCCTCGCCGTGGCGGCCCTGGTGCTGCTGGCGCCGGTGGCGGGGCTCGGGGCGACCTACCTGGTGGCCGTCGCCGTCGTGGCGGCGGTGCTCGCCCTGCAGCACGTGTGGGTGGCACGCCACGGCCCGGCGGCGGCGCTGCGGGCGTTCGACGCCAACCTGGTGATCGGCCTCGTGGTCCTGGTGGGGGTGGTCGCGGACCACGCCGCGCGCGGGGCGGGCGGCTGAGGTCGCCCGCCGGACCCGGGCGCGGTTCGTGGCACCGTCGCGTAGCGACCCGCGTCGGTTGACACCCCCAGGAGCGTCTGCGTATGCTCGCTAACGCGTCTGGAGCGGTAGTGTAGCGGTTAGCATATCTGCCTGTCACGCAGAAGGTCGCGGGTTCAAATCCCGTCCGCTCCGCCAACGTCGCCGGCCCCCACGGGGGCCGGCGTTCGTTTGGGGTGGCGGCGGTGGGTCATCCGCACGGGGCGTGGGGCCACCGTCCGCACGCGCCCTGGCTGGTAGCGTGAAGCCATGGCCGAGCTGCCCGTCTTCCCGCTCGATCTCGTGGTGTTCCCAGGGCAGACGGTGCCGCTGGTGGTGTTCGAGGCCCGCTACAAGCGTTTGGTCCAGGCGGTCCTCGAGCTCGACGAACCGCGCTTCGTCATCGTCCGTGCCCGCCCGGCCGCCGACGGCCCGGCGATGGCTTCGATCGGAACGGTCGTCCGGGTCGTCGAGCTCGCCGAGCGTCCGGACGGCACGTACACCCTCACGGGGCACGGCGGTGAGCGCGTCCGGGTCGACGTCACGCGCCGCGAGGACGTGCCCGAGGCGGACGGCAGCGAGCGTCCGCTGTTCTTCACCGAGGCGGAGCCCCTGCCGGTCGTGCGCGACGACCCGAACCTCGAGCGGGTGGCCGCATGGGACGCCCTCGAGGCCTTCCGGCGTTACGCCCGCACCTTCTTCGCGGCCGACGCCGAGCAGCAGGTCGACGACCACGTCCCGGACGAGCCCCTCTACCAGGCGTCGTTCGTCTGTGCCAACCTGCGGCTGGAGGGCGACGAGCGCCAGGCGCTGCTCGAGGCGGCGTCGCTCGTCGACCGCTTCAGGCTCGCCGAGCGGCTCATCGAGGAGCGCCTCGAGGCGCATGCGCCGGGGCTCGGCGACGCCGCAGCCGGCGACGTCGTGTGAGCCAGGGCGACGACCCGGCCGGCATGCCCGCCGAGGGGCGGCGCTTCGACGACGGCCGACGGGCGTTGGACGAAGCGCTCGCGCACGCGCTGACCTTCCGCTGGGCCGACCTCCCGACCGTGACCCCGGATCTTCCCGGTGCCGGCGGTCGGGTGCGCGCCGACCCCGAGGACTTCGTCGTCCGCGAGTTGCCCCTCTACCTGCCGAGCGGCGAGGGGAGCCACGCCTACGCCCGCGTGGAGAAGGTCGGCTGGACCACGCGCGACCTGCAGCGGTCCCTGATCGCCGCCGGCATCGCGCCGCAGCACATCGGTGTCGCCGGCCTCAAGGACAAGGTGGCACGCACCGAGCAGTGGCTGTCGGTTCCCCGGCGGCACGAGGCCGAGGCCTGGGCGGCGTTGGAGGCCATGCCCGGGGTCCGCCTGTTGGCGACCGGGCGGCATCCCAACAAGCTCGGCATCGGGCACCTGCGCGGTAACGCGTTCCGCGTCCGGGTCCGCGACGTCGGCCCCGAGGGCGCCGAGCGCGTCCGCCAGGTCACCGCCAGGATCGCCACGAGCGGGGTGCCGAACTACCTCGGCCCGCAGCGCTTCGGCCGGTTCGGTCGCAACGCCGTGGACGGCTGGCGCCTGGTGCGCGGTGAGCGTGTCCACGGCGACGTGCGCCTCCAGCGCTTCTTCGTGTCTGCGCTGCAGTCGCAGGTGTTCAACCTGCTGCTCGCGGAGCGTGTGCGCGACGGGCTGTTCGAGCGCGTGATCGCCGGCGACTGGGCCCGCAAGCATGCCACCGGCGGTACCTTCGAGGTCGTCGACGCCGAGATCGAGACGCCGCGCGTCGCGGCCCTGGAGATCTCCGCGACGCTCCCGCTGCACGGCAAGAAGGTCCGGCTCTCGGGCGGCGACGCCGGGGAGCGTGAGGCACGCGTCCTGGAGGCGCTCGGGCTCCGCTGGACCGACCTGGTTCGGCGCCACGGTGACCGCCGGATCAGCCGCATCGTCGGCGCGAACGTCGAACTCGAAGCCGTCGACGACGACCTGTGGCTCGGCTTCGAGCTCCCGAAGGGGAGTTACGCCACGACCTTGTTGCGCGAGCTCCTCAAGGTCGACGTCGATGCGCCGCTCGACGGGCCCGAATCCTCCGGCCCGTAGCGCCGGACGGCGAACTCGGCGAGCGCGAGCAGCAGCGCCAGCGCGGCCGGCCAGCCCCACAGGGGTGCCGCGGACGGGGCGCCCAATGGCGCGTACGGCTCCCCGGGATCGATCACCGACCCGCCGGTCCTGGCGGCCAGGCGTTCCAACAGCGCCGCACCGTCGACGTCCGCGAACTCGGGGTCGGGCGTCGCGACCGTGCGTCGGGCGACGACCTCCGCGCCATCCGCGACGACCACGGTCCCGCCGCTGCCGCGCACCGGCAACTCGCCGGCGTAGCGCCCCGGCGCCACCTGCCGCAGCTCCGCCTCGTTGCCCTGGAAGCGGGCGACCAGCGGGCGCTCGTTGACGTAGGCGCCGGCCTCGACGGCGTCGACGACCACCTCGAGGGTGGCGCCACGCACCGTCACGCTGGCCGTGTACGGGGCGGGCCGCGCCTGCAACCAGCGCACGACGCCGCCGAGCAGCCCCGGCAGCCCGTCCCAGCGACCGAAGTCGCCGGCCCACGAGCCCAGGTCGGTGGTCAACGCCGCGCTCCGCCCCAGGCCGTAGCGGCCGACGGCCAGCAGCGGCTCGCCGTCGAGGGCCATGAACAGGGCCTCGCCATCGGGCTTGAGGCTTGTGGCCACGTAGGCGGACAACGCGGGCGCCACGCCCTCGAAGGGCGACAGCGGGTGGCGGCGCCCCTCGGGCGCGACGGGCTCGTCGCGCAGCAGGTCGCGGGTGGCCGTGAGCGCCTCCGCGACGAACAACCGCGGCAGGGTGCTGACGTCGAGCGCCTCGTAGAAGCGGCCGCCGCCGCCCGACGTGAGCGCCGTGAGGGCCTCCGCGTCGGCGTCCGCGCCGATCGCGACCGCGCTGGTGGTGATGCGGTCGAGGCGCGCCGCGGTCGCGATGCCGAGCCAGTCGACGTCACCGGTCGCGGCGAAGGGGCCCTGGCGGTCGAACAGTTTGCCGTCCGACAGGACGATCACGTGCTTGACCGCGGCGTCGCTCGCGCGGAGGGCGTCGAGCGCCATCGTGTACCCCGTGAGCAGCACCGTGCCCCCCTGCGGCTGCAGGGCCAGGGTCGCGTCCAGCATCGCCCGCTTGCCGCTGTCCGTCGCGGGCCGGAGCTCGAAGACCCAGCGTGTCAGGGCCGGATCCGAGAACACGACGAGGCCCAGCAGATCGTCCTGGTAGGCGAGGTCGATCACGTCGATCACGCCCTGTTTCGCGAGCTCCAGCCGGCTCGGGTTGCCGACCGCCATCGACTGGGAGACGTCGAGGACGATCACCATCGCCACCTGCGGCACCGTGACCTCGGTGCGGACGTCGCTGGAGACCGGGAGCACCGCCTCGACCGGGGTGCGGTACCACCCGCCGAGTCCGAAGCCCTCCGGCCCACCCGTCATCAGGAGGCCGCCGCCCTGGTCGACGTAGCGCGCCAGGAGCTCCAACTGGCCGGGGGTGAAGGAGCCGGCGCCGCCGCGCAGGACCAACGCGCTGGGCTGGAAGGGCGCCGCGATGCGCTCGGGACCGCTCTCCTCGACGTCGAACCCCTGCGCCCGCAGGAGGTCCGCCATCGCCGGATCGCCGACCACGAGGACCGGGGACGGCGCGGTGACGGCGACGTCGACCACCTGGACGTCGTCTTCGACGGGTTGGGCGAAGTCGACGTCGAGCGTCGCCCCGACGCGCAGCAGCGCGCCGGCGGCGGGCGCCGCGCTCGACGGGGCGACCACCCGGAAGGGGACGGCGTGCCGGCCCGCGGGCAGGGTGGCCTCGATCGTGTCCTGCGGCGTGCCGTCGACGTCCGGGCGCAGCGTGACGCGGGCGGGCCGATCGAGGTGGACGACGGCCACGACCTCGGCGCTGGCGCCCGGCGCGACCCGGTCCGGCGCCCACAGGGCCTCGAGGCGCGCGTTCGCCAACCGCGGCACCGCCACCACGTCGACGGGGACAGCGGCGTGCGGCACGCCCGGCGCGTCGCTCACGATCCCGGTCGTGCGCGGGCCGCCGGCGGCGTCCACGCCGTCCGAGAGCAGCAGCACGCGGCGAGCGCCGTCGGCGGCCGCCACCGCCAGGGCCCGCCCGAGGTCGGTCCGGCCGGCGTCGAGGGCCTCGGGCGTGGCGGCCTGCAGCGCATCGACGCCGGTCGCGTCGCCGGCGAACAGGATGACCGAGGCGTCGCCTTCGAGGTTGGCGACGAAGGGTGCGGCCGCAGCCCGGGCGGCGTCCCCGACGCTGGCGGAGACGTCGACCAGCACGGCGATCCGGTCCTCGACCGCCGGCCGCTGCGGCTGTGCCAGCGCCACGATGAGGGCGGCGAGCGCGGCCATGCGCCAGCGCCGGCCGCGGCCCCTGGGGAGCAGCGGGATCAGCGCCAGCGCCAGCAGCACCCACGGCAGGACGAACAGGTCGGTGATGACCGTCATCGGGCCAACCTACCCGGCGCCGGTGACCGGACCATGAGCCCGCTGCCTGTCGGTATGATGCGCGCATGCAGGTGAAGGCCGCACCCTACGTGCTGCTGGCCATGGCGAACGAGGCCAGGGGCGAGGGGCTGCGGCCCGTCGTCGAGCAACTCGAGCTGGTGGCGGAGGTCTTCACCGACGTCGAGCGCTTGCTCTACCACACGCGCGGCTCCGTGCCCGAGGCGATCGTCTTGGAGCACGGTCTCGTGGAGAAGGTGGCGCAGCTCGACCTCGTCGCCCTCCTGCGTCGGCGCGCCTCGCTGGTCGACGTGCCGCTCGTTTACCTCGGCCCGCCGCAGCCGGACGTCACCGCGCGCGTCGTCGAGCAAGGGGTCGACGCCTACGTCACCCTGCCGACGCGGCCCGACGTGGTCCGCGTCACGCTGCGCCGGCTGCTCGACCGGCGTCAGGCCGAACGTGGCCTCAGGTACGCGCTGGAGCAATCCCGCCGGTACGAGCAGGCCTACAAGGAGTCGGAGCGGGTCAAGGACGACCTGATCCACATGTTCGTGCACGACCTCAAGAGCCCGATCTCCAGCGTGATGGGGCTCCTCGACCACTCGCTGGAGATGCTGAAGGCGGAGACGCACGAAGACGGCGGCGTCGACGAGCTGCTCAGCCTGGCGCGCGGCGAGGCGCAGCACCTGCTCAACCTGGCCGCCAACATCCTCGACGTCCGGCGCATGAAGGACGGGCACATGCCCTACGCCCCGGACGTCGTCACCAGCCTCACCGAACTCGCCAAGGAGGCCCTCGGTGACGTCTCCGGCGGCCCGCGCGACCGCCACTTCGGCTTCCTCGTGCGCCCCGAGGCGGAGCGTCTCCAGGCCGATCCCAACCTGCTCCGGCGGGTCCTGGCCAACCTCATGGCGAATGCGATCAAGCACACCCGCCGCGGCGGCTACATCGACTTCCGCGCCTGGCGCCAGGACGACGACTTCGTGCTGTCGATCCGCGACGACGGCGAGGGCATCCCCGAGTCCGACCAGAAGCGCATCTTCAACGCCTTCGAGCAGTCGCGGCACACGGTGCACGACCGTTACGACAGCGGCATGGGTCTGACGTTCTGCAAGCTGGCGGTCGAGAAGCACGGCGGCCGGATCTGGGTCGAGTCCAAGGTCGGCCGCGGCTCGACGTTCTACTTCACGATCCCCGTCGACGTCGCCCCCCCCGTCGGCGACGACGCCGTCACCGTCGCCGGGGGTTGACGGGGGAGCGTGCCGCCCGACCTCGAGCTCGAGCGCGCGCTGCGGCGACGCGGGTTCCGGACGGTCGCGGGCGTGGACGAGGCCGGGCGGGGCGCCTGGGCGGGCCCCGTGGTGGCGGCGGTCGTCGTGCTCCCCGACCTGCCGGGCCTCCCGTACGTCGACTCCAAGACCGTGCCCCGCGTCACCCGCGAGCGGCTCGCCGAGCACGTGCGGCTGACCGCGATCGCCTGGGCGGTGGGGGAGGCCACCGTCGACGAGGTCGACGCGCTGGGTCCCCTGCGCGCCACCCACGTCGCCGCGCACCGCGCCATCGCGCAGCTGGCCGTCGCGCCCGACGCCTACGTCACCGACTACCTGCGCCTGAGCTTCCCGTCCCTGCCGCACCCCGAGGTGCTGGCCCCCGCCCGCGCCGACGACCGGTCGTCGAGCGTGGCGGCCGCCTCGCTGCTCGCCAAGACCCACCGCGACGCACGGATGTGCGCCGCGGCGGTAGATTGGCCGACGTACGGCTTCGAGCGCCACATGGGCTACGGCGTACCGGCGCATCGGGCCGCCCTGCGCCACGCCGGCCCGTGCCCCTGGCATCGCCGCAGCGTGCGGCCGGTGGCCGAGATCGCAGCCTTCGGCGGCGTCTCCCTGCCGGACGCGAAGGAAGGAACCGCATGACCGACGCCATCGGCGTGACGTTCGACAACGGCCCCAAGCTCCACTTCGTGGAGTCACCGCCGACGCCTCCCCCGGTGGGTGCGCACTGCGTGGTCACCACCCGCCGCGGCCTCGAGGTGGGCCGGGTGCGCACGGAGCCCCGCCGCGAGGACCGCACGGTCGGCCACCTCCTGCGGGTCGCCGACGACGTCGATCTCGAGGCCCACGAGCGCCTGCGGGCCAAGGCCGACGACCTGAAGTGGCTGGTTCGTGCCCGCGCCCGGCAGGCGGACGCGGACGTCAAGATCGTCGCGCTCGAGTTCACGCTGGACGAGGCGGCGCTGGTGGTCAGCTACACGGCCGAGGGGCAGGCGCCGCTGCGCGTGATCGCCCAGGCGCTGATGGACCACACCGAGGCGCGACTCGAGTTCGTCAACGTGGGCCCGCGCGATCAGGCCCGCATGCTCGGCACCCTCGGTCGCTGCGGGGACGGCTCCTGCTCGTCCACCTGGTTGCAGTCGTTCAGCGCCGTGTCGATCCGCATGGCGCGCGACCAGCAGCTGCCGCTCAACCCCGAGAAGATCACCGGCCCCTGCGGCCGCCTGATGTGCTGCCTGCAGTACGAGCACGACCTCTACCGCGAGCTGCTGCAGGGCATGCCCAAGAAGGGCGGCAAGGCCTGCCACGACGCCTCGGGCGTCTGTGGCCGCGTGGTCAAGGTGAGCCCCCTCGCCGGCACGGTCGAACTGCGGACGGAGGAGGGCACCTTCCACGAGCTGCCGGCGGACGAGGTGCGGCGCATCAAGGGCGGTGACTGACCGCCGCGGTAGCGCGCCCGCTCAGTCCCACTGGGCCCGACGCAGCTCCAGGACCCACGCGCGCAGTGCCAGGTCGCGCTGGGCGTACGCGGCCCAGGCGGTCTCGAGCGCGTTCGTGGCCGCGTCGCCCGCGAGGTAGGCGCGCTGACCCTCGGCGCGCCAGGCCTCGCGCAGCAGGCCGGGAACCTCGGCGTCGCCGGGTGGCCACGCCTCGGCGAGCGCCTCCGCCGCGGCGAAGGCCTCGGCGAGATCGCCGCCGACCGCCTGCAGCAGGCGCTCGACCGCCGACCGGCGCGTGGCCGTCGTGCCCGGGTCGGCCAGGGCCGCCTCCCACGCGCCGGGTCGGCCGAGGCGCAGGGCCGGGTGCGGCGCCAGCTGCGCGCGCACCTCGGGCGGGGCCTCGGCCGGGACCAGTCGCAGGGTCGTGCAGCGCGAGGCGACGGTCGGCAGGAGGGCGTCGGGCCCCTCCGCGATCAAGACGATCGTCGCGTGCGTCGGCGGGTCCTCCAGCGTCTTGAGGAACGCGTTGGCGGCCTCGTCGGTCAGCGCCTCCGCGTGGTCGATGACGCCGATGCGATGCCGCCGGACCGGCGGGCGCTGGAGCCACGGTCCCAGTGGCTCCACGTCCGCGCGTTCGCGCGGCACCAACTGCTCGATGCGGAGCTGCGGCCGACGCGCCGGCTTGCCGTCCCGGGTCGTCGTGGCGGGTCCGATCTCCCGGTAGTCGGCGGCCCGCACGAAGCCGTCGGCGTCCGCGGCGTGATCGCGGCAGGCGGCGCAGCGTCCGCAGGGGTCGTCGAGGCGCGCTTCGCAGTTGCGCAGCGCCGCGTACCAGCGGGCCACGGCGCGCCGGCCCACGCCCACGGGACCGGCGAGCAGCAGGGTGCGGGGGGCGTCGCGTTCGGCGCTCGCCATCGACCGCAGCGCCGTCAGGACCGCGTCCTGGCCCAGCGGGGCGTGGATCATCGGCCTTCCAACAGCCGGCTCGCGAGGCGCTCGGGGTAGCCGGCCCTGCGGACCCGTCGGATCACCGATCCGACGTCGTAGGCAACCCGGTGGACCTCGAAGTGGCGCGTCTCGGCGTCGAACAGGGCGTAGGCGGCGAAATGGTTGCCGTCGCGCGGCTGGCCGACCGAGCCCGGGTTGAGGAAGGCCGTGGCCCTCGGCGGCACCCGGTAGCTCCGGTGCACGTGGTCGAAGTCGATCATGCGCCACAGCCGCTCGCCCTCGTGGTCCACGCTGACGTGGGCCCGCGGGACGTGCGTGTGCGCGACCAACCCGACGGGCGCGGGGAGGTGCTCCAGCTGCTCCTCGGCGTCCGCGAGGGTCATCAGGTAGTCGAACGGGCGCCGGAAGCCCCCGTGCGCGGCCGCCCAGCCGTCGCGCTGCGCCCCGGCGGTCATCCCGTCGAGGTAGCGGCGCTCGGCATCGCCCAGCTCGCCGAGATGCCGTTCCACCACCTCGATGACCACCGCCTCCTCGTTGGCTGCGGCCGGGTCACCGCCGCTCGCCAACGTGAGCAGCAGCTCGTCGTGGTTGCCGCGCAGGGCGACGACGGGTTCGAGGGAACGGACCAGGTCGAGGGCCTCGCAGGGGTACGGGTAGTAGCCGACGAGATCGCCGAGGAAGACGGCGGCATCGTAGCCACGGCGCTTCGCATCGGCCAGGGCCGCCGCGAGCGCGGGAGCGTTGCCGTGCACATCGCCGAAGACCAGGTAGCGCATGCGGTTGCACCATACACCGCGTCCACGCCCTCGGCCGCGACGGCGTGGCCGGGGCCCGCGGCCCGGGACGTGGTGCGGGTGACTGCTAGACTGGCGCGGATGCATGCCTCCCGGGCGGTACCCCGATTCGTCGCCCCACCGTCCGACCCGAGGACGGCGTCGTCCCCGAGGGGCCGGCGCAGGTGGTTGGGTGCCGTGCTGTGGCTGCTGTGCGCGTGGGCGCCCTGGGCGTCGGCGGAGGGCTTCGCCGTTCCCGACTTCCCGCCGCGCGGCGACGTCCCCGAGGCGGTGGCCGAGACGTTCATGAGCGCGTTGCGCGCCGAGTTGACGGCGCGCGGCCTGCGCGTCAGCAGCGCACCGCTGGTCACGGCGGGCATCGCCGGCAGCCTCGAGCCCGCGTTCGGCGAGTTGGTCGCCAGCCTGGAGGGCACCCGCTACGCGGTGCTCGGGGAGTTCCTGCGGCGCGACTCGGTCGAGGGGCCCTACGCCGTCGACCTGGTGATGGTGGACGCGGTCGGCGGTCGCTCGAGTGATCTCGTCTCGCGGGCCTTCGGTCTCGCCACCCAGGATTCGGTCGTCCAGGACGTCGCGGCGATCCTGCTGGCCTTCACGGTGCCCGAGGTGGTCCTGCCGCCCGGTGATGCGGGGCTGTTCATCTCGACCGCGCCCAGCGGCGCCGAGGTGCGGGTCGAGGGCACGGTCGTCGGCGTCTCGGGGGCGCTCGATCTGCTCAGCCTGCGGCCCGGGCGCTACGAGGTCGAGGTGCGGCTGCCGGGCTACCTGCCCGAGGTCCGCAGCCTCGAGTTGCGCAGTGGCGACACCCGCTTCCTGCACGTCGTGCTGACGGAGATCGTCGGCGGCAGTCTGCAAGTGCTCGCGTTTCCCGAAGCGGAGGTGTGGTTCGAGGGACGGCACGAGGGCACGACGCCGGCCACCCTCACGGCGCTTCCGGGCGACGTCGAGGTCGAGCTGCGCCGCCCCGGCTTCGTCACCCGCAGCTTCACCGTGCCCGTGCGCAGCTTCCGTGTGACGCGGGTCGACGCCGTCCTCGAGCCGCTCGGGCAGCCGATGATCGTGTGGTCCCTGGACGAGCGCGCCCGGGTGCTCATCGACGCGAAGCTCTACGAGGAGGGGTATGCCCTGATCGGCGTCGGGCTACGCACGATCGAGGTGCTCCAGGCCGGCGAGGTGCGGCGTTGGCGACGCGCGATCCCCGAGGAGGGCGTCTTCGAGCTCGATCTCGTGACCGGCGAGTTGCGGCTGATCTACCCCTGACCGGTGGCGGCGGGGCGGCCCGCCGCGGCGGCTCAGCGGTCGCTCGCCAGCCCCCAGGCGAGCTCGAGCGATGCGGCGCCGGGCGCGACCCAGCGGGCACCGACGTGCACCGTGCCGGGTCCCCACGGCCCCTGCCAGGCGGCGCTGAGGTAGGCATCGGGGCGGTCCGTCCAGCGCGGGCCGATCGCGCCGTTCAGCGTCGCCTGCGTCCCGCCCTCGCGCACCACCCACGCCAACTCGAGGCCCGGTCCGGCCGTCGCCGCGTCGGCGCCCCACCACAGCGTGAGCCGGGACTCCGGCGCCCGGCGTGGCGCGTGGTGGACCGTCAGCCCCCCGGCCGCGTGGTGGCCCAGCGGTCCGAACGCGACATCGAGACGGGCGCTGAGGTCGATGTCGGGCGCGATCGCCGCACGCCGCAGGGAGGCGGCGGCGGCACCCGCCCAACCATCCGCGGAGCGGAGCGCGCGCGGCGTCAGCTCGACCGTCCACTGCCGGTCGATGCGCCACACGGCGTTCGCGTTCAGGTCGAGGCGGGTACCCCCACCGGGGCCGGCCAGCGGCGCCAGGTCGGCCGCGGGCGGCGTCGTCGCCGGACCTCGCGCCGTCGCCGACCAGGGCGACGGTCGCCTGGTGCCGGCAGCGGCCTCGAGCCGCAGCGCGACGGGCCCGAGCGTGCCGCGGGCCCCGGCCGCCAGCTCCACGCCCCCGACATCGACGCCGCTGCGGGCCTCCAGGACGAGGGTGCCGAGTGGCCCCGCGGCCACGGTCCGCCGCCACCCGGCGGCCGCGGAGGGGCCGCCGTCCGTCCAACCGATGCCGAACGCGAAGGTGTCGTCGCCGAGGCGCAGGTCGTGGAGCGCCACCCGCGCGCGCGGCGTCGGCCCGCCGCTGGGCGAGGCCGCGTCGACCCCGAGGGCGACGGTCCACGTGCGGGCCGCAGCGAGGGGGGTGATGGCGAGGCAGGCGCCGAGCAGGGCGGCGAGCGGGACGAGGCGGCGCATGGGGCACGGTACCAGCCACCGCCGTGACCGGCGGCGGGGCGGTGGTACCATCTGCAGTCGCGAGCGTGCCCCTGCAGGCGCGCCCGCGCACCCGCGCCCGCCCGGCAGCGAGCCGGCGCGAACTGGAGGCCCCAGCATGACCATCCTCGGGAGGATCACCGTCCTGCCCCGCGTACCCAAGGCGCTCGAGCGTCTCGAACGCCTCGCCCACAACCTCGCGTGGACGTGGGACCCCGACGCCCGCGTGCTGTTCCGCGCCCTCGACGAGGAGCTGTGGGACCGCGTCGGTCACAACCCGCTCGCGTTGCTGCGCGACGTCGACCAGTCCCGCCTCGACGCCATGGCCGAGGACCCCTCCTTCCTGGCCCAGCTCGAGGTCGTCGCCGCCCACTTCGAGGCCCACCTGGACGAGGTCGGCTGGTTCGGCCGTGAGGTCGGCCTGGAGGACACCTACGCGTACTTCTGCGCCGAGTACGGTTGGCACGAGGGCACGGCGACGTACTCCGGCGGCCTCGGCATCCTCGCCGGCGACCACACCAAGGCCGCCAGCGAGCTGGGCGTGCCGCTGGTCGCGGTCGGCATGTGGTACCCGGAAGGCTACTTCCACCAGCGGGTGGCCGCCGACGGCCGCCAGGAGGCCGTCTACCAGCGCACGAGCCCCGACGAGCAGCCGTTGGAGCGGGTCGTCGACGACGCCGGCCAACCCGTTCGCGTGCGCCTGCGGGTGTTCGGCCGCGAGGTCCTCGTGGGCGCCTGGCGCGCCTGGGTCGGGCGCATCCCGGTCCACCTGCTCGACGTCGATCTGCCCGAGAACCACCCCGACGACCGGGCCCTGCTCGCCCGCCTCTACGGCGGCGACCAGCGCACCCGCATCGGCCAGGAGATGATCCTGGGCATCGGCGGCGTGCGCCTGCTGCGGGCCCTCGGGATCGCGCCGACCACATGGCACATGAACGAGGGCCACTCGGCGTTCATGGCGCTGGAGCGCTGCCGCGAGCTGGTCGGGGAGGGGATGCCCTTCGATCAGGCGCGCGAGCTCGTCGCGGCCAGCACCGTGTTCACCGTGCACACGCCGGTCGCGGCCGGCAACGACGCCTTCCCGTTCGACCTCGTGACGCAGGCCTTCGCCGGCGACTGGAACGCGCTCGGCCTCCGGCAGCACGACTTCCTCGAGCTCGGTCGTGCGGACCACGGCTGGGGGCCGGTGTTCAGCATGCCCGCGCTGGCCCTGCGCTTCACCACCGGGCGCAACGGCGTGGCCGAGCTGCACGGCGACACCAGCCGGCGCATGTGGTCCGACCTGTGGCCCGAGGTGCCGATCGACGAGGTCCCCATCGGGCACGTCACCAACGGGGTGCACGCGGGCACCTGGGTGGCCGCCGAGGTGCGTGACCTGGTGACCCGCGAGCTGCCCCGCGACTGGCGTACGCGGCTCGACGACGTCGACATGTGGCGGCCGGTGGCCGACCTCGAGCCGGCCGACCTGTGGGCCGTTCGGCAACGCATCAAGGCCCAGAGCGTGCGCTTCCTGCGGCGGCGCGTCGCGCGCCAGCTCGAGCGCCAGGAGGCCAGCGCGACGGCGATGGCCGACGCCTCCGAGCTGTTCGATCCCGCGGCCCTGACGATCGGCTTCGCCCGCCGCTTCGCGACCTACAAGCGCGCCACCTTGGTGCTGCGCGACCTCGAACGCCTCCACCGCATCCTCAGCGACCCGCAGCGCCCGGTGCAGCTGGTGTTCGCCGGCAAGGCCCACCCGGCCGACGAGGGCGGGCAGGAGCTCGTGCGGCAGATCCACACGCTGTCGAACGAACCCCGCTTCCACGGCCGCGTCCTCTTCGTCGAGGACTACGACATGGCCGTCGGACGCGCGCTCACGCGTGGCGTCGACGTGTGGCTCAACAACCCGCGCCGGCCGCTCGAGGCCTCCGGCACCTCGGGGCAGAAGGCGGCGATGAACGGCGTGCTCAACCTGTCGATCCTCGACGGCTGGTGGCCCGAGGGCTTCGATGGGCTCAACGGCTGGGCGATCGGGGGTGACCGCGTGTACGCCGACGAGGCCCGCGGCGACGAGGCCGACGCCGACCAGCTGTACGACCTGCTGGAACGCGAGGTCGTGCCGCTCTACTACCAGCGCGACGAGAGCGGCGTCCCGACCGAGTGGATGCGCCGGTCGGCGCGCGCGATCGCGACCGTCACCCCGCGCTTCAACGCCCAGCGGATGGTCAAGGACTACGTGCGCCAGTACTACGCGCCGGCGAGCGATCGCGGCCGGGCGTTCGCGGCCGACGAGGGCGCCCTGGCGGCGGACCTCGCGGCGTGGCGCAAGCGGATCGCCGAGCACTGGTCGACCGTCCACTTCCAGGGGCACCCGCTGGAGAAGGGCGCGCGGCGCATCGGTGACGAGCTGGAGGTCGAGGCGGTGTTCAACCCGCGCGGCCTGCGCGGCGAGGCCATCGTCATCGAGCTCGTCTACGGCCTCGAGCGCGATGGCCTGCAGCGCGGCCTGCATCGCGTCCCGATGGAGAAGGTCCAGACCTACCCCGACGGCGGCGAGCGCTACGTGGCCCGCTTCGCGCCGGCGATCAGCGGACGCCTCGTGTACGGCGTGCGCGCCTACCCGACCCACCCGGGCCTGGCGCACCCGTCCGATGCCGTCGCGATCCGCTGGGGTTGACGCGGGTCGGGCGCCAGCTAGGCGCGGAGGTCGCGTCGCTCGCGTCGGGTGCGTCGGGCGCGGCGCCCCGTGGCCTAGGCGGGGTCCTCCGTGCCCTCGGCGGCGGCCTCCGCGCCCTCGGCGGAGGCCCGGTCGGCGAGCACCCACAGTCGCTCGCGCGGGCGCACGGCGAGCAGCGGCAGGTCGTCGAGGTCGGCATCGGGGATCGCGCGACCGAGCAGTCCCGCGGCCAGCGTCCGCTGCAGGGCGGGTCGCTTGCCCGCGCCCGTGACGATGACCCAGGCCTCGCGGGCCTGCGACAGGGCGGCGGCCGTGAGGCTCAGGCGCGCCGGCCCGTCCACGCTCGGTCGCACCACCGTGGTGATGCCGGCGGCGTGCACCGTGCCCGTCCCCGGGAAGAGGCTCGCGGTGTGGGCGTCGGCGCCCAGGCCGAGCAGCGCGAGATCGAGATCGAGAGGGTCGCCGAAGGCCTCACGCAGCCGCGCCGCGTGGTCGGTCGCCGCGGTCTCCGGGGCGTCGCGCCGCGGCCAACCGAGCACCTGCTCCGTCGGGATCGGGACGCGATCCAGCCACGCCTCGCGGGCCGCGCGCTCGTTGCGGTCGGGGTGATCGAGCGGCACGTCGCGCTCGTCGCCCCAGGTGACCCACAGCCGCTCCCACGGCAGGTCCAGGCGCTCCCCGAGCCTGCGGTAGCCCGGCAGCGGTGTGCCGCCGCCCGACAGCGCGACGACGAACCTGCCCCGCGCGGCGACGGCGTGGTGGCAGGCGGCGACGAAGCGCGCCACCCAGGCCTCGGTGACGTCGTCGGCGACCTGAAGCGCGGCCTCCATGTCGTCGAGCGTACCACCGGCGCCGCCGCGGGCTCGGGGTAGCCTGTCGCATGAACTGGACGCGAGCCGAAGCCTACGACCTGATGACCTCCTGGACCGAGAGCGAGAGCCTCCGCCACCACATGCTGGCCGTGGAGGCCGCGGTCGTCGCCTACGCCGAGCGGGAGGGCGCTGACACCGAGCTGTGGGCCGCCACCGCGCTGCTCCACGACTTCGACTACGAGCGGCACCCCCACCTCGGGCCCGACGGCCACCCGTTCGTCGGCGTCGCGCACCTGCGCGAACTCGGCGCGCCCGAGGAGATGCTCGACGCGATCATGGGTCATGCCGACCACACGGGCGTCGCCCGGACCACCCGCCTGGCGCGGGTGCTGTACGCCTGCGACGAGGTGACCGGCCTGATCACGGCCGCCGCGCTGGTGCGCCCCGACAGGGACGTGCGCTCGGTGGCCATCCCCAGCCTGAAGAAGAAGTTCAAGGACAAGGCCTTCGCCCGCGGCGTGGTGCGCGACGACGTACGCCGCGGCGCCGAGGAACTCGGCGTGGAGCTGTGGGACCACGTCGCGACCGTGCTCGCCGCCATGCAGGCGCGGGCGGCGGACTTGGCGCTGGACGGGCGGCGGGCGGCCGACTGACGCACCGCCAGGCATGGATGGGCCGTCTGGCGGCGATGCTTCGCTACAGGCGGTGGACGTTGCAGCTCCGCCGCCCGGCGGCGTCGTTCCGCCAGGGCGGCCAGACGACCCACGAGGCGCGGCCCGCCACCTGATCGACGGGGACGGGCCCGAACGCGCGCGAGTCGCGTGAGGCGAGCGGCGACCGGTTGTCGCCGAGAACGTAGAGGTGGTCGCTCGGTACCACGGTGGGCGCGAGGCTGGGTGCGGTCATCGGCCCACCGGCCAGGTAGGGCTCGGCGACGGCCACGCCGTCGACCCACAGCCGCCCGCGTCGCAGTTCGACGGTCTGGCCGGCGATCGCGACCACGCGCTTGATGAGGAAGGGTCCCCCGGTCAGGCGCTCGATCCAGGTCCGCGGCGCGGCCCCCGGGGGCCGGAAGTAGACGACGTCGCCGGGCGACCAGTTCCGCAGGCCCAGGCGCACGAGCCAGGTCTCGAAGCGCGGGACCCACGCGCGGTCGCCGTCGTGCAGCGTCGGCGTCATCGAGGCGCCATCGACGCCGACGGTGGTGAAGCCGAAGTTGGCCAGCGCCAGGCCGAGGGTCAGCACCAGCAGCGCGCGCAGCAGCGCGCCCGCGTACCGCTCCGAGGGCGGCCGGTCGGCCATGCTCAGGGCGCGTTCGCGGCCGCCGGCACCGCCTCGAACGCCTCCGGCGGACGCAGGGCACGCCAGTTCCAGTCGCCGTCGCGGCGGGGCGGCCAGATCACCGCGGTCGCCTTGCCGGCGATCGCCATCAGCGGCACGGGCCCGAAGAGGCGGGAGTCCTCGCTGCCGCCGCGGGCGCGCTGCCGGTTGTCGCCCATGACGAAGTAGTGCCCGTCGGGGATGACGATCTCGTGCAGGAAGGGGATGCCGTCACGGACGTCCGCCGGCAGCGGCGCCAGCGAGTCCAGCGTCTGCCCGTAGTAGAGGGCGACCCGCGGGTCGGCGACGGGCAGCGGCGGGGGGTAGAAGCCCGCGATCGGCAGGTCCGGGGCGGGCGTGCCCGACGGCGTCGTGGCGAAGCGCACGACGAAGCCCTCGAGTTCCCCGTCGCGCACCGTGATCACGGGGAAGTCCTGGCGGTCCGGGGTGATCTCGCCGCTGTCGGCGATGAACCCCTGGTCGATCGGGTGACCGTTGACGATCACCTGACCCGCGTCGATCCGCAGGCGGTCACCTGGGACGGCGACCACGCGCTTGATGAAGAAGGGGCGGCTGCCGGTCTCGAGCGCGGTGGGCGAGTTCGCGGGATCGCGCACGACGACGATGTCGCCGCGGCGGTAGGGGCCGGTGACGCCGACGCGTTTGAGCCAGGTCTCGTACTTCGGGATGAACACCCGATCACCCGTCAGCAGCGATTGCAGGAGGTTGCTGCCGCCGACGCCGCCGTCGAGGTTCGGGCGCATGGAACTGCCCACGACGCCGACGGTGTTGAAGACGAAGGTCACGACCAGGAAGGCGATCGCGAGTGCTTCGGCGTACCCGCGCACCTCCGTCCAGAAGCGGCGCTGCCAGGTGGGCTGCGCGGGGGTCTTGCTCGGGGCGGCGGCGCGCGCGCCGGGTGTCGATGCCATGGGCGGCAGTCTACCCCCGCCGCAGGTGAGACCAGAGCGTGCGGATCGCCTCGCCGGTGCGCTCGCCAGGTTGCGGCCCGGGCGCATCCTCCGCCGGTGCGGCGCCGCCGTCGGTCGAGCCCGCAGCCGGGCTCTCGGCGGGCGCGTCCTGATCTCGCGCAGGGGATGGGGTGTTCGCTGCGGCGCCGTTCTCCGCCTGCGGCAGCGGCCGCCGCCGCAGCGGCGCGCTCGAGGCCGCCTGCAGGCGCCCCAGCAGGGCCGGATGGCCGCGCAGCTGGGCCTCGGCCTCGGCCTCGCCGAGGGCGACGATCTCGTCGAGCGCCCAGAACGACTCGAGCCGGTATCCCGGCATCTCGTGCTGGATCCGCAGGTCCGCCGGGTGGTGGATGTACTGCGCGTCGGTCAGGAGCCGCATCATGATGTCGGCCGCCCGGAAGGTGGCCGCCGCCAGCGGCGTGCGCCGCTCCAGCGTGACGGTCGCCACCACCCGCTGCCACCACGAGTCCTGTCCACCGTGCAGGTCCGTGTAGACCGCCCGCCGTGGCGGCGACACGTCGGAGGCGAGCGTCAGGTCGGTGTGGGCGAGCGCCAAGGCATCGACCGGCAGGTTGTTGAGGATGCCGCCGTCCGCCAGCGTGCGCCCCTGGTACTCGACCGGCTCGAAGGCCCCCGGGAGGCAGGCCGATGCCCGCAGGGGCGTGATGAGGTCGCCCGCGGTGAAGACGAGCTGCTCGCCGGCCTCGATGTCGGTGCAGGTGACGGCCAGCGTCTTGCCGAGGTCCTCGAAGCGCGGCGGCAGGTAGGTGGCCAGGAGCTGGTGCAGCTTCTCGCCCTTGACCACGCCGCCACTGAGCGAGAGATCGATGACGTCGCGCCACGAGACGTCGGACGCGAGCTCGTGGAGGTCGTCCGCGCGGTAGCCATAGGCATGGAGCGCCGCCAGGATCGCCCCCATCGAGGTCCCCGCCAGGGCGTCGACCTCGATGCCGTAGCGCTCGAGCACCCGCAGGACGCCGATGTGGGCGAAGCCACGCGCGCCGCCGCCGGAGAGCACCAGGCCGATCTTCGGCTGGCGGCCAGCGTCTGGCCGCACGAGGCCGGCGCTGGCTTGCGTTCGCGGTGGGGAGCTGCTCGGGCGGGGCATGGCCTCAGTCTAGCGGCGGCAAACCCTCGAGGACGTCGGCGTCGCTGACCAGCGTGCGGCCGCCGCGCGGCACCTCGAGGGTCAGCGACTCCCCATCGTCGCGCAGCACCTCACCGCTCAACGCGTCGGTCCAGGTCCCCGTCACCCCACAGCCTCCGACCGGCAGGACCGCGCGACCACCGGCGCGGTGCGTCGCGACGATGACGGCCGCTCCACGGTGGACGCGGGCGAAGGCGTGGGCGTCGCCTTCGGCGAGCAGCGGGCGGTAGCGGCCGTGGGCCAGCGCGGGGTGGCGTCGGCGCAGGCGCGCCAGCCGCCGCAGCGCTCGGTGGATGCGCCGGTCCCAACGCGCCTCGTCCCAGGGGAACGGCCGCCGGTTGTCGGGGTCCTCGCCGCCCTCGAGACCGACCTCGTCGCCGTAGTAGACGCAGGGCACGCCGACGTAGCCGAACAGTGCGTGGTGGGCCGCCAGGAAGGCGTCGCGATCGCCCCGGACGCGCGTGAGGAAGCGCGGCACGTCGTGCGAGGAGAGCAGGTTGAGCTGCGAGAGCGCGATCGGCCAGGGAATGCGCGAGCGGACGCGGGTCAGCCGTCGCTCCAACTCGGTGGCGTCGCACCGGTCCGGGTCGCCGCGGAGATCGACCCCGGCCCAGAAGGCCAGCATCGGCCGCAGGAACCCGGCGTAGTTCATCGCACCGTCCTCCTGGTCGCCCTGCAACCAGGCGGTCGCGTCGAAGAAGTGCTCGCCGAGAACGTAGGCGTCCGGGCGCTCCTCGCGGACCGCGCGCCGGATGGCCCGCAGGTGCTCGGCGTTCGCGGCCGCGCCCTCGCCTTCGCCGAGCATGTGGGCGACGTCGAGCCGCCAGCCGTCGACACGCCACGGCGGGCGCAGCCAGCGCCGCAGGATGGCGTCATCGCCGCCGTAGACGTCGCGGCGCACCGCCGGCGAGGCGTAGTCGAGGACCGGCAGCGAGCGCACGCCCGCCCAACCGACGTAGCTCGCCGGGTCGGCCGGATCGCGGAACACGTAGCGTTCCCGGTGCGGCGAACTGGGGTCGGCGAAGGCGCCGCGTGGCTCGGCGACCCCGGCGCGATCGAACCACGGGTGGTGGTCGCTGGTGTGGTTCACGACGGCGTCCAGCACGACACGCATCCCGCGGCGGCGCAGCTCGCCGAGCAGCCGCTCGAACGCCGGCTCGCCGCCGAGATGGGGGTCGACCCGGCCGTAGTCGATCGTGTCGTAGCGGTGGCTGGAGCGACTGACGAAGATCGGGTTGAGGTAGAGCGTCGACGCGCCGAAGTCCGCGACGTGGTCGATGCCCTCGCGCACGCCGTCGAGGTCGCCGCCGAAGAACTCGCGGTGTCCCATGCCGCGGGTGGGAAGCTCGCTCCAGTGGCGTCGGACGATCGGTCGGCCGTCGATCGCCCAGTCGCCGTCCTGCGGGTCGTTGCCCGGGTCGCCGTTGCGGAAGCGGTCGGGGAAGACCTGGTAGACGACCTGCTCCCAGACCCACGCCGCGGGCCGGTAGCCCGCGACGTGTCGGAAGTGCTGCTGGGGTTCTGGCTCGCCGCCGTGCAGGCCGTCGGCCGCGAGCCAGCGCTGGTGGTCCTCGAAGAGGAAGCGGAACGCGTAGCGGGTGGTCGCCTCATGCGTCGCGACCGGGGTCTCCGCGACCCAACGGGTCCAGCCGCGCGCGTCCGGCCCACGCTCCGCGCGCATCGGCGTCAGGCGCTCCTCGTGGTCGGGCTCGGTGCGGAGCCACACGCCGAGCGGCACGGCGCCGCGGGTCAGCACCCGCAGCCGCAGCCGGCCGTCGAGGTCGTCGAGCAGGCCCTCCACGGGCGTGTGATCGGCGTCGAACGCGACCGCGGTCGGTTCGCCGGCGTCGAACGCGACCGTGGTCGGTTCGCCGGCGTCGAGCGCATTCGCGGGGTCGTCGGCCATGCGCCCGCAGCCTACCTGCCGTAGGTCACTCCGCGGGCGGCACCGTCAGCACGACCTCGACCGTGCGCGTGCTGCCGTTGCGCCACACCTCCAGCGTCACCGCGTCCCCGGCCTCCTTGGCGAAGACGATCCGCTGCAGGTCCTCGGCCCGGGGCACGGCCTGGCCGTCCGCCGCCACGATCACGTCGCCGCCCGCGGGGTAGCTCTCGCCGGCGACCTCGACGCTGAAGCTGGGGCCGGCGAGGCCCGCGTCGTCGGCCGCGCTGCCCGGCGCGACCTGCCTCACGACCAGCCCCTCGTCGGGCAGGTTCAGCGCCTCGCGCACGCTCTCGGGGAAGGCGGTGACCGGGATGATCGTGACCCCGAGGCGGGGTCGCGTGGGGTCGGCGGCGGCGGCGGACAGGCCACTCAGGCCGCCGGCCTGCAGCGCGGGCATCGTCTGCTCCAGCAGCTCGGCGGGCACGGCGAAGCCGATGCCGACGTTGCCGGCCTGGCCGCCCACGTTGACGCCGGCGACGATCGCGGTGTTGATGCCGATGAGCTCGCCGCGTGAGTTGAGCAGCGGCCCCCCCGAGTTCCCCGGGTTGATCGCGGCGTCGGTCTGGATCATCGGCACCTCGATGCGGCCGATCGACGGCAGCTCGCGGCCGATCGCCGAGACGATGCCGCTGGTCACCGTGCTGGCGAGCCCGAAGGGGTTGCCGATCGCGATGGCCTTCTGGCCGACCTGCACGCTTTCGGTCGCCAGCGGGATGGCCAGTGTCCGGGGTGCGCGCTCGGGGTCCCGGAGCTCGAGCAGCGCCAGGTCGACGTCGGGGTTGGCGCCGACCACGCGCACGTCGAGGCGTTCGTCGACGTCGGGGAAGCTGACCTGCAGGCTCCCGCCCCCCCGCAGCGCGCCCCCCCCGCCCTCCAGGGGGGCGCGCCCCACGGGGGAGTTGGGCACCAGAAAGCCCTC
>CAZJUA010000263.1:0-4222 GCA_964549045.1 uncultured bacterium | reverse complement strand
GGGGACCAGCCCGCCGCCGCCGAGCCCCGCGGTGAGCGCGACGAAGGCGTCGCCCCCCACCGACTCGATCATCTGGAAGGAGCCCGGATCGAGCGACAGCGTCGCGCCACCCTCCTTCGCCACCCGCGTCGCCTCGCACGCCGCGGCCCGCGGCGGGTCGGCGAACAGCGCCCAGGCGGACAGGTGCAGGTGGCGGGCCTCGGCGAGCAGGGCGCGCGGCAGCTCCTGCGGCAGCAGCGCGTGGTCCGCACCCTTGCCCGACACCATCGAGCGCTGGCCGTCGTGGTCGATCCACACCGCCACGGAGCCGGTGAGGTGCGCGGCCGTGCGGATGAGGTAGGCCTCGACGCCCTCGTCGCGCAGGTCGGCCTCGGCGAGGGCGCCGAAGCGGTCGCGCCCGATCTTGCCGACGAAGGTGGTGGGGAGCCCGCAGCGCCGTGCCCACACCGCGGCGTTGGCGGCGCTGCCACCCGGAGCCAGCTCGACCTCGCCGTAGGTGTCGCCGCCCGTCAAGAGCGCCGTGTTGGTGCGGATGAGCACGTCCCAGACGACGTCGCCGACGACCACCAGCGACCGCTGCCCGGCCGCGTCGAGGCCCTCGCCCTGGCGGGCGTGGACGGAGTCCGCGGCCTCGCGCGCCGCGGGGCCCGAGGTCGCGTGGGAGTCCCAAGGACTCACACGAACTCCAGCTCGACCTGCACGCCCGTCGTCACCCGCGGCCCGGCGGCCTCGAGCAGCACGTCGAGCTCGCTGCGGATGCCGAACGAGGGCAGGTAGACGCCGGGCTCGACCGTCACCCCGAAGCCGGGCGTGAGCCGCCGCACGTCGCGCGTCTCGAAGTCGTCGAGGTGGGCGGCCTCGCCGTGGATGGGCCCCGTGCCGAGGCTGTGGCCGGTGCGGTGCACGAAAGCGTCGCCGTAGCCGGCGGCGGTCAGGTGGTCGCGGACGGCGCGGTCGACCTCCCAACCGGCCGGCGGCTCGCCGGTGGCCGTGCGCTCGGCGATCAGCCGCACCGCCAGGTCGCGGCCGTCGCGCACGGCCGCCCAGGCACGCGCGATCTCGGGCGACGGCTCGCCGCGCACGCCCATCCAGGTGACGTCGGCGTACGGGGCGTCCGGCCGGTCCTCCTTGGCCCACAGGTCGATGAGGACGACGTCCCCGTCCACCAGGGCGCGGTCGTCGCCGGCGCGCGGCGCGTAGTGGGGGTCGCCGGCGTTCGGGCCGAAGCCGACGATGGCGTCGTGCCCGGTCACCAGGCCGCGCTCCGCGAAGCGATCGGCGATCCAGCGCTGGACCTCGTGCTCACGCACGCGCTCGCCGGCGCCGAGCCTGCGCCGGATCTCGTCGAACGCGCCGTGGCACACGGCCATCACGGCCTCGGCCGCGCGCTCGTGGGCGGCCACCTGCTGCGGGGTCCAGGTGGCGAAGGCCTGCAGCACCTCGGCCGAGGAGCGCACGTCGACGCCCACGGCGCGCAGCAGCTCGATCGTGCCGGCGTCGACGTGCGACACGTAGGGGAGGTCCGCCTCGGGGGCGTACTCCAGCGCGACGGGGCCGCCGGGGTTCGCCTCGGCGAGCGCCGCCCGCAGCGCGAGACGGTCGGCGTAGGTGCGCACGGGCCAGGGACCGCGCTCGGCCACGCCCCGCTCGATCGCGTGCGCCAGCAGCACGGGTGTGCCCTCGGCGGGCACCATGAGCACCACGCGGCGGCTGAAGTGCGCCTCGGGCATGGCGATGAAGCGGGCCGCGACGGGGTTGTTGCCGCGGAAGTCGTAGATCCACCAGGCGGCGAGGCCCTGCGCGCGCAGGGCCGCTTGGGCGACCGGAAGCCAGTCCATGGGGCGCATCGTACGCGGCCGGAGGCCGTGCGCCGGCGGGCCCGCGCGAAGGGCGCCGCCCACGGCGCGGACCGCCACCCGGCGTCGCCCCCCGCTGCTACCCTGTCGGCATGAGCCAAGCGCCGAGCGACGCCGGCGGACCGCACCTCGAGCGCCCCGCCGACGAGGCGCCGGCGGTGGAGACGCCGCCGGCCGAGCCGTCCGAGCAACCCCTCGACCCCCGCTGGTGGGGATCGGTGACCCTGCCGGTGGGCGGCGTCGCCCGCTGGCGGGCGGGTCCGAGCACGGTCACCGTGCAGCGCCGGGCAGCGGACTGGCGCATCTGGCACGAGAGCGGGCCCGACGCCTACGCCGTGGACGCCGAGCGGGCGGGGCGCGTCGAGGAAGAGCCGCCGGACGGCGCGCCGAGCGCGCGCTTCAGCTTCGCCGAGGCACCCGACACGATCACGGTGAGCCCGGTTCTCGCGGACCGCCCCGTCATCGTCCGCCCGGAGTCGGCGCTGTCGATCCCGCCGGGCGAACGGGTGACGCTCTACGCCAGCACGCCCGTGTGGATGGCGCTGCAGGTGCAGGTGCGGCGACCGAAGCGTGGCAGCAAGGGGCCGAGCCCGGTCGTCCTGACGGAGCTGCCGAGCCACCGGCCCAGCGACACCTGGTTCGGTCCGTCCACCCGCGAGGGCGAGCTGTGCTACGCCGTGCGCACGGCGGCACGGACCGAGGCCGCCGACCTGCCGCTGCGCCCGCACCGGGCGGTGACGCCGGTGACGATCGAGAACCTGGCCGCGACGCCCATGGAGGTCACCCGGATCGAGGCCCCCATGCCGTTCTTGGCGCTGCACCTCGATCGCCGCGGTCGCCTGTGGACCGACGCCGTGCTCCTCACCCGGCAGGCGGACGACGACACCTCGGTCAAGGTCACGCCGGGGTCGCCCGCGGGCGGCGAGCGGCTCGCCGAGCCGCGCGACACGCGCTCGTTCGGCCAGGCGATCAGCAGGACCTTCAGCCGGCTGCTGCGGGGGGAGAACCGATGATCGCCGACGCCGTCCCCGAGAGCTTCGCCTTCCTCTCCGCCCTCGCGGACCCCTCGTTCTGGTGGTCGGTCGCCCGGGCCGTCCTCTACCTCGTCATCGGCGTCATCGTGTCGCGCATGGTGCGCTTCGGCGTCCAGCGCTCGCTGACCCACCTCGAGGCGGGCCAGCGCATGCTGCTCACGCGCATCGCCGGCTACACGGTCCTCATCCTCTTCGTCATCTCGGCGCTGCGCCAGTTCGGCTTCGACTTCGCCGTCCTCCTGGGGGCGGCCGGCATCATCACGGTGGCCGTCGGCTTCGCCTCGCAGACCTCCGCGTCCAACCTGATCTCCGGCCTCTTCCTGGTCCTGGAGCGCGCCGTGCGCCCGGGCGAGATCGTCACGATCGGCGGCCGCACGGGCGAGGTCGTGTCGGTGGACCTGCTGTCCACCAAGCTGCGCACCTTCGACAACCTGCACGTGCGCATCCCCAACGAGACGATGGTCACGAGCGAGATCGTGACGCTCAACCGGCACCCCATCCGGCGCTTCGACCTCAACGTGGGCGTGGCCTACCACTCCGACCTGGGCCTGGTGCAGCAGACGCTGCTCGACGTCGCCGCCCGCAACCCGCTGTGCCTCGACGAGCCCGCCCCGCTGCTGATCTCGATGGGCTTCGGCGACTCGTCCATCGACTACATGCTGGCCGTGTGGGCGAAGAGCGAGCAGTGGCTGACGCTGCGCAACACGATCACCCGCGAGGTGAAGGAGGCCTTCGACGCGGCCGGCATCGAGATCCCCTTCCCGCAGCGGACGCTGCAGCCCGCCCTCACGCCGCTCGCAGTGCAGCTGGTGGCCCCCGCCAACGGCGGCTCGTCTTCGCCGGCCGGGGGTGACGGCGGCGACGCCGCTTCTGCCGGTGACGCCCCGGCCGATGGCGGGCGCGGCGCGCCCCCGGTGCGATCGTCATGAAGCGGCGACGGCCCCCGCGGCGGCACCGCAGCAGCCTGGCGCCCACCGCCGCCAAGGTCGGGCTGCCGCCCGGCGAGATGCGCTACACCGGCACCCCGCGCGACGACGACGTCCGCGCCCACCTCGTCGCGTTCGACGGCAGCACCGTGCGCAGCCGCACCGACCTGAGCCTCACCGAGGCGGTCGCGGCGGCCACCTCCGGCCTCGACACCGGCGGCGCCGACGGCGCGACCGGCGGAGGTCCCCGCTGGCTCGACATCGTCGGCGTCCACGACCTCGAGGCGCTCAAGGAGGTCGGCCGCGCGCTGCAGCTCCACCCGCTGACGCTGGAGGACCTCGCGCACGTCGGCCAGCGCCCCAAGGTCGAGGACTACGACGACTACCTGTTGATCGTCGCGCGCAG
>CAZJUA010000262.1:0-4442 GCA_964549045.1 uncultured bacterium | reverse complement strand
GGCCACGGCATCGTGATCGTGAAGACCAGCACCGATCCGGACTACGCCGGCCGCGAGCGCGAGACCGTGGCGGCGTTCCGGGAGATCGCGGCATGCGCTTCGAGCTGTCCGTGACCATCGCGCGGCCCCCGGCCGCGGTGTTCGCCTTCCTGCGCGACAAGCACCTGCACGTGCGCGAGCCCGGGTCGCCGGTCCTCGTCCTGGAGAAGACCACGCCGGGGGAGGTGGGTATCGGCAGCCGCTTCCGGGAGGTCGTTCGCATGCTGCCCGGCATCCGGGGAGAGATCCGCTCGACCGTCACCACCTGCGAGCCCGACCGCGCCCTCGAGGAGGACTTCGCGGGGGCCGGCATGCGGGGGCACCTCGCGTACGAGTTCGTCGTCGACGGTGGTGGTACGCGCCTGGTGCAGCGGCAATCGCTCGAACTCGCCGGGTGGCTGCGACCACTGCAGCCGTTCGTCCGGCGGGCGTTCGCCCGCCGGTTGCGTGGTCGGCTCGACGGGATCGCCGCCGCGCTGGAGGCGCCCAACGGGCCGCGCGCGGGGAAGGGGCCATGACGCCGCCCTCACTCGCGACCGTGCTCGCCAAGTTGGCCGCCGTCGGGATCGACGTTCCGCCGGGCCGCGTCGGGCTCGACACCTACGGCGACTCGTCAGAGCTGTCGCGCGAGCTGGTCGCCCTGATCCGCGACGGCCGCAAGCGCGCCGGCACGAGCCTGCTCTGGTCCCATGAGCACGAGGACGAGCCGCTGCCCGAGGTCGGGGACGTCGACGTCGTCGTGGACCACGAGGGTGAACCCGTTGCCGTCACGTGCGTCGTGAGTGTGCGGGTGGCCGCGTTCGAGGAGGTCGACGCCGACTACGCCGCCCTCGAGGGCGAGGGCGACGGCTCGCTGGCTCACTGGCGGGCCGCCCACTGGGACGTCTTCGGGCGCGAGTGCGCCCGCATCGGCCGCGTGCCGGCCAAGGACATGCCCGTGGTCTGCTGCGCCTTCGAGCTGCTCGCCGTCGTATCTGCTCCGGAGTTCGAACGCGCCCCGTAAGGGGCTCGGCCCACGAACCGTCGCCTCCGCGGCGCCGATCCACGAGCGCGCCACCGGTGGCGGCCCACCGCCCCTGCTACCCTGAGGCGGCTGCCGCGGCCACGGAGAGCACACCGTGACCGAAGGAGGCATGCCGTGTCCCACCCCAACTTCCGCCGGTTCGTCGTCGCTTGCCTGGTCGTCTCCCTCGGCGGAGCCCACGCCTTCCAGTGGACACCGTTCGAGTTCCCGCCGGGTGACCAGGGCTACACGCTGGAGATCGTCACCGAGGAGGGCGTCTCCGTCGTCGACATCGACATCGTGGAGGGCGGCGGCGCGTACGACGTGACGACCACCATGACGCTGGCGCAGTCGGGCGTCGACCAGGACGACCTGGCGGACGCGATGTTCGGCGGTTCCGGCCTGGCGATGTTCGCGTTCGGCCCGATGATGCTCTTCGGCCCCAGCTTCTTCCTGCTGCCGATGCTGCTCGGCGAGGAGGACATCCGCGTGCAGGACACGCCGATCCGCGTGATGGGCATGGGCACGATGCACATGGACCGCGAGGAGGTCGTCGCGGGCCACACCTGCGTGGTGATCCGGATGGAGCTCGAGGACGGCGACGAGCTCGAGTTCGCGGTCGCCGAGGACCTGCCGCTCCCCTGCTTCAGCCGCTACGGCTCGGGGAGCGACGCGATCGAGGCGCGGCTCATCGAGGTTCGCTGAGCGGCGAACCCGCGCCCGCACGCTTCGGGACGGCCTTCCGCACGGGCGGGTAGGCTGATCGGAGACGTGCGCCCCGACGCGCGACGACCGAGGAGGCCCCGTGGACCACGACTACGAGAAGCTCGGCGCCCTCTACCTGGGTGACGAGGTGGACGCCGCCAGCGGCGAGCGCGCCGGCATGCTGCTGCTCGACTCGCGCGACCTGACGACCCACGGCGTGATCATCGGCATGACCGGCAGCGGCAAGACCGGTCTCGGCGTCGGCCTCATCGAGGAGGCCGCGATCGACCGCATCCCGGTCATCGCGATCGACCCGAAGGGCGACCTGCCGAACCTGCTGCTCACCTTCCCGGACCTCTCGCCCGGCGATTTCCGGCCATGGATCAACGAGGACGCCGCCCGTCAGCGCGGCGTCGACGCCGACACCTACGCGGCCCAGCAGGCCGAGGCGTGGCGCAAGGGCCTCGCGGGGTCCGGGCAGGACGGCGAACGCATCCGGCGGCTGCGCGAGCACGCCGACTTCGCCGTGTACACGCCCGGCAGCGCGGCGGGCATCCCGGTGTCCGTGCTGCGCTCGTTCGACGCCCCACCGCAGGCGCTGCTCGATGACGCCGACGCGTACCGCGAAAGGGTCCAGAGCGCCGTCACCGGGCTCCTCGGCCTGCTCGGCATCGACGCCGACCCGGTTCGCAGCCGCGAGCACATCCTCCTGAGCAGCCTCCTCGACGACGCCTGGCGCAAGGGCCGCGGCCTCGACCTCGCCGCGCTGATCCAGGCGATCCAGCAGCCCCCCTTCACCCGCCTCGGTGTCATGGAGCTCGAATCGGTGTACCCCGCCAAGGACCGCTTCGAGCTGGCGATGCGGCTCAACGCCCTGCTCGCCTCGCCGGGCTTCCGGACCTGGATGGAGGGCGAGCCGTTGGACGTGGCGTCGCTGCTCTACACGCCCGCCGGCAAGCCGCGGGTGGCGATCTTCTCGATCGCGCACCTGGGCGATGCCGAGCGGATGTTCTTCGTGACGATGCTGCTGTCGGCCGTGCTGGCGTGGACGCGCGCGCAGCCGGGGACCACGACGCTGCGCGCGCTGCTGTACATGGACGAGGTGTTCGGCTTCTTCCCGCCGACCGCCAACCCGCCGTCGAAGCAGCCGATGCTGACGCTGCTCAAGCAGGCGCGGGCCCACGGCCTCGGCGTGGTGCTGGCGACCCAGAACGCGGTGGACCTCGACTACAAGGGGCTCGGCAACACCGGCACCTGGTTCGTCGGCCGTCTGCAGACCGATCGGGACAAGGCGCGCGTGCTCGACGCCCTCGACGGCGCGATGGCCGGCTCGAACCCGATCCCGCGGGCCGAGCTCGACCGGATGATCTCGGGCCTGGGGAAGCGCACGTTCCTCATGCACAGCGTGCACCGCGGGGCGCCGACGCTCATGACCACGCGGTGGGTGCTGAGCTACCTGGCGGGGCCGATGACGTTGGCCCAGATCCGCGCGCTGACGCCGCCGGACGCTGGCGAGCAGGAGCCGGCGGCCGCGCCGACGGTGGCCGCGCCCGCTGCGACGGTCCCGACCACGGCGGTCGCGCCACTGGCCATGGCGGCGCCCCCTACGGCCGCCGCTGCGCCGGCGGCGCCTTCTACCCCGCGCCCGCTGTTGCCGCCCGACGTCCGCCAGTTCTTCGTGCCGCCGGTCGCACGGGCCGAAGGGCTCAGCTACCGGCCCGCGGTCCTGGCCGCGGCGGAGGCGCGCTACGCGCAGTCGCGCCTCGGCGTGGACGAGACGCGCTCGCTGCAGGTGCTGGTGCCGCTGGACGACGGGCCGATCGCCTTCTCGCCCGAATGGGCCGAGGTGGTGGACCTCCCCGTCGAGTTCCTCGAGGACGAGCCGGTGGCAGGCGCGGCGTTCGCCGCCCTGCCCGCCGAGGCCGCCCACGCACGGAGCTACAAGGGCTGGTCGCGCGAGCTCACGCGCTGGATCAAGTCGGAGCAACCGATCGTCCTGTACGCGTCGAAGGAGATGAAGCTCGTCTCGCGCGTGGGCGAGTCGGAGCGCGGCTTCCGCATCCGCCTCTCCGAGCGGGCGCGCGAGGCGCGCGACGCGCAGGCCGACCGCGTCCGGGAGCGCTTCGCGTCACGGTTCCGCACGCTGGAGGACCGCCTGCGGCGCGCCGAGCAGGCGGCCGCGCGGCGGGCCGCGCAGTCGCAGCAGGCGGTGCTGAACACCGGCGTCGCCGTGCTCGGCGGCCTCCTCGGCGCCATGCTGGGCGGCGGCGCGAGGGGTCAGCTGGGCCGCGCCAGCACGGCCGCCCGCGGCGCCGGCCGGGTGGCGCAGACCCGCCAGGAGGCCGCCATGGCGGGCGAGACGGTCGAGGCGGTGCGCGCCCAGATCGACGAGCTCGAGCGCGAGCTGCAGGCGGAGCTGCGCCGGCTCGACGACGCCGCCTTCGGCGAGGCCACGCTCGAGGAGGTGGCGGTGCGGGCGAACCTCAACGCGATCTCGATGCGCCTGGTGGCGCTGGTGTGGTTGCCGTACGGGCCGAGCGGGCCGCTCTGGCGGTGAGACCGGGGCGCATCCCAGCCTGACGGTGCCAAGATGACCCCATGCCCGTGAGCGACTGGATCGACGTCGAGGCCCTGCCGTTCGAGACGCTCCTGTTACTCGAGGACCCCCACCTACGCTGGCTCCGGCGGGACTGGC
>CAZJUA010000261.1:0-4019 GCA_964549045.1 uncultured bacterium | reverse complement strand
GCACGGGGCGCAGGCGACCCTCTGGGACGAGGGCCTGGCGCGGGCCGCCCGGCAGCACGCCGCCGAGCTCGCGGCGCGCAACGTTCTCGATCACCAGGGGCTCGACCCCGAACGACGCACCGTCGCGGACCGGCTCGCGCGCGTGGGCAGCCCGTACGCCACCCACGCGGAGAACCTGGCGGCGGTGCCGCCGGGCCTCGACGCCGTGCGCGAGACCGTCGACGGCTGGCTCCGGAGCCCGGGACATCGCGCGAACCTGCTGGCGCCCGACTTCGACCGCGTCGGTTACGGAACCGCGTTGAGGGCGGACGGGACCGTCTTCGTCACCCAAGTGCTCGCCCGGGCACCATGGGTTCCCTCGGACTGGTCGACGACCCTGCTGCAGGTCGGCACGGTGCAACTGACCCTGGAGCTCGCGGTCGCCGCGCCGAGCACCGTCCTGATCGACGTCGACGGCGCCCAGGCGCAACAGGCGTTCGGCGCGGGCGCCCGAGCGTGGACCACCGAGGTCGTGCCGCCCGGCCCGTGGGAGGTCCTGGTCGCGATCCCCGGCTCGGCGCCAGGTCGCTTCACCATCGACGACGCCGGCACCGTCGGGGGCGACGGACGCTGGCGTCCGGACGACGGTCGCGTGCGGCCGCGCGAGACCGTGACCGTCCGGTCCGCCTCGGTCGCCGACGGCGTCCGCGAGGTCGTGCGGCTGCGTCTGACGCTGCCGACGCCCGCGGCGCAGCTGGTCGTGGGCACGGTCCAGCTCCCCGGCGCCCACCGCGGCGGCGGCCTGATCGAAGCCGAGCTCGAGCTCGACGACGGCGCCGAGCTGCTCGTGGGCCTGGCGGAACCCCGCGAAGACGGCGCGCTGGCCGTCCGCTACCGCTGGCTGCTGCGGCGCGACGGCGCGTCGATCGCGTGGGCGGCCCGACCATGAGCCCCGCCCTCGAGACCTGGGTGTTCGTCTGCAGCCTGCTGTTCCTGGCCGGCATCGTCCTGGTGGTATCCGCGGCGGTGCCCGCCGCCCGCGAGCGCTACCCCAAGGCCCTGATCCACGGCTTCCTGCTGGCGATCGCGTCGTTCGCGCTCGTCATCATCGGCGCCGTGATCCTCGGCTGATGCGGCGTCCGGGCCGCCCGCGCGGCGTACCCGCCCGCGGCCCGGCGGCTGGTAGCATGCCGCCCGTGGCGCACGCGAACGAGGCCCCGCGGTGAGGACCCACGTCATCACCCACGGCTGCCAGATGAACGAGTACGACACGCTGACGATCCAGTCCGAGCTGGTCGCCGGCGGCCACGACCTCGTGGACCACCCGATCGACGCCGAGCTGATCCTGCTCAACACCTGCGCCGTGCGCGGCAAGCCCGTCGAGAAGGTCGTGTCGATCCTCGGCGACCTGCGCAAGCAGCGGCGCGCGGGGCGCGAGGTCGCGATCGGCCTGATGGGCTGCCTGGCGCAGCTCGACGAGGGCCGCGAGCTCGCCGACAAGTTCGGCGTCGACCTGCTCGTGGGCCCCGGCGCGATCACCGACATCGCGCCCGCGATCGAGGCGCTGGAAGAGGCCCGCGCGGCGTCCGCGCGCGGCCGCGTCGACCGCCTGGCCTTCAAGGGCGACCTCGTCGATCACCTCACGCCGCCTCCCCCGCCCGGCACCCTCACCGGCTACCTGACGATCATGCGCGGCTGCGACCACCACTGCACCTACTGCATCGTGCCCCAGACGCGCGGCCCCGAGGTCAGCCGGTCGCTGGCGGCGATCGTCCACGAGGCCGAGGCGATGCGCGCGCAGGGCGTCGACGAGGTGGTGCTGCTGGGCCAGAACGTCAACAGCTACGGTCGCGACGACCCTGGCCTCCCCTCCTTCGCGGAGCTGCTGCGGGCGGTGGCCGCCGTCGGCTTCCCGCGCGTCAAGTTCACCACCAGCCACCCGATGAACTTCACCAACGACGTCATCGACGCGATCGCCGAGACCCCGAACGTGTGCGACTACGTGCACTTGCCGGTGCAGTCGGGCAGCGACCGGGTGCTGCGGCGGATGGCCCGCGAGTACCGCCGCGAGCGTTACCTCGACATCGTGCGCGAGCTGCGCGAGCGGGTGCCCGACGTCGTGCTCACCACCGACATCATCGTCGGCTTCCCCGGCGAGACCGAGGAGGACTTCGAGCAGACGCTGACGCTCTACGACGAGGCCCGCTTCGACGCCGCGTACATGTTCGCGTACTCGGCGCGGCCCGGCACGCCGGCGCACGCCCGCTTCGAGGACCTGCCCCGCGAGGTCAAGAGCGAGCGCCTCGGCCGCCTCGTCGAGCGCCAGAAGCACTGGTCGCTGGAGGGCAACCGCCGCTTCGAGGGGCGCGAGGTCCGCGTGCTCGTCAAGGAGCTCGGCCGCGACGGCGCCCACGCCGTCGGGCACTCGGATCAGCACCACACCGTGCTCGTGCCCGCCGTCCAGGTGCAGCGCATGGGCCTGCACGCCGTGCGCGTCGAGCACGCCACCCCGCACGCCCTGTACGGCAGCGTGGTCGGGGCCGCGCCCACCGGCGTCGCCCTGCCGCTCGCCTCGTGACCGACGGCGGCGTCACGCGCGACTGGGCGGTCGCCGTCTTCGTCGTGTGGCGCGACCGGGTGATGCTCCACCGCCACCCCAAGCTCGGGATGTGGCTCCCCTGCGGCGGGCACGTCGAGCCCGGCGAGCTGCCGGACGACGCGGCCGTGCGCGAGCTGCATGAGGAGTCCGGGGTCCGGGTGCGGCTGGTCGGTCCGCACCCCGTCCACGCCCCCGGACCGCGGCCGCTGACGCGGCCGCGCGGGGTCCAGCTCGAGACCATCGCGGACGGCCATGAGCACGTCGATCTCGTCTACTGGGCGGTCCCCGAGGAGCCTTACGACGGCGGGCTGGAGGGCGACCCGACGCTGGCCTGGTGCGATCGCGACGCCCTCGACCACCTGCCCTTCAGCGAGGAGATCGCGGCCTGGGCGCGGCTCGCGCTCGACGAGGTGGGTGACGCCGCGGCCGCGCCTGCGTCGATCTCGCGCGCCACGCCCGCCGACCGCCCGATCGCCGAGCCGACCGACCTGCTCTCGGTGGTGCACCGTTCGCCGCACCCCGTCCCGTGGGCCGAGGGGGACAACATCCCGTGGCACGAGCCCGGCTTCAGCGCCCGCATGCTCGACGAGCACCTGTCGCAGGCCCACGACGCGGCGTCGCGCCGCACGCCGACGATCGAGCGGCAGGTGGTCTGGATCCACGAGACCCTGCTGGACGGGACGCCGACGGAGGTCCTCGACCTCGGCTGCGGCCCCGGCCTCTACACCGAGCGCCTGGCCGCGCTCGGCCACCGCTGCGTCGGCATCGACGTCTCGCCGGCGTCGATCGCGTTCGCCCGTGGGCGTGCGGCGACCGCCGGCGACGGGCTGCGGTACGTCGAGGGCGACGTGCGCAGCACGGATCTCGGCCACGGGTACGGCCTGGCGACGATGCTGTTCGGTGAGTTCAACACGCTGCCCCGCGAGGACGCCGCGGCGCTGCTGCGTCGGGCGCACGCGGCCCTGGCCGACGGCGGCATCCTGCTGCTGGAGCCGCACACGGCGGCGGCCGTCCGCGCCATCGGCCACGAACCCGCCCGGTGGTCGACCGCCGAGAGCGGCCTCTTCTCCGACGCGCCGCATCTGCTGCTGACGGAGAGCTCCTGGGACGAGGACGCACGTGCCGCCACCGTCCGCCACCTCGTCGTGGATGCGGCGACCGCAGGCGTCACGCGGCACGCCCAGACCTTCGCGGCCTACGACGAGACGGCGTACCGCGCGGCCCTGGCGGAGGCGGGCTTCGTCGCGCCGACGTTCCTGCCGTCGCTGACCGGCGACGCGGCCGACGCGCAGCCCGGTCTCCTGGGGATCGTCGCGCGCAAGGCACCGTCCGCCGCCTGACCGGCGCGCTATACTCCCGCACGGCGGGGCGTAGCGCAGCCTGGTAGCGCACCTGCTTTGGGAGCAGGGGGTCGCGTGTTCGAATCACGCCGCCCCGACCA
>CAZJUA010000260.1:0-1549 GCA_964549045.1 uncultured bacterium | reverse complement strand
CTGGCCGCCCGCCGCGGGGGGCGGGGGGGCCCCCCCCACACCCCCGGCGCCCTCCCCCGGCGGGGAGCCGCCGGGCGCCTTCCCCTACACGCGCGGCATCCACCCGCGGATGTACGCCGACGGTCGGCTGTGGACGATGCGCCAGTACGCCGGCTTCGGCGGCGCGCAGGAGAGCAACGCGCGCTACCGGCACTTGCTGGGTCAGGGCGTCACCGGGCTCTCCGTGGCGTTCGACCTGCCGACCCAGCTCGGCCTCGACCCGGACGACCCGCGCGCCCGCGGCGAGGTCGGCCGCGTCGGCGTGTCCATCGCCACCGTCGACGACCTGCGCACCCTGTTCGACGGCATCCCGCTGGCCGAGGTCACGACTTCGATGACGATCAACGCCCCCGCGATGATGCTGCTGGCGCTGTACACGCTGGAGGCGGAGCGCCAGGGCGCGCCGCTCGCCGCGCTCGGTGGCACCGTCCAGAACGACGTCCTCAAGGAGTACGTGGCCCGCGGGACCTACATCTTCCCGCCCGGGCCGTCGATGCGGCTGGTGACCGACCTCATGCGCTGGAGCGCCGAGCACGTGCCCCGCTGGAACACGATCTCCATCAGCGGCTACCACATGCGCGAGGCGGGCTGCACGGCGGCCCAGGAGGTCGCGTTCACGCTCGCCGACGCCGTCGCCTACGTGCGTGCGGCGGAGCGCGCCGGCCTGCCGGTCGACCGGATCGGCCCGCGCCTGTCGTTCTTCTTCGCCTGCCACGGCGACCTGTTCGAGGAGGTCGCCAAGTTCCGCGCCGCGCGGCGCCTGTGGGCGCACCTGGCGCGCGACCTGCTCGGCGCCCGCGACGAACGCAGCCTGAAGCTGCGCTTCCACACCCAGACCGGCGGCTCGACGCTCACCGCCCAGCAGCCGCTCGTCAACGCCGTGCGCACCGCCTACCAGGCGCTCGCGGCCGTGCTCGGCGGCACCCAGAGCCTGCACACCAACGCCTACGACGAGGCGCTCGGGCTGCCGACGGCGCAGAGCGCGACGCTGGCGCTGCGGACCCAGCAGGTGCTCGCCTTCGAGACCGGGGTCGCCGACGCGGTCGACCCGCTGGCCGGCAGCGTGCACGTGGAGGCGCTCACCGACGCGATCGAGGCCGAGGCGCGGCGCTGGTTCGACGAGATCGAGGCGCGCGGCGGCGCCGTCGCGGCGATCGAGGCAGGCTACCTGCAGGACGCCATCGAGGAGGCGGCCTACGCCTTCCAGCGCGACGTGGAGGCGGGCCGCCGGGTGGTCGTGGGCGTCAACCGCTTCCAGGACGAGACGACGCTCGAGGTGCCGGTGCAGGCGATCGACCCGCGGCTGGAGCCCGCGCGCGTCGACGACCTGCGGCGCTTCCGCGGGGCGCGTGATGGCGCCGCCGCGTCGGACGCGGTGGCGCGGCTGGTGGCGGCCGCGGGCGCGCCGGACGCGACGCTGATGCCGGCGGTGCGCGAGGCGTTCGCGGCACGGGCCACGCTCGGCGAGGTCTGCGGGGCTCTGCGTGGGGTGTGGGGGGAGCACCGGGGG
>CAZJUA010000259.1:0-16734 GCA_964549045.1 uncultured bacterium | reverse complement strand
GGCCGCCGCCCTCCGACGGCGCGACCGCGCCCCGCTCCCCGACGGCCTCGTGCGCCTCGCGGAACGGCGGGCCGCCGCGGGCGAGGTGGTCGGCGAGGTCGGTGGCGTTGCTGAAGGCGCGGCCGGCCGCGTGGCGCGTGCGCTCGGCCCGCACGCGGGTGCGCGGCAGCATGTCGGCGGTCAGCCGCAGGCACACGGCCAGCGTGGCGGCCGCGTCGAACACGCCCTCCTTGTCCTCCTGCATGTCCTTGTTGTACGCCAGCGGCAGGCCCTTCATCACCGTCAGCAGGGAGACCAGCGCGCCGTAGACGCGGCCGGTCTTGCCGCGGATGAGCTCGGCGACGTCGGGGTTCTTCTTCTGCGGCATGATCGAGCTGCCCGTGGTGTGCGAGTCGGGGAGCTCGACGAAGCCGAACTCCTGGCTCGACCACAGGATGAGCTCCTCGGCCAGCCGCGACAGGTGCATCGCCGCGATCGCAGCGGCCGACAGGAACTCGAGCGCGAAGTCGCGGTCCGAGACGGCGTCGAGCGAGTTGGCCGCCGGCTCGCGGAAACCGAGCAGCTCGCTGGTGCGGTGGCGGTCGATGGGGAAGCCGGTGCCGGCCAGCGCGCCGGCGCCCAGGGGCGAGACGTCGAGCCGGGCCAGCGAGTCCTCGAGGCGCGCCTGGTCGCGCGACGCCATCTCGAAGTAGGCGAGCCAATGGTGGCCCAGGCGGACCGGCTGGGCCACCTGCAGGTGCGTGTAGCCGGGCAGGATGACGTCGAGGTCGCGCTCGGCGAGGTCGACGAACGTGGTGCGCAGCTCGCGCAGCAGCGCGATCAGCCGATGCGTGCGGGCGCGCACCGCCAGCCGGAAGTCGGTGGCGACCTGGTCGTTGCGGCTACGGGCCGTGTGCAGCTTGCCGCCCAGCGGGCCCAGCCGTTCGGTCAGGCGCCGCTCCAGGTTCATGTGCACGTCCTCGAGCGCCACCGACCAGGCGATCTCGCCCGCCTCGACCTCGCGCCGCAGGGCCCGCAGGCCCTCGATCAGGGCGGCGGCCTCCTCCGGGGAGACGATGCCCTGCTCGCCGAGCATGGTGGCGTGGGCGATGGAGCCCTCGAGGTCCTCGAGTGCCATTTCGCGGTCGACCTCGATCGAGGCGTTGAACGCCTGCACGAGCGCGTCGGTGGCCTCGGCGAAGCGGCCGCCCCACATGCGCTCGTCGCGGGCGCCGCTCACGGGCGGCCCGATCCGCCCGACGACCGGCCGTCGGCGCCGGTCGCCTTGCGCTGCCACACGCCGCCGACGACCTTGCGCAGGTGGCGGTGGGCCGCCTCGGGCGATCCGTTGCGCGATGGCTCGTCGCTGACGCGGTAGCCCATCCGCTCGTAGTAGGCGAGCTGCACCGCGTCGGCGTTCGGCAGGCTCAGCAGCAGGAACGGCACGTTCTTGCGGATCGCCAGGGCCTCGACCTTCGTGGCGAGCCAGCGGCCGTAGCCCTGGCCGCGGGCCTCGGGCCGCGTCGCGACCCGGTCGACCCGCCAGCCGGCGCCCTCCTCCCGCCAGCGTAGGGCGGCCAGCAGGCGCCCGCCACGGTCCTCCAGGGCGAGCGCGCCGCCGTGCTGGAGCCAAGCGCCCACGTCCTGCGCGTCGTCTTCGGGGTAGGCGGCGCGCCACAGCTCCGCCAGGCGGGGCGCGTCGGCGAGCGTGGCCCAGCGCAGCTGGGCGGCCTCGTAGGCGTGGCCCGGCCGGCCGGTCGCGGGGCTGGGCGCCGGCATGTCGGTCACCGCCGGATCAGCCCCCGTCGCGTGCGACGGACGCGTCGCGTGCGATGGCCCCGTCGCGTGCGCCGGCCCCGTCGCGTGCGACGGGCACGGGCTCGGCCGCCAGCTGGCTGGCGATGCGCAGCCGCAGCGCGTTGAGCTTGATGAAGCCGTCGGCGTCCGCCTGGTCGTAGACGTGGTCCTCCTCGAAGGTCACCACGTCCTGGCGGTAGAGGCTGTTCGGGCTCTTGCGGCCGAGGACGGTGACGCCGCCCTTGTAGAGCTTGAGGCGCGCGACGCCGGTCACGGGCTGCTGGATGTCGTCGAACAGCTTCTGCAGCGCCTCGCGCTCCGGGGCGTACCAGAAGCCGTTGTAGACGGCGGTCGTGTAGCGCGGCAGCAGCTCGTCGCGCAGCCGGCGCACCTCGCGGTCGAGGGTCAGCTGCTCGAGGGCCTTGTGCGCCTCGTAGAGCAGGGTGCCGCCCGGCGTCTCGTAGCAGCCGCGGGACTTCATGCCGACGAAGCGGTTCTCGACCAGGTCGACGCGCCCGACGCCGTGGGCGCCGGCGATCTCGTTCGCGCGGGACAGGAGCGCCACCGGGTCGAGGCGCTCGCCGTCGATGGCGACGGGGTTGCCGTGCTCGAAGGCGATCTCGACCACCTGCGGGGCGTCGGGCGCCGCCTCGGGGTCGGTGGTGAGGCGCCACATCCCCGGCGGCGGCTCGTTCCACGGGTCCTCGAGGACGCCGCCCTCGTAGCTGATGTGGAACATGTTGGCGTCCATCGAGTAGGGCTTCTCGCGCGTGACGCCGGGATCGATGCCGTGCTGGTGCGCGTAGGCGATGCAGTCCTCGCGCCCCTTGAGGTCCCACTCGCGCCAGGGCGCGATGACCTTGACGTCGGGCTTGAGCGCGTAGGCCGTGAGCTCGAAGCGCACCTGGTCGTTGCCCTTGCCGGTGGCGCCGTGGGCGACGGCGTCCGCGCCCTCGCGCTCGGCCACCGCGATCATGTGCTTGGCGATGAGCGGTCGCGCGAAGCTCGTGCCGAGCAGGTAGTCGGTCTCGTACTTGCCGCCGGCGCGCAGCACGGGGAACACGAAGTCCTCGACGAACTCCCGCTGCAGATCGACCGCGTAGGCGGCCACGGCGCCGGTGGCGAGGGCCTTCTCCTTGGCGATCTGGACCTCCTCGCCCTGCCCGATGTCGGCCGTGAAGGCGACGACCTCGGCGCCGTAGGTCTCGCGGATCCAGTGCAGGATCACCGAGGTGTCGAGGCCCCCCGAGTAGGCGAGCACGACCTTCTTGACGTCACGGGATTGGGGCATGGGTTCCTCCGAGCGGCAGCGAACCGCGCCGCACCGGCGTGGCGCGACGCGTGGGTGGCCGCCCCGTGGGGGGCGGTTCAGCGGCGTCGAGCGCGTGGGTGGGTCGGGTTCGTGAGGCGCATGGCTGGGGTTCGGGGCGGACTGCAAGAGGTTGCAATCGCGCTGAATACTGGCGCAGGGTAGCACCGCGGACGCCGCCGGTCAACGGCCTCCGGACCCGTCGGGCGAGACGTCGGTCGCGCGACCCTTGCCGATGGCCGCGTGCGCGGCCACGCGCGGCCGCGCCAACGGCCGCACCAGGGCGGCGCCGGCGGCCGCGGCCACGACGAGCGTCGCGCCGGCCCAGCCCCACCACCCCAGGCGCTCGCCGAACAGGGCGGCGGCGAGCGCGGCGGCGGCGACCGGTTCGACCGTGGCGACCAGCACCGCGCGCGAGGCCTCCGTGCGGCGCAGGCCCGTGTAGTACACGAGGTACGCCAGGTAGGTCGATACCAGGCTCAGCGCGACGAGCCAGGCCCACACCTCGGGTGGCTTGTCCGGGGCGAAGCGCACCAACGGCAGCAGCCCGAGGGCGCCGATCGGCAGCACCCAGGCGAACACGGTGACCGGCGCGTAGCGGTGGAGCACCCACTTGCCGAACAGGTAGTAGCTCGCGTAGCTCGCGCCGGAGGCGAGGCCCCAGGCGATGGCGGCGGCACTGACCGACACGCCGGCGTCGCCCGCGCGCGCCACCAGCACCACGCCCGCGAGCGCCAGGCCGACGAGCCCCAGCTTGCCGCGCGTGAGCGGCTCGCCGAGCAGCGGCCAGGCGAGCACGGCCACGAACGCGGGCGCCGTGTAGAGCAGCACGAAGGCCAGGCTGATGCCGCCCGCGTCGATCGCCAACGCCAGCGCGGCGTAGAACAGGGTCACGCCGATCAGCGCGAAGGCGGCGAGGGCCAGGAGGTCGGTGCCGCCGGCGGGCCACGGGCGCAGCCGCGCCTGGCGGGCAAGGAGCGCGTGCAGCCCGAAGGCGGCGCCGGCCATCACGGCCCGCCAGAAGGCGATCTCCAGCGGGTCGACGCCGGCGTCGAGCACCGTCCGCGAGAACGGCCCGATCAGGCTCCACAGCAGCGCCGCCGCGAAGACGTACAGGTAGCCGGTCGCCGTCGCCGGCGGCGGTCTCACACCCGGTCGAGCTCCTGGTCGGCCGCCGCGCCGGTCGGCGTCAGGCCGAACGCCCGCGCGAGGTCGGGGCGGGTGGCCCGGAGGTGGGCCAAGCGCTTGCGCACGGAGGCGAACTCGATCGCCCAGGCGATCAGGTTGACGACGTACAGGACGCCCAGCACGACGAGACCCGCGTCGAACGGGATGCCGAGCGAGCTTGGGCCACCGAGCAACTGCGTGACGGTGTCGATCCCGAACAGCGCCCAGGGGACGAGCAGCAGCACGCCGTAGAGCTCGTCGGCCTGGCCGCTGCCGGGCACGAGGATCGCCAGCAGCTCGTAGAGGAGGGGCCGCGGCGCGTCGGCCGCGTAGCGCGGACGCGGGATCAGGAGCCAGGCGAGGTGCCACAGCGCCACGAGCCAGAAGAGCAGCAGCTGACCGGGCCAGCTCCAGGCGGGCAGTCCGAGCAGCACGAGGTGGTCGTCGAGCAGCACCTGGGGCTGCACGAAGGCGTTGGCGATGGAGCCGTACCAGGTCCCCGCGGCGGCCGCGCGCAGCGTCACCGGCGAAGGGGCCGGCACCCGGTCGCCCTGCGCCAGCGCCGTGACGACGGGATCGAGCAGGGGGGCGTCGTCGAACGAACCCAGTGCCTCCCGCACGAGTTCGTCGTGCCCGGCGCGGTCGGTCCGGTAGGCCCTCACCCAGGCGAGGCTGGCGGCATCGCCGTCGGCGCTCGACCAGACCGCCGCGGCGGCCGGGGCCTCGAGGTGCCCCGCCGCGGCGGTGGCGACCAGGGGATCGCCACGCTCGACCCAACCGACGAGCACCACGGTCGCGTAGGCGAGCGCCAGCATGATGACCAGGACCAGCTTCTCCGTGACGCCGTAGAAGCGGATGGCGCGCAGCCGCGGCGCCGGGAGCGGCCGCTGGCCCGCCTCCAGGCGTTGCCGACGGGCGAGCTGCTGCGCCCGCTGGTATTTGGCGATCAGCACCAGGTGCAGGAAGAAGAAGGCGATCATCAAGGCCGTCGAGGCGACGCTGCCGCCGCGTCCGAGCAGCAGGGCGTTGCGCGCCACCGCGTCGCTGGCGGCGGTGTTCGTCCGCTCGGCGGCGAGCTCGCGCCAGGCGGCGGCGGCCTCGCGTTCGCCGGCGTTGGCGAGCGCCGTGGCGAAGGCCCTGAGCTCACGCCCGGCGCGGCGCAGGTCCGGCCCCGAGAGGGCGTGGAGCCACGGCGCCCACAGCCGCGCCGCGTCGAGGTCGCCGCGCATGAGGGCCTGGTGCAGCGGCAGCAGCGGGAAGCCGTAGCGCTCGTGCACCTCGGGGGAGGTCAGCAGGGCCGGGTCGTAGCCGCGCGCCGCGAAGTCCTCGGCGGCCGCCGCCATGCCGGCGTCGGCGGCGTCCCACCAGCCCTCGGCGGCGAACGCTCGGGCCAGCCGGGCGAGGTCGTAGAAGGTGGTCGCCTCGGCGATCGCCTCGTTCGCCGCGAAGGCGCGCTCGGCCTCGGTCGGCGCGACCCTGGCCGCCCGCAGGTGCAGGAAGGGATTGGTGCGGTCGAGCGCCAGGCGCGCCGCCGGATCGCCGACCTCGGCCTCGCGCTGCAGGGCGTCGAACAGGTCGCTCTGCGGGTCGAACAGCGCGGGCGGATGCAGGCGGCCGGCCTCCAACCGGGCCTCGACCGTCAGCGCCGAGCCCGGCGCGCTGACCTCGCTGACCACCGCGAGGCCCGTGCCGACGGGGACGAGTTCCAGCACCGTGCCCGCGGTCGCGACCCGCGACCGGACGTGCCCGCTGGCCGGGTCGACCTCGAGCACCTGGTGCCCGTGGGCGATCCAGACCGCGTCACGATGGAGAAGCGCGTCATGCGTGACGCCGCTCGTGGGGCCGAACGGCAGCCGCCAGCGGACGCGACCGTCGCTCTCACGGGCCGTGACGACGTTGGCGTCGACGTCGACCGCGAGCCCGGCGGTGTCCGGCGCCGGCGTGGCCGGCAGCGGATCGACGACCGGCGGCACGGGCGCCGCTTCCTCCCCGGACGTCGAAGCGGACCGCGGCGGCGTCCGCGACGGCGGCGCGCTCCCTGACGGTTCGGCCACGCCGGAAGGCGCGGGCGTCTCCGACGGTTCTGCCGTCCCCGGCGGCGCCGAGGCCGTCACCGTGAAGGCCGCCTCGATGTCGACGCCCTCGAGCCACACGACGTGGCGGCCCGGTTGCTCCAGGGTGATGTCGACGGCCAGGCGCCCGCCGACGGCGGCGGTGACGGTGAGCGTCTCGCTGCCGTCGGGCGCCTCCACCCGCACGACGTGGTCGAGGTCGCGGAGGCCGGTCGCCTCCAGCGTGACGGTGTCGCCGAGCGCCGGGCGATCGGGCGCGAGCAGCGTCACCTGCGGGCCCGACTGCGCCGCGCCGGTGGCGGTCAGCGCCAGGACCAAGAGCGCGAGGAGGAGCGCGGAGCGGGGCACGGAGGCGGACATGGTTCCTACATTACCGCTCGCCCCCCGCGGCGGCGAGCGGGCGCTGGGCCGGTCGCCCGGCGCCGGCAGGTGCCACGAGCCGCGTCGGGGAGCGTGCTAGCATGTCGCCGTGTCCGCGCCTGCCCGGTCGCGAGCCGGCGAACCCCAGCTCGATCCCCCAGCCGCATCCCTCGCCGATCCCTTCGGTGACGACGACCTCGCTTGGACGGTGGTCGAGGTCGGCGACGGGGGTGACGAGGTCCGGGTGATGCCCCGGGTCGCCGCGTCCGCGCTCCATGCGCGCCTCGACGCCGCGCACGGCGAACGTGGCTGGAGCGTCAGCTACGCGGCCATGCCCGGCGAGGCGATCGCCTGCCACCTGGTGATCGACGGCGTGACCAAGGGCGCCGTGGCCGGTCCCGCCCGCGTGGGCGGCGCCGAGGCCACCGCGGCGATCGCGTTCGCGCGGGCGGCCGCGCTGTTCGGCGCGGCGCACGCGTGGCCCGCGGACGCCAGCGCCTGGGTGGCGTGCGACCCAGAGACCCGCGAGCCGCTGCATGCGCCGGCGCGGCCCGAACCGTCCGCTTCCCGGGTGGGGCGGCCCGCCGAGGCTGCCCGCGACGACGTCACGGCCTCCGCGGTGGCTCCGGCCGAGGATGCCTTCGCGGAGACCCCGGCCAAGCCCGAGGGCCAGCAGATGATCGACCGCCTGATCGAGCGCCTCAAGGCGCAGGGGCAGGGCCTGGAGGCCGCCCGCATCCTCGTGAAGCACGGGGGTTACGGCAAGGACCCGCAGGCCGCGAGAGAGCTCTACGCCGCGCTGCGCCAACTGCTGCTCGCCGGCGGGCCGCGGTCCGACGAGACGGGCGCGGCGTCGGCCGAGCCGTCGTCCGGGGCCGTCGCGTGATCAAGGTCCTCGCCATCGGTGACGTCCACGGGATGTGGGCCGAGCTGTGGTCGGTGCTGCGCGCCGCCTCGGTGGTGACGCCGACCTACGAGCCGACGGAGGCCGTGGTCAGCGGGCGCTACCGCGTGGTGCTGGTGGGCGACCTGGTGCACTACAAGGACCAGCGCGCCTACGCGGTCGCGGTCGGTGCCGACGTCTACGACCCCGGCGACCCCGACCACCTGCGGCGCGCGGCCCGGGCGCAGATCCGCGAGCTCTACCGCTTCAAGGACTTCGTCGAGAAGACCGACGGGCACCTGCAGATCATCCTCGGCAACCACGACGAGGTCGCGCTGCTGCACAACTACGACCTCGGCACCCGCGGCGGCCTCAAGCACGACGAGTTCCGGGCCGAGCGGGGTGGCGTGGCGCTGCCCGACGACCTGGCCGCGTGGTTCCGCAGCTTCCCGCGCGAGGTCGTCCACCACGGCGTCCACTTCGCCCACGCCGGGCCGACCCCCGGGATGCAGTACTTCGACGATTTCTTCTACCACGACCCCGACACCAAGACCTGGTGGTACGAGAAGCCGCAACTCGTGCAGCAGTCGGGGCACCGCTTCGGGGTCTACGGGCACACCGTCATGAAGGACGGCGTCTACATCGACAAGGAACACTCGCTGGCGATGATCGACGCGCTCGCCCAGCGCCAGTTCCTGGAGATGATCGTCGGCGAGGACCGCCTCGACTACACCGTCAGCCAGGTCTGAACCGGGGCGCGGCGGCGCCGGAGGTCAGAGCGAGTAGCCGCCGCGGTCGTCGTCGCGCACGAGTTCCCCGTTGCGCAGCACCAGCGTCCGGTGCTTCATGGCGTCGACCAGGTCGCGCGAGTGGGTGGCGATCACGACGGTCGTTCCCTTGATGTTGACGTCGTTCAGGAGCTCGAGGATCTCCCAGCTGGTGTCCGGGTCGAGGTTGCCGGTCGGCTCGTCGCACAGCAGCAGCGGCGGGTTGGTGACCAGCGCGCGGGCGATGGCGACGCGCTGCTGCTCCCCCAGGCTGAGCTCGATGGGGAACGCCTTGCGCTTGTGGGCGAGGCCGACCAGGCGCAGCGCGTTGAGCGCCTTCTGCTCGAGCTGGCCGTGCGCCCCGGTGGCCCGCAGCGCGAACGTCAGGTTGTCGGCGGCCGACAGCTTGGGCAACAGCCGGTGGTCCTGGAAGACCATCCCGATGCTGCGCCGCAGCAGCGGCAGCTGCCCGTCGCGCAGGCGCGACAGGTCCTGCCCGGCGATCGACACCACGCCCTCCGTGGGGACGGTGCGCCGCAGCACGAGCGCCAGCAGCGTGCTCTTGCCGGCGCCGGAGTGGCCGGTGATGTAGACGAACTCGCCCTTGCCGATCGCGAAATCGACGTTGCGCAGCGCATGGGTGTGCGTGCGGGCGTAGGTCTTGGTGACGTGCTTGAACTCGATCACCGGCGCCATGCTAACCGAGCCCCGGCGGGGCGGGGTGTGGACCGACCACCGCGGCGTTCGGCGTGGCGGGGGTGCCCACCGCCGGCCGCGCCGCCCTCAGCCGTACGCCGCCAGCGTGGCCACCAGCAGCTCCGTCGCCGCCGCCGCATCGATGCGGGTCAGCACCTCGACGTTGGGCGCCTCGCCGCTCCTCACGCCGCGCCGGTCGGCGAGCGTCATCCCGCGCGTGTGGGTCCCGGTCAACTCGATGACGACGTGGTACGGCGTCGCCTCGAGGAGTTCGGGGTGGGTGAGCGCCAGCACGGCCACCGGATCGTGCAGCGGGCCCGCGGGCACGCCGGAGAAGGCGCGGGCGTAGGCGGCGCCGTAGAAGTCGAGCAGGTCGGCGCAGAACGCCGAGACCCGGCCGCCCGCGGCGCGGATGTGGGCGCGCTCGTCCGGACCGATCGGCCACTGGTGGGTGACGTCGAGGCCGGCCATGACGAGCCGGACGCCGCTGCGGAAGACCACGTCGGCGGCCTCCGGGTCGACCAGGACGTTGAACTCGGCCGCCGGGGTCGCGTTGCCGAAGGCGACGCCGCCCCCCATGAGCGAGATCCCGGCGAGGTGCTCGGCCAGGTCGGGGGCCGCGCGCAGGGCCAGGGCGACGTTCGTCAGCGGGCCGGTCGCGACCAGCCACACCTCGCCGGGTCGCGCCCGGACGGTGTCGACGATGAAGCCCACCGCGTCGCGCGAGGCGGGCTCGCCGAGGTCCGCGGGCAATGCCGGACCGTCGAGCCCCGAGGCGCCGTGGATGAACTCCGCGGTGCGCGGCTCGGCGACCAACGGCCGTGGGCTGCCCGCGTGCACCGGCGTGTCGAGTCCGAGCACGCGGAGCACGGCCAGCGCGTTGCGGGTGGTGAGCGGCAGCGGCACGTTGCCGGCCACCGTCGTGATCCCCAGGAGCTCGGCGTGGCGCCCCGCGACCGCGATCGCCAGCGCGTCGTCGTGGCCCGGATCGCAGTCGAGGACGACGGCGGGTCGCATCGCGCTCACGCGGCCCCGTCTTCGTTCGGCGCGGCGTCGACGATGGCCTGCGCCACCTGGGCGACCTGCTCGTCGGCCGGCAGCACGATCGCCTGGACCACCCGGTCGCCGGTGCCCATGCGCATGATCGTCACGCCCTGCGACGAGCGCCCGTAGCTGCTGATCTGGTCGATGCGCGTGCGGATGAGGATGCCGCCCTCGGAGAGCACGAACAGCTCCTCGCCGCCCTGGGTCGGCCACAGGCTGACCAGCTCGCCGGTCTTCTCGGTCACCTTGAGGGTGATGACGCCCTGCCCGCCGCGCCCCTGGCGGGGGTACTCGACGACGGGCGTGCGCTTGCCGAAGCCGGTCTCGCTGATCGCCAGCAGCTGGGTGGCGCCCGCGGCGTCCGGCGCGCGCGAGGGGTCGCCGACGACGGCCAGGCTGACCACCCGGTCGCCGCGCCGCAGGCGGATGCCGATGACGCCCTGGGTGGCGCGGCCGGTGTCGCGCACCTCGCTCTCCGGGAAGCGGATCGCCTGGCCGTGGGCGGTGGCCAGCACCACGTCGCCCTCGCCGTCGCCGATGCGGACGGCGACGAGCTCGTCGCCCTCCTGCAGGTTGAGCGCGATGAGGCCGGCGGCGTTCATGTTGGCGTACTCGGTGATCGCGCTGCGCTTGACGATGCCGTCGCGGGTGGCGAACACGAACGAGCCGGGCTGGTCGAGCGCCTGGATCGACAGCACCGTCTGCACGCTCTCGTCGCCGACCAGCGGCAGCAGGTTGCGCACGTGGCTGCCGCGCGCGGCGCGGTCGGCCTCGGGCAGGTCGTAGATCTTCTCGCGGTACACCCGCCCGCGGTCGGTGAAGAACAGCAGGTAGTCGTGGGTGCTGCCGACGAGCAGCAGCGAGTTGACGTCCTCGTCCTTGGTCTTCTGCGCCGTGGCGCCGCGCCCGCCGCGCGCCTGCGCGCGGTACGCGGCGGCCGGCGTGCGCTTGATGTAGCCGCCGCGCGTCAGCGTGACGACCATCGGCTCGACCGCGATGAGGTCCTCCTTGCCGATGTCGTCCGAGAGGTCGACGATCTGCGTGCGGCGCTCGTCGGCGAAGCGCTTGCGCACGTCGAGCAGCTCGCCCTCGATCACCCGCCACAGCTCGGCGGCGTCGCCCAGGATGAGCTCCAGGCGCGCGATCTCCTCCATCGTCTCGCGGTACTCCGCCTGCAGCTTCTCGCGCTCCAGCCCCGTCAGGCGCTGCAGCCGCATGTCGAGCACGGCCTGCGCCTGGACGTCGCTCATGCCGAACTCGCTGATCAGCCCGGCGCGCGCCTCGGGGCCGTCCTGCGAGCCGCGGATGAGGGCGATGACCTCGTCGAGGCGGTCGAGCGCGATGAGGTAGCCCTCGAGCACGTGGGCGCGCTCGCGCGCCTTGCGCAGCTCGAACTCGGTGCGCTTGGTGACGACGTCGGCGCGGTGGTCGAGGTAGTGGCGCATCATCTCGCGCAGGTTGAGCTGGCGCGGCGAGCGGTTGACGATGACGACGTTGTTGACGGCGAAGCTCGACTGCAGCTGGGTGTACTTGTAGAGCTGGTTCAGCACCAGCTCGGGGTGCGCGCCCTTCTTCAGCTCGAAGACGATGCGCATCCCTTGGCGGTCGGACTCGTCGCGCAGGGCCGAGATGTCCTCGATCTTCTTGGCGCGCACCAGGCCCGCCACCGTCTGGATGAACGAGGTCTTGTTGATCTGGTAGGGGATCTCGCTGACGACGATCGTGTGGCGGCCGGCGCGCTCCTCGACGCGCACGCGGCCGCGCACGCGGATGCTGCCGCGGCCGGTCTCCATCACCTGGCGCAGGCCCTCGCGCGACATGAGCCCGCCCGTGGGGAAGTCCGGGCCCTTGACGTGCGCCATGAGCCCCTCGACGCTGATCTCGGGGTCGTGGATCATCGCGACGAGGCCGTCGACGACCTCGCCGAGGTTGTGCGGCGCCAGGTTGGTCGCCATCCCGACCGCGATGCCGGCGGCGCCGTTGACGATGAGGTTGGGCATCGCCGCGGGCAGCACCTCGGGCTCGACGGTGGTGCCGTCGAAGTTCTCCCGCATCGCCACCGTCTCCTTGTCGAGGTCGGCGAGCAGCGACTCGGAGGCGGCGGTCAGGCGCGCCTCGGTGTAGCGGTAGGCCGCGGCGGGGTCGCCGTCGATGGAGCCGAAGTTGCCCTGGCCGTCGATCAGCCGGTAGCGCAGGTTCCAGTCCTGCGCCAGGCGCACCATGGCATCGTAGACGGCACTGTCGCCGTGCGGGTGGTACTTGCCCAGCACGTCGCCGACCACGCCGGCCGACTTGCTGTGCTTGCGGTTGCTCACCAGGCCCGCCTGGTTCATGGCGTAGAGGATCCGCCGCTGCACCGGCTTGAGGCCGTCGCGCACGTCGGGCAACGCCCGATCGACGATGACGGACATCGCGTAGTTGATGAAGCTCGACTTGATCTCGTCCGTGAGCTGGATGGGGACGACTTGGCCTTCGTTCAAGGGGCCCTCCTGCCGTCCGGCCCCGGCGCCACCGTTCGCCGCCGCGGGGAAGCGGGACCGAGGGCCCGGCAGACGCGACGGTGACGGCGACCCCCGCGGGTCGACGGTAACGGTCGAGTGTACCACCCGGGGGCGTCTGCGGCGGGTCCGCGGGGCCCGTCCGGGCGCCGCGAGGACGCGCGGTCGCGTAGCCTGGGGCATGCGGATCCTCACGGACGACGACGTCGCGCACCTCTCCTGGGCGAGGGTGCTCGACGGCCTGCGCGGCGCCTTCCGTGACCGGGGACGCTTCGAGGTCCCCGAGCGCGTGCAGCTGCGCGCCCCCGACGGCGGCACCTGGCTGACGATGCCCTGCGCCGACGCCGACGGCTGGTTCGGCGTCAAGCAGGTGAGCGTGCTGCCGCGCAACCGGGCGCGCGGCCTGCCGAGCGTGCAGGCCTGGTACACGCTGATGGGCCCGGACGGCGCCCCCGTGCTGGCGACGCCGGCGGGCCTGTTGACGAAGCTGCGCACGGCGGCCGTCTCGGCGATCGCGGCCGAGGTCCTGGCGCCGGCCACGGCAGCGTCGCTGCTGGTCGTCGGCACCGGCGCCCTGGCGCCGTGGATGGCGCGGGCGCACCTCCAGGTGCGGGCCTACGACCGCGTCGTGGTGTGGGGCCGGCGCCCCGAGCGCGCCGAGGCGGTGGCGGTGGAGCTCGCGCGCGACTTCGTGGCTGCGCCGGTGAGGCCCGCGCTCGCGGTCGCCCGCGAGCTCGAGGAGGCCGTGCGCGAGGCGGACGTCGTGACGGTGGCCACGACGTCCCGCGAGCCGCTCGTGCGCGGCGCGTGGCTGCACGAGCGCCAGCATCTCGACCTCGTCGGGGCCTTCACCCACGGCATGCGCGAGGCGGATGCCGAGGCGGTGCGCCGCTCGCTGGTGGTGGTCGACGACGCGGCCGCGGCGCGGGCCGAGGCCGGCGACCTCGCCCAGGCGGCCGCCGAGGGGTGGTCGTGGGACGCGCTGGCGGGCGACCTCGCCGACGCCGTCGCCGGGCGCGTGTCGCGCGAGCCGGGGCGCTCCACGCTGTTCAAGTCGGTCGGCCTCGCGTTCGAGGACCTGGTGCTGGCGCGGCTGCTGGCGTGAACGCCGCTGGGCGCGCGTGCGAGGCCGCCCGACGCGCGCGCCGCGCAGCGCCCGAGCGGGCCCGCCGCGGCGGCCCCGGTGGTAGCGTCCTAGGCATGATCGAGCGCTACGCCACCCCCGAGATGCGCGCCCTGTGGAGCGAGGCCGAGCGCTACCGCACGTGGTTGGAGGTCGAGCTGGCCGCCACCGAGGCCTGGGAGGCCACCGGCGAGGTGCCGGCCGGCGTCGCGGCCCGGCTGCGTGCCGCCGCGGCCGAGCGGCCGCTGGACGACGACTTCGCCGCGCGCGTCGCCGAGCTCGAGGCCGTGACGCGCCACGACATCGTCGCGTTCACCCGCGCGCTCGCCGAGCGCCTCGGGCCCGACGCGCGCTACGTCCACCTCGGGCTCACCAGCACCGACGTCGTCGACACCGCCCAGAACCTACTGCTCGCCACCGCGCTGCGCCTCATCCTCGACGACGTGCGCGCGTTGCGCGCCGAGACGCGGCGGCTGGCGCTCGAGCACCGGCACACGCCCTGCATCGGCCGCACGCACGGCATCCACGCCGAGCCGACCACCTTCGGGCTCAAGTTCCTGAACTTCTACGCTGCCCTCGGTCGCGACCTCGAGCGGCTCGAGCGCGCCCGCGAGGTCATGGGGGTGGCCATGCTGTCGGGGTCGGTCGGCACGTACGCCCACGCGCCGCCGGCGATCGAGGCGGCGGTGGCGGAGCGGCTCGGGCTGGCCGTCGACCCGGTCACCAACCAGACGGTCGCGCGCGACCGCCACGCCGAGCTGCTGAACGCCCTGGCACTGCTGGGCACGACGATCGAGCGCGTCGCGGTCGAGGTGCGGCACCTGCAGCGCAGCGAGGTGCGCGAGGCGCAGGAGGGCTTCGCGGCCGGCCAGACGGGCAGCTCGTCGATGCCGCACAAGAAGAACCCGATCGCCAGCGAGAACCTCACCGGCATCGCGCGGCTGCTGCGGGCCTACGCCCAGGCCGGCCTCGAGGACGTCGTGCTGTGGCACGAGCGCGACATCAGCCACTCGTCGGTCGAGCGGGTCGCGCTGCCCGACGCCACCACGCTGGCGTCGTACGCGGCGCGCCGCCTGCGGCGGGTGCTGCGCGACCTCATCGTGCGACCCGAGCGCATGCGCGAGAACCTCGACGCGCTGCACGGGCTGGTGTACTCGCAGCGCGTGCTGCACGCGCTGATCGAGCGCGACCTGGGCCGCGAGGACGCCTACGAGATCGTGCAGCGGGCCAGCCTCGCCTGCTGGGAGGACGGCCGCCACCTGCGCGACGCGCTGGCCGAGGACCCCGCCTGCCCGCTGTCGTACGCCGAGCTCGCCGCGGCGTTCGACCCCGCCTGGTACCTGCGGCACGTCGACGAGGCCTACCGCCGGTTCGGGCTGTAGCGGATGCCCGGTTCCGACGTCTGTGGCTGGCGCTCTGCGCTCTTCGCCTTCGCCCCGCTCTGGCTCGCCGCCCTGCTCACCTTGACCCTCACCGGCCACGGCGTCGTGGCCGCACTGTTGCTGGGAAACGCGGGGCTGCTCGTCGTCCTCGTGCTCCTCACGCGGCGGCTGACGTCCGCGCCTCCCGCGCCGGCGAACGAGCCCCCGCGCTCGCGGGCGACACTCCCGTGGCAGCTTGGCGCGATCGCCGTGATCGTCGTGCTCACCGCCACGCGAGCCGCCGGCGTTCCCGTCTGGTCGGCGCTGGTCAGCTGGGCGCATGCGCTCGGCGAGGCGTTCCTCGACGTGCGCTGGGTGGGCGGCCCTGGAAACGCCGTCGCGAACCCGCTGCAGTACCTGATCGTCCCGCTCGCGGTCCTGCTGGTGCTCGGCGCGCGGCCCTCCGGGCTCGGCTTCGGTCGTGGCCGGGGGGTGGGGATCACCACACTGCTGTGGACCCTGGTGCCGGCCGCGGTGGCGGCCGTCGCGCTCGCCACTGGAGCCCTGACGCTCCAGCGGCTCGTCGCGCGGATCCTCGGCAACGCGCTGCAGAACGGGCCATTCGAGGAGTTCCTCTTCCGTGGCGCGCTGCAGACGCGGCTCCGTCTCCTCCTCCCGGTCCCCTGGGCGATCCTGCTGCAGGCGCTCGTGTTCGGCCTTTGGCATCTGCGGGCGGCGACCGGCGCCATGGGTGGCGACCCGTTCGCGGCCGTCGCCTACTGCATCGCCTCCCAGACCGTCTCGGGTCTCGCTCTCGGGTACCTGTTCTGGCGTACGGGCAACCTCGTGGCGCCGTCGGTGGCGCACGTGGCCCTCAACGTCATGGGGCAGACGATCGGCTGACGGCGCGACGCCGAGGCGGGTCCGAGGGCCGTCGCCGCGTGCCGCCCGTCGGCGCCTGTTGCGTGGGCGCCGACGCCCCGCCATGCGGCAACCAGCCGGCCGCGAAGGTGGCGTATCCTCATCGCGTGGAACGCCCCGACGCGCGCGAGATGCTGTACGAGGGGAAGGCCAAGCAGGTCTTCGCCACCGACGACCCCGAGCGGGTGATCGTCCGCTACAAGGACGACGCCACCGCCTTCAACGCGCAGAAGCGCGGCACCGTGGCCGGCAAGGGCGAGGTCAACAACGCGATCACGGCGCTGCTGTACCCCGAGTTGGAGGACTACGGCGTGCCGACGCACTTCCTCGCGCGGCTCTCGGAGCGCGAGCAGCTGGTGCAGCGGGTGCGCATCGTGCCGGTCGAGGTCATCGTGCGCAACCGGGCGGCCGGCACCTTCGCCAGCCGCTACGGCGTCGAGGAGGGGCGGCCGCTCGATCCGACCGTCATCGAGTTCTGCCTCAAGTCCGACGCGCTGGGCGACCCGCCGATGAACGCGGCGACGGCCGTCGCGCTCGGCCACGCCAGCGAGGAGGAGCTGGAGGCGCTCTTCGACCTGGCGGCCGCGGTCAACGACGTCCTGCTCGCGCGCTTCGCCGTGGCGGGCCTCGACCTGGTCGACTTCAAGCTCGAGTTCGGGGTCACCGGCGACGGCGAGCTCGTGCTGGCGGACGAGATCAGCCCCGATACCTGCCGCCTGTGGGACGCCGAGACCGGCGAGAAGCTCGACAAGGACCG
>CAZJUA010000258.1:0-11501 GCA_964549045.1 uncultured bacterium | reverse complement strand
GGGGGGGGGGGGGGCGGGGGGGCGCGGGCGGGGGGGGGGGGGGGGCGCCCGCGCCCCGCCAGGGATGGAACCCTAGGTCAGAAGGGGCTGTCGGGGAAGTAGTAGTCGGCGGCGTTCTCGGGGGTGATGAGGTCGGCGTTGAGGATGTAGTTCCCCAGGACCGGGACGTCGGAGACGAACTTCAGCGCGGTGATCTCCATGGCGGTGGCGATCATGGCGGGCGGGGACAGCACGTCGACGGGGGTCAGGCGGGCGCCGTCCATGACGCGCTTGACGATCTCCTTCATGCCGGCGCCGCCGACGACGAACATCTCCTCGGTGCGCCCTGCCTGGGCCAACGCCTCGATGACGCCGAGGGCGATGTCGTCGTCCTGCGCCCACACCGCGTCGATCTCGGGGAAGCGGGTCAGGAAGTCCTGCATGACCTCGAAGCCGTCGTCGCGGTTCCAGTTCGCGTACTGGCTGTCGAGGACCTCGATGTCCGTGCCCTCGACGACCTCCATGAAGGCGTCGAAGCGCTGGTTGTCGATCACGGTGGGGATGCCGCGCAGCACGACGATCTTGCCCTGGCCGCCGAGTGCCTCGACCATGTACTCGGCCGACACCCGGCCCAGGCCCGGGTTGTCGCCGGCCACGTAGACGTCCTCGATGCCCGCGCGCGTCAGGCCGCGGTCGACCACCGTCACGAAGACGCCGCGGTCCTTGACGCTGGCGACGGGTTCGGTGAGCGGGTCGGACTCGAACGGCAGGATGACGAGGGCGTCCATCTGGTTGATCGCGATGAGGTCCTCGATGTCGTCGGCCTGCTCGGCCGAGCTACCGGCCGTGCTGATGACGAAGTCGAGGTTCGGGTAGGTGGCCTCGAGGCGGGCCTCGGCCTGGGCGGCCCACCAGTTCACGCCGCCGGTCCAGCCGTGCGTGGCGGCCGGGATCGAGACGCCGATGACGTAGTTCTGGGCGAAGGCGACGCCGAACGCCAGGGCGGCGACGACGGCGAGGGTGCGGAAGGAGCGGTTCATGGGGCCTCCAGGAGGGGGTGAGGGCGGGGGGTCGGGGCCGTGGCGCGGTGCGTCGCGGCCCGCGGTCGGGCAGGGTGCTCGTCGCGATGCGTCGGGTCGGCCTCCTCTCAGCGGCCCTGGCGGCCGCGCTGCAGGAACACGGCGCCGATGATGATCAGCCCTTGCACGGTGCCGTTGAGGTACTCGCTGATCGCGCTCGTGAGGTTGAGCACGTTGCCGATGAGCGACAGCAGGATCGCGCCGACGACGGTGCCCCAGACGTGGCCCGAACCGCCCTTGAGGGCGGTGCCGCCGATGATGACGGCGGCGATCGCCTCGAGCTCCCACAGGATGCCGGTGGATGCGGAGGCGGAGCCGAGTCGGGGCACGTACAGCACGACGGCGATCGCCACGCACAGCCCCTGGATGACGTACGTCAGGGTGCGGACGCGGGCGACGCGGATGGCGGCGTAGCGGGCCACCTCCGGGTTGGAGCCGATCGCCCGCACGTAGCGCCCGAAGCGCGTGCGGTGCAGCAGGATGGCACCCAGGACGGCGACGACGGCGAACGCCCAGACGGGGATGGGGATCCCCAGGAAGGCGCCGTAGAACACGGGACGGTAGACCCCGCGCAACGCGAAGTCGAGCGAGATCGTGCCGCCGTCCGCGAGGTAGGTGACCAGCGAGCGGAAGATGCCGAGCGTGCCGAGCGTGACGATGAACGGCTCGATGCGGCCGCGGGTGATCGCCAGGCCGTTGGCGGCGCCGGCCAGCAGGCCCGAGCCGAGCACCAGTCCGACACCGACCAGCACCACCCCGACGGGCGAGAGGGTGCCGTCGTGGAGGGCGTTCATCAGCAGGATCATGGCGCCCGACAGGAAGGCGGCCATCGAGCCGACGGAGAGGTCGATCCCGCCGCCGATGATGACGAAGGTGCCGCCGACGGCGATGATGCCGATGAACGCCGAGCGCGTGAGCACGTTGAACAGGTTGGTGGGCGTCAGGAACGCGGGGTGCATGAGCGACCCGACGACGACCAGCAGCACCAGGCCGGCGAGCGGCGTGAGCTGCTGCCCCGGCCCCCGCCGCAGGCGGGCGCGCCAAGTCTGCGCGACGGCGACGTCAGGCGTGGACACGGGGGATCTCCGGGATCGAGGGCGGCGGGTCGTGCCGCAGCCCGGTCGCGTACGCCATGACGGTCTCCTCGTCGAGGCCGGCGCCGTCGAGGGTGCCGGTGATGGCGCCGTCGTACATGACGACGACGCGGTGGGCGAGGCCGAGGATCTCCGGCAGCTCGCTCGAGATCAGCACGACGGCGACGCCCCTGGCCAGCAGCTCGCCGACGTAGAAGTAGATCTGGCGCTTGGTGCCGACGTCGATGCCGCGGGTCGGCTCGTCGAGGATGACGACGTCCGGCTCCGTCAGCATGAGCTTGGCCAGCACGATCTTCTGCTGGTTGCCGCCCGACAGGGCGGCGGCCTCGACGTCGAGCCGCGCGACCCGCACGTCGAACTCCTCGACGGAGGACTCCAGGGCTCGCTGCTCGGCGCGGTGATCGACGAATGGGCGGGCGAAGCGCTCCAGCGACTGCAGCGTGACGTTCTCGCGGAGCCCCTTGCTCAGGAGCAGGCCCTTGGCCTTGCGGTCCTCGGTCAGGTAGGCGACGCGGTCGTGCTTGGCGTCCTCCGGGTGGCGCCAGTGGACCGGGCGGCCGTCCTTGCGCACGGTGCCGTGGGCCGGTCGCAACCCGAGAACGCCCTCGAAGAGCTCGGTCCGACCGGCGCCGACGAGGCCCGCGATCCCAAGCACCTCGCCGCGGCGCACCCGCAGGCTCGCCCCGCGGACGAAGCCGGGGACGTCGAACTCGTCGATCTCGAGCGCCACCGGCGCGTCGTCGGGCACGGCCGGCTTCGGCGGGTACATGTCGGCGAGCTCGCGGCCCACCATGCGCCGGGCCATCTCGGCGGGCGTGAGGTCGGCGACGGCGAACGTACCGATCTTGTGGCCGTCGCGCAGGATCGTGACGCGGTCGGCGATCGCCATGACCTCGTCGAGCTTGTGCGACACGTAGAGGATCGCGACGCCGTCGGCCGTCAGGCGCCGGACCAGGTCGAAGAGCACCTCGGTCTCGCGCCCGGTGAGGACGTCGGTCGGCTCGTCCATGCACAGGACGCGGACCTCGCGCGACACCGCCTTGGCGATCTCGACCATCTGCGCCTGAGACACCGACAGGTCGCGTACCCGCCGGGTGACCGGGACCTCGGTGCGCAGGGTGGCGAGCAGCTCGGCGGTGGCGCGGCGGGCGGCCGCGCGGTCGACCAGGCCGAGGCGGTGCGGCTCGCGGCCGAGGAAGACGTTCTCCTCGACCGTGAGGTCGGGCACCAGGTTGAGCTCCTGGTGGATGAGGACGATCCCTGCCGCCTCGGCGGCGTTGGAGTCGGGGAACTCGACCGGGCGCCCTTCCAGTGCGACCTCGCCCGCGCTCGGGCGGTGGTAGCCGGAGAGCAACTTCATCAGCGTCGACTTGCCGGCGCCGTTCTCGCCCACCAGCGCGTGGACCTCCCCGGGGCGCACGTCGACGTCGACGGCGTGGAGGACCTCGATGGGTCCGAAGGACTTGCTGAGGCCGACGCCGTTGAGGATCGGTTCGTGCGCCATCGCGTGCCCCCCTTCGGGCGCTAGCCGCTTGCCGGTCGAGCTTCGCGGGCCACGGGGCGGTCCAGCGATGCCCGCCCAGCGAATTCGAACGAGTGTCTAATTAAGTGCTAGAGTAGCAGCATGCCCGAAGCGAGTCAAGGTGACCGCGGTCCCTTGTCGGCCCCACAGGATCCGGTGCAGCGCCCCCGGCCGCGGCTGAACCCGGCCCTCGTGCGCCGCCTCAACGTCGCCCGCGTCTTCCACGCGCTGCGCCTCGCCGGCGAGTCCAGCCAGAGCGACCTGGTGGAGGCGACCGGGCTCGACCCGGCGACGGTGTCCGCCGTGGTGCGGCAGCTGCGCCACGACGGCTGGCTGCGGGCGACGAAGGCGCCGCGGGCGGGACGCAGCGGGCGTCCGCCGACGCACCTGTCGATCGACCGCGACGCCGGCCTGCTCGTCGGCGCTCGGCTCGAGCCGGACGTGGTGCGGCTGCTCGCGACGTCGCTGGCGGGCGAGCCGATCGCGAGTTGGCAGGGCCCGGTCGGGGAGGGGCCCGCCGCCGCGATCGCCTCCTTGCGCGACGGCGTCGAGGAGGTCCTCGCGGACGTGGGCGTGGGCTGGGACGGCGTACGGGCCATCGGCGTCGGTGTCCCGGCTCTGATGGCCCACGACGGTCGCCTGGCCTTCGCGCCGAACCTCGGCTGGCGCGACGTGCCGCTGCGCGCCAGGCTCGCCGAACACTGGAGCGTGCCGGTGGCCGTCGACAACGACACCAAGGCCGCCGCATTGGCGGAGAAGCTCTTCGGCGCGGCGCGGGACGCCCACGACTTCGTGCTCATCGCGGGTCACTCGGGCGTCGGCGGCGCGCTCTACCTCGGTGGCCGGCTGCAGCGCGGCGCGGGCGGGTATGCGGGCGAGGTCGGGCACGTGACGGTCGTGCCAGGCGGACGCGCGTGTGGTTGCGGCGACCGGGGCTGCCTGGAGGCGTACCTCTCGGAGAAGGCGCTCGTGGCCCAGTTGCGGGAGCGCGGGCTGACCGTCGACGGCTACGCGGGGGTGGCGGCCGCGGCCGCCGACGGGGATCCGCGCGCGCTGACGTTGCTCGACGAGGTGGGCGCCCTGCTGGCCGGGGTCGCCGCCGACGTCGTCGACCTCCTCGACCCGGAGATGCTGGTGCTGGCCGGCTCGATGACCTACGTGGTGCCCTACCTGCTGCCGGCGATCGACCGCGCGTTGCGCGAGCCCGCGCTGGCCGGCGTGCGCGGCGCATGCGCGGTCGTGACGTCGCGCTTCGGCCCGGAGGCGGTGACGATGGGCGGCGTGGCCCTGGCGATGGAGGCCGTGCTGGGTCTGCCGGCCTGGTGGGCGGACGAGGGCGGCGGCCGCCCCGCGTGGGGCGGCGTCGCGAGCGGGTGGTAGGCTCCCGGGCATGAGGGCGGCGGACGCGTGGCTGACGCGCTTCCTGGCCGGCGACGCGCGGGCGTTGGCGCGCGGGCTGTCGTGGCTGGAGGCGGCCGACCCGCGTGGTGCCGCGCTGCTGGCCGGCGCGCGCGCCGCGCGTTCGGCCGGCGCGCCCGCCGCGCGTTCGGCCGGCGCGCCCGCGGCGCGTTTGGCCGGCGCGCCCGCGGCGACCCGCGAGCGGGCGGGGGCCGGGCGCGTCATCGGCCTCACGGGCGCCCCCGGCGTCGGCAAGAGCACCCTGGCGGACCGCCTGATCGAGGCCTGGCGCGCGCGCGGCGAGCGGGTGGCGGTGCTGGCCGTCGACCCGTCGAGCCCCTACGGTGGCGGCGCCCTGCTCGGCGACCGCGTGCGCATGACGCGCTGGGCGGGTGACGCCGGCGTGTTCGTCCGCTCGATGGCCAGCCGTGGGCGCACCGGCGGGCTCGCGCCGGCGGCCCTCGAGGCGCTCGCGCTGCTCCACGCGTTCGGCTTCGACGTGGTGCTGCTCGAGACCGTCGGCGTCGGTCAGGCCGAGGTGGACGTCGCGGCGGTGGCCGATACCACCGTGGTGGCGGTGGCGCCCGGGCTGGGCGACGACGTGCAGGCCGCCAAGGCCGGTCTCATGGAGATCGCCGACGTCTTCGCGCTCACCAAGGCCGACCGGCCCGGGGCCGAACACCTGGCGCGAGATCTGCGCGACACGATCGGGCTGCGCGACGCCGTCGGGGTGGCGGCCGAGGCTTGGCGGCCCGCGCTGGTCGTGGTGGCCGCCGGTGCCGCCGCCGCCGACCTCCCGCCGACGGTCGCCGCCGACGGCGGCGTCGCCGAGCTGCTGGGCGCCATCGAGGCGCACGGGGCGCACCTGCGGCGCAGCGGCGAGGACCGGGGGCGGCGCGCGGCTCGCGACCGGCTCGCCGCCGGCCTGCGGGCGCAGGCGGTCGTCAGGACCGCGCTCGACGCGCTCCCGGCGGAGCGCTGGGAGGACGTCGCGGCCGGCCAGGCGACCTTCGATGCCCTGCTCGCCGAGGCGTTGGCGTCGGCGCTCGGGGGCCTGCGCGCGGCCGAGGGCGGCGAGGGCGACGCGACGCACCCCGCCGACCCCCCCGGCGGCGCCTGCTAGGCTCGCGGCATGATCCGTGCCGTCTACCCCGGCAGTTTCGACCCCCTGCACAACGGCCACCTCGACGTCATCAAGCGCTCCGCCCGCATCTTCGACCACCTGACCGTGGCCGTGTTGCACAACCCGCTGAAGCCGACCACGCTGTTCGACATCGAGGAGCGGCTGGCGATCGTGCGCGAAGCGATCGACGGCCTCGCGAACGTCGAAGCCGCGATGTTCGAGGGTCTCTTGGTCGACTTCTGCCGGCAGTCGGGGGCGCGGGTGATCGTCCGCGGCCTGCGCGCGATCTCGGACTACGAGGCGGAGCTGCAGCTGGCCCACCTCAACCGGCAGTTGAACCCGGCGGTCGAGACCCTCTTCGTCATGACCGCGACCCGCTGGTCGTTCGTGTCGAGCACCCGCATCAAGGAGATCGCCCAGCTCGGCGCCGGTGTCGACAAGCTGGTGCCCAAGGCGTCGTTGGATCGCCTGGAGGCACGCTTCGGCCCGCCACGGGTGTAGACTCTCGCGTTTGGCTCCGGGTGCGCGGGACGCCTCCTGCCCAACGCCGGAGCAGTGAGAGGATCCACCATGGCGCATCTGCTGCGTGGCGTGGCCGCGGGGGGCACCCTGCGCGTCATCGCCGCCGATACCACCGACCTCGTGGCCGAGGCGCTCGCCCGCCACGACGCGGCCATGACCGCGGGCGCGGCCCTCGGCCGGACGCTGACGGCCTCCCTGCTGCTCTCCCACGTGCTGCTCAAGGACCACCGCGACCGGGTGACGGTCAAGATCGACGGCGGCGGCCCGCTCGGCGGCGTGATCGCCGATGCCGGCCTCGACGGGACGGTGCGCGGCTATGCACGGATGCCGCAGGTCGAGCTGTCGCCCCGGGCCGATGGCAAGCTCGACGTGGGTGGCGCCGTCGGCCGCGACGGCCACATCGAGGTCATCCGTTCGCACGCGCCCTACGGCGACCCCTACGCCTCGAGCGTCGAGCTGGCGTCGGGCGAGATCGCCGAGGACGTCGCGACCTTCCTGGCGCGCTCCGAGCAGATCGCCTCGGCGGTGCTGCTGGGGGTGAGCTTCGAGGACGCGACGGGCGACGGGCGCGCGAGGGGGGCCGCGGCGGCGCGCGTCCGCCGCGCTGGCGGCGTCATCCTGCAGGCGCTCCCGGGCGCCGAGGAGGCCGCGCTGACGCTGCTCGAGGCCAACGTGCGCGCGTTCGGCCAGTTGACCGACGCCCTCGCCCGGCAGGACCTGCGGCAGGTCATGGAGGAGCTGACCTGGGGCCTCGAGCTGGAGCTGCTCACCCAGCAGGCGCTGCCCCTCGCCTTCCGCTGCCGCTGCAGCGACGAGAAGGCGCTGGCCGCCGTGGCCTACCTCACGCCCGGCGAGCGCGCCGAGATGGTGGCGGAGGCCGGCGGCGCCGAGGTGGTCTGCCACTGGTGCGGCGAGGCGCGCTTCGTCGACGGCGCGGCGATGGCCACGCTCGGCGGGCACGAGGTGCGCTGCCCCGACTGCGGTGCCCTGTGGTACCGCGAGGGCGTGACGACCATGGTGCGCGACGAGGAGCGGTGTGCCTGCGGCCGGAAGGTGGCGCTGACCGCCTGACGGCGGCACCGGCCGTGCCCCTCGGACCCGGGACGCTCGTCGCGCTGGCGCTGCTGGTGGTGTTCTGGGCCTCGGCGTTCCCCGCGATCAAGCTCGGGCTCGAGGGCCTGGGCCCGGCCCACCTGACGCTGGCGCGTCACCTGGTGGCGTCCGTGACGTTCGTGCCCTTCCTCCTCGCGTTCCGGGCGCGCCCGTGGCCCGCCTGGCGCGACGCTCCCGCGTTCCTCGGGCTCGGGGTGGTCGGCATCGCCACCTACCACCTGGCGCTCAACTTCGGTGAGGTGCACGTCTCGGCCGGCGCGAGCAGCCTGATCATCGCGACCGCGCCGGCCCTGACGGCGCTGATCGCCTGGCGGCTCACCGGCGACCGGCTGCCGGCGCTCGGCTGGTGGGGCACGGCGATCGCCTTCGCGGGGGTGGCGCTGATCGTCCTCGGCGACGGCGCCGTCGGCGTCATCCACCCCGCCGCCGGCCTGATCCTCGTCTCCGCCACGGCGACGGCGTTCTTCGCGGTGCTGCAGCGCCCCTTCCTCGCGCGCTACCGACCGCTCGAGGTGACGGCCTACGTCACCTGGGGCGGCACGCTGCCGCTCCTGGCGTTCCTCCCCGGCCTGCCGCAGGCGCTCGCGGACGCGGGCCGCGGCCCGCTGCTGGCGACGCTGCACCTGGGGGTCGTCCCTTCGGCGATCGCCTACACGCTCTTCGCGGTCGCGTTGCAGCGCGCGCCGGCGCCGATCGTCACGTCGTTCCTCTACCTGATCCCGGTGGTGGCGCTGCTGCTGTCGTGGTGGTGGCTGGGCGAGGTGCCGAGCCTCCTCACGCTGATCGGCGGAGCGGTGGCCGTGGCCGGGCTGGTGCTGGTCCAGCGCTCGCGCCACGCCGCCCGCCGCCTCGCCGCGGACGTCCGAGCATGATCCGCCGGGGCCCGCCCGCCCGACCCGCCGTCGGCGTCACCCGGGTCGCGGCCGCCCCAGCCGCCGCTCGGTGCCGGCAGCCAGGCGCGCGAGGTTGTCGCGGTGCCGCCACACCGAGAGCAGCGCGAGCGCGATGGCGAGCAGCGTCTTCGAGAGGCTGGCGTCGCCCAGGACGACGAGCATGACGGGCGCGCTACAGACGGCCACCAGCGAGGCCAGCGAGACCATGCGCCCGAACGCCAGCGCCAGCGCGAAGATCAGCACGCCCGTCAGCGTGATCCACGGGTCGATGACGGCGAACACCCCGAGGGTGGTCGCGACCCCTTTGCCGCCGCGGAAGCGCAGGAAGACGTTGAAGCCGTTGCCCAGCACGGCCGCCATGGCCGAGGCGGCCATCCACCACGGACCGAGGCCGAGCAGGGTCGGGATCGTCACCGCCGCGACGCCCTTCAGCGGGTCGATCAGCATGACGGCCAGCGCGGACCACGGGCCCACCGAGCGCAGGACGTTGGTGGCGCCGATGTTGCCGGAGCCCGCCGCCTGGATGTCGACGCCACGCAGGCGCGCCACGATCAACCCGGTGGGGATCGCGCCCATGAAGTACGCCAGCAGCACGACGGCCAGGCCGAGGAGGGTGCCGATCATCGGGGTCCCCGCACGCGTCGAGCCCGGTCCGAGACGGGTCGCATGGGCTCATCGTAACGGCCCGAGGAGCCCCTTGGCGGTAGGCTCGCGGGGATGACCCAGGACGTCCTCTTGCTCCTCGCCTTCGCGCTCGTCGGCGCGGCCGCCGTCGGCTGGACGCGCCGGCTGGCGCCGTTCGCATCCGAACTCCCGCTCAAGACGCTGGTGGCGGCCGTGGGCGCCGGCGCGGTGGTGGCGGCCACCCTCGCCGGCGTCACCGTGGCGCCGGTCCTTCGCTGGCTCGCGCTCGCCGCGGGCATCGCGTGGGTGGCCGGTCCGTTGTCGCTGCCGACGCTGGCGCGGGCGGGCCTGTGGCGCGTCGCGGACGCCCTGGTGGCGGCGCTCTACTGGACGGCCGCCGGCCGCGACGGCGCCCGGCGCCTGCTCGTCCAGGTCGCGCTGCAACGCGGCGAGGGCGACGCGGCGCTGGCCCGGCTGCCGGCGACCGAGGCCGCGACCATGGCCGCCCAGGCGCACGCCCTGCGCGAGGACTGGGACGCCGTGCTGGCGACCGAACTGCCGCCCGGACGCGCCGGCGTCGCGGGTCAGGTCGCCCGGGTGGAGGCGTTGTTGGCGGCGGGGCGGATGCAGGAAGCCGCGGCGACGGTCGCGATGCTGCGGCGCGAGGTCGAGTCCGGCCCACCCGATCCCATCGCCTACCGCGCGATGGTCGTGGCCGAGGTCATGGTCGACGCCGAACTCGGCAACCTGCGCCGGGTGCAGGAGGCGCTGCGCACGCCGCCGGCGGGGGTGCCGCCCGAGGTGTGGTACGGGCTCGTCGCGCGCGCGGCGGAGTCCGCCGGCGAGGCCGAGGCCGCCCTCAAGCTGCACGCCGAGGCCTACCGGGTCGCGGCGCCCGCGCGCCGCGCGCGCCACGCGCGGGCCCTCGAGGCGGCCGGGCGCCCGCTGCCGACGCCCCTGCGCGCCGCGGGCCGCAGCCTCGCGACCGTCGCGCTGGTCGCCGTCATCGGCCTGGCGTACGGCGGCCAGGTACTGCTCGACCGCCTCGCCGGGAGCTTCCCGCTCGCCGGCTTCTCGGTGGACGCGAGCTCGATCGCGGCCGCCTTCGTCCTCGGTGTCCCCGACTTCCCGGCGGCCGACGCGGCCTGGCGCTTCCTGGCCTACGCGTTCGTCCACGGCAATCTGGTGCACGTCGGGTTCAACCTGTGGGTGCTGTTCGACCTGGGGCGCATGGTCGAGGCCCGCCGCGGCGCCGGCTACCTGTTGGCGGCCTTCGCCGTCGGTACCGCCATGGGCGCCTACCTGACGAGCATCGCGCAGGCCGGTGCCACGGTCTTGCTCGTCGGCGCCTCGGGTGGCGTGCTCGGCGTCGCCGGCGCCCTGCTGGCCGACGTCAGCCGCCGGCGTGACCAGGGCGATCGGCAGCTGCTCGGCAGCCTGCTCCAGTGGATGCTGCTCATCGGCTTCATCTCGTTGGCGATCCCGAACGTCTCGCTGTGGGGGCACGTCGGCGGCGTGGTCGGCGGCCTCCTGTGGGGCTTCGCCCGGCAGGGGCTGCCGGCCGACCGGCGCATCGACGTCGTCGCCGGCGCCGCGGCGGCGCTGGCGCTCGCCTGGGCCCTCGGGCAGGCGCTGCGGGTGGCGTCGCTGCTGCTGTAGGCGGGCGCCGTGGCCGTGTTCAGGGGACCACGGGCACGCCGCAGACGCTGCCGGTGGTGAGCAGGGCGTCGAGGCAGAGGACGCCGGCGCCGTAGAAGCCGTCAGGGTCGTTGTTGAGCGGGCGGAGCTCTGCTGCGGCGGCCACCAGCCGGGCCTCGACCGACGCAGGATCACCGCGCAGCGACGGTTCGACCCCGATCAGGAGGGCCGCGGCGGCCGCCACGTAAGGCGTGGCCATCGAGGTGCCGCCCTTGCAGGTCCAGGCGTGTTCGGCCGAGCCGGCGAAGTAGTCGATGCCGGTGCTCGTGATCGTCGAACAGAGCGCGCCTGGGGGCGCGCTGCCGCCCGGCGCCGTCAAGGTCAGACCCGGGCCGTAGTTGCTGAAGGTGCTCCACAGGTAGTCGTGGTTGACAGAGCCGACTGCGATGGTGGCTGAACCGGCGGGCTGATCGAGGGCCTGGACCCCCCGGTTGCCGGCAGCGGCGACGACCACGA
>CAZJUA010000257.1:0-5302 GCA_964549045.1 uncultured bacterium | reverse complement strand
GAGGAGGGCGCGCACGTTGGAGGTTCCACCATGGCTCGTGAAGCGAACAAGCAGGCCCTACTCCAGAGCGTCGTCCAGCACCTCGACATCACGAAGGTCGACGTCGTGCCGCTGGTCGACATGATGGCCGACACCGCCTTCTCGGCGCGCGACCTGGCGCGAGCCGGCCGGATCCTCGATGCGATGGTGCGCGACCCGAAGGCGGGCGTCATCCTGACGCTCGCGGGCTCCATCGTGTCCGCCGGCCAGAAGCGGATCATCGTCGACCTCCTGCGTGCCCACATGGTCGACGCCATCGTCTCGACCGGCGCCAACGTCGTCGACCAGGACTTCTTCGAGGCGCTCGGGTTCCACCACTACCAGGGCGACCGGTTCGCCGACGACGACGTGCTGCGCGAGCTGAAGATCGACCGCATCTTCGACACCTACATCGACGAGGACGAGTTGCGCGTCTGCGACGAGACCGTCAAGCAGATCGCCGACGGCCTCGTGCCCGGCGCGTACTCGAGCCGGGAGTTCCTGCGCGAGATGGGTCGCACCCTCGTCGAGCGCGACCTGGGCGCCGACAGCATCGTGCGGGTCGCCTACGAACTCGACGTGCCGATCTTCGTTCCGGCGTTCAGCGACTGCTCGGCCGGCTTCGGTCTGGTCGCCCACCAGGTGCAGCACCCCGAGGCCCACGTGTCCATCGACAGCGTCAAGGACTTCCGCGAGCTGACCGACATCAAGGTGCATCAAGGCACCACCGGCATCTTCATGATCGGCGGCGGCGTGCCGAAGAACTTCGTGCAGGACATCGTGGTCTCGGCCGAGTTCCTCGGCTTCGATGCCGACATGCACGCGTACGCGGTGCAGTTGACGGTCGCCGACGAGCGCGACGGCGCGCTGTCGGGGTCGACCCTGAAGGAGGCCAGCAGCTGGGGCAAGGTGGCCCTGGCCCACGAGCAGATGGTGTACGGCGAGGCGACCGTCACGCTGCCGCTCGTCGCCGGCTACGCCTGGCACAAGCGCGGTTGGGAGGGGCGCGCCCCGCGGCGCTACGGGCGCTTGTGGGACGCCACCGCGCCGACCGCGCGCCAGCCGATGGAGACGGCCGCGGGCGTCAGCGGGTAACGCGCGCCGTCGAAGCCGATCTCCAGATTGCCGAAGCGGCCCCGAGCGCACGTCACCTCGGGGCCGTGTTCGTCGAAGTCGTGCGACAGGTGCACCAGCACCAGGCGGCCCGCGCCGGCCTCGGCAGCGACCCTGGCTGCCTGGCACGGCGAGGCGTGCATGGGGGTCTCGCCGGCGGCCTCGTGCAGCAGGAGGTCGGCGCCGCGGGCCAGGTCGACGATGGTGGGATCGTACGTCGTGTCGGAGGAGTACGCCGCCACGGCGCCGTTCGCGGCTTCGATGCGCAGGCCGATGACCGGCACCGAGTGCGTGCCCGGGGCCGCGGTGATGCGCCAGTCGGCGTTCCGCAGCACGGGCGCGCCGACCTCGTGCGGCACCACCTGCGGAGCGATGCCGGCGTAACCGGGCCAGTCGCCGGTCTCGAACGCGTCGTGCAGTCGCACCGCCTGGGCGACGGCGGGACCGATGCCGATCACGGGCAGCGGCGCGCGCCGACCGGCGAGCCACAGCCGTTCGACCATCAGCGGTAGGCCGCCGACGTGGTCGGCGTGCTCGTGGGTCACGATGAGCGCCGTCACGCGCAAGGGGTCGAGGCCCTGGGCGAGCAACCGCTGCACGACGTCGCCGCCGCAGTCGATCACCACGATGCCGGACGACCCTTCCAGGGCCAGCATCGTGGTGGTGCGGCTGCCGTCGCTGAACGCGGCGCCCGATCCCAGGACGTGGACGACCTCCACGGTGACGACCCCCTTCGAAGCGCTCTACGGCGATGATAGGGGCCGCGCGGGCCGCTACTCGGTACGGATGCCCACGCGGTCGGCGGGCGCGGCCAGCCGTCGCGCGTAGGCGCGCTCGAGCCCGGCGAACAGCCGCAGGCTGGATTGCATCAGCGGGCCGATCGCCAGGGCGAAGGCCACGGTGCCCACGCCGACCGTGCCGCCGAGCAGCCAGCCGCTGGTCAGCACGACGATTTCGACCAGCGTGCGTGCCCGTCGGACCGTGACCCGCAGCAGCTTGGCGAGCGCCAGGGCGAAGCCGTCGCGCGGGCCGGCGCCGAGGCCACCGGTGAGGTAGAGGCCGGTCGCCACGCCGTTGAGGACCAACCCCACGCCGAAGAGCGCGGCGCCGTCCAGCCAGCCGCGCGCCTGCGGGAACGCGGGCAGCGCCAGGAAGAGGTCGACCCATGCGCCGATGAACACCATGTTCATCACGGTGCCGATCCCGGGCCGCACCTTCGCCAGCGCGGCGGAAAGGGCCATCAGCGCGAAGCCGGCGCCGATCATCGCCTGGCCGATCGTCAGCGGCGTGCGCAGGGAGACGCCCTCGTGGAACACGTCCCATGGCCCGAGTCCCACGCCGGCCCGCAGCATCAGGGCGATGCTGAAGCCGAACAGGGCGAGGCCGAGGTTGACGTGGACGAAGCGGAGCGGGAAGAGGAGCCAGCGGCGTCTGCGCACGCGCGAATCTACCGCCGCGCCGCGGGCGATGCGTCGCTTCCGTGCGCGTCGCCGGTGATCGACGCGGGGGCCCGCCCGCCGGGTTCGCCCGCGTGCGCCCTTCCGCCGGGTTCGCCCGCGGGGGCCCGTTCGCCCGTCTGCACGCGCCACAGCCCGGCGTACACCCCGCCGCGCGCGATCAGGTCGGCGTGGCGGCCGCGTTCGACGACGCGTCCCCCGTCCAGGACGGCGATCTCGTCGGCGTGGCGGACGGTGCTGAGGCGGTGCGCGATGACGATCGTCGTGCGCCCGCGGGTCAGCGTCTCGAGCGAGCGCTGGATGGCGGCCTCCGTCTCGTTGTCGACCGCGCTCGTCGCCTCGTCGAGCACCAGCACCGGCGGGTCCTTGAGGATCGCGCGCGCGAGCGCCAGCCGCTGCCGCTGGCCGCCCGAGAGCTTCTGGCCGCGCTCGCCGACCACGGTGTCGATCCCCTGCGGCAGCGCCTCGACGAACGGCCGCGCCTCGGCGAGCTCGAGCGCGCGCCACAGCGCGCCGTCTTCGGCGTCGGGGCGGCCGAAGCGCAGGTTTTCGCGCACGCTGCCGTGGAACAGGAAGACGTCCTGGCTCACCAGGCCCACCGCCCTGCGGACGTCGCGCAGGACGGCGTCGCGCAGGTCGACGCCGTCGAGCGTGATGCGCCCGGCCGTCGGGTCGTAGAGCCGCAGCAGCAGCTTGACCACGCTCGACTTGCCGGCGCCGGTCGGACCGACGATCGCCAGCGTGCGGCCGGCCGGCACCTCGAGGTCGATGCCGTGCAGCACGGGGTCGCCGGTCGCGTAGGCGAAGCGGACCCCCTCGAGCCGCACGTTGCCCCCGACCGCCTCGGTCGGCAGCGGGCGGGCGCCGTCGCGCAGCTGCGCCCGTTCGTCGAGCAGGGCGAACACGCGCCGGGTGGAGGCCATCGCGCGCTGGTAGAGGTCGAGCGTCTGGCCGAGGCGCGTCAGCGGCCACAGCAGGCGCTGCGTCATGAACACGAGCGTCGAGTACACGCCGACCGCCATCTCGCCGGACAGCGCCAGGCGGCCGCCGTAGACCAGCGTGGCCATGAAGCCGACCACGATCGCGATGCGGATCAGTGGCACGAACGCCGACGACAGCGCGATCGCGTGCGCGTTCTTGCGGACGTACCCGCGCGAGAGCTTCCCCAGGCGCTCCGCCTCGCGCTCCTCGGCGGTGAAGCTCTTGACGGTCGCGATGCCGCCGAGGGCGTTGGCCAACTGCGCGTTGAGGAGCCCCACCTGCTCGCGCACGGCGGTGTAGCGCGGCGCCATCAGGCGCTGGAAGCGCAGCGACCCCCACACGATGAACGGCATCGGCAGCAGTGCCCACCACGCCACCCCAGGCGCGGCCACGAAGAAGAACGCCCCGAGGACCAGGACGGTGGTCGCCAGGTGCAACACCTCGGTGGCCCCGACGTCGAGGAAGCGCTCGAGCTGGTTGACGTCGTCGTTGAGGACCGCCATCAGGCCGGCGGTGTCGCGCTCCTCGTAGAACGCGAGGTCGAGGTGCTGGACGTGGTCGAACGCCGCCAGCCGCAGCTCGTGCTGCACGTCTTGCGCGAGGTTGCGCCAGAGGATCGCGAAGAGGTACTCGGTCAGGCTCTCCATGCCCCAGATGACGAAGGTCGCCACCGCCAGCACGCCCAGCTGGGCGGCCGGGTCGGTCACCCCGAGGAGGCCGGCCATCAGCGAGGTCTCTCGCGCCACCACGACGTCGACCGCCACCCCGATGAGGAAGGGCGGCGCGAGGTCGAAGAGCTTGTTGGCGATCGAGAGCGCGGCGGCGCCGAGCGCTCGACCGCGGTAGTGCCGCTCGGCGGCGTAGCGCCACAGCCGCCTCAGGGGCGGGGGTTCGGGGTTGGTTCGCGGCATCGTGCGAGGTTACGACGCGTGGCGTACCCTGCGGGTCGTCGTGCGGCCGCCGCGCCCGCGGAAGGCCGCCAGGAGGACCCCCGCATGCCCATCGACCCCGACCTGTTCCGCCAGACGCTGGGGCGGTTCCCCACCGGCGTCACCGTGGTCACCCTCAAGCTGCCGGAGGGAGCGCCCGAGGAGGCCCGCGGAGGGACCGTCCACGGCATCACGGTCAGCTCGTTCACCTCACTGTCGCTGACCCCGCCGCTCGTGGGTGTGGCGATCGGCCTGAAGGCCCGGGCCCACGCGATGTTGCCCGCGTTGGCGCGCTACGGCGTCAGCGTGCTGGCGGCCGATCAGATGGCCGTCTCGGACCACTTCGCCGGCCGCCCGGTGGCGCTCGAGGGCGACCCGTTCGAGGAGCTCGACGGCCACCCCGTGCTCAGGGGCGCCGCCGCGCAGCTGGTGTGCGTCGTGGTCAACCAGGTGCCGGTCGGTGACCACACGCTGGTGGTCGGCCGCATCGACCACGCCCGCGTCGCGGAGGCCGGCTCGCTCGCCTACGTGCGCGGGCGCTACGGGCGCATCGACCTGGGCTGACGCCGCGCGCCGTCACAGCAGCGCGCGCAGCGTCGCCAGGTCGCGCGCGTGGCCCAGGCCGTCGTCGCCCAGGGGCGTCTCCAGCACCATGGGCACGTCGCCCCAGCGGGGGTCTGCCAACCAGCGGGCGAACGCCTCACGGCCGAGCTCGCCCTCGCCGATCGAGGCGTGGCGGTCCTTGTGGCTGCCGAGGCCGAAGACGCTGTCGTTGAGATGCACGGCGGCGATCCGCTCGAGCGT
>CAZJUA010000256.1:0-12338 GCA_964549045.1 uncultured bacterium | reverse complement strand
CCCCACCTGCCCCCCATCGGCGAGGGCGACCCCGCCAAGGGGGCCGAGGTGCGCGCCATGTTCGACGGCATCGCGCCGCGCTACGACGCGCTGAACGCGATCCTGAGCCTCGGCGTCGATCGCGGGTGGCGCCGGCAGGCGGTCGCTTGGGCGCTCGCGGGCGACCCCGGCGACGTCCTCGACGTCGCGACCGGGACCGCCGACCTCGCGATCGCCCTGCGCCGGGCGGCACCCGACGCCCGCGTGGTCGGGGTCGACTTCTCGGAGCCGATGCTGGCCGTCGGGCGCGCCAAGGCCGCGCGCCGCGGGGTGGACGTGCGCCTCGAGGTCGGCGACGGCACCGCCCTGCCGTACCCGGACGCGTCGTTCGACGCCGTCACCATCGCGTACGGGCTGCGCAACTTCGCCGACGTCGATGCCGGCCTGCGGGAGTTCCGCCGGGTCCTCCGGCCCGGTGGCGTCGCGGTCGTGCTCGAGTTCCCGCCGCCCCCCGAGGGCGTCTTCGGCCGCGTCTTCCGCTTCTACTTCACGCGGGTCGTGCCGTGGCTCGGTGGTCGCGTCTCCGGACGACCCGGCGCCTACGCCTACCTTCCCGCGTCGGTCATGGCCTTCCCGGCCCCCGAGGCGCTCGCCGAACGGATGCGGGCGGCCGGCTTCGCCGACGTGCGCTACCGGCTGCAGACCTGGGGCGTCTCGGCGCTGCATCGGGGCGTGGCCGCGTGAGTGCCCGCGAGCGCGCGGGCGAGCGCGGCGGCCTCGGCGTGGTGGTCAACACCGACGCCGCCCTGGTCGACCCCGACTGGGACGTCTTCGCGGCCGAGCACGAGCGCCGCTTCGGTCTCGCGATCTCCCACCTCAAGAGCCTCGTGCGCGGGACCAGCTACGACAACGAGGTGATGAAGGTGCGCGTGGGCGCGGGCGGCTTCTACGTCCAATCGCGCCGCTTCCCGGCCGCCTTCTACGGCGACACCGGCCGGCCGACCGTGCGTCACGTCGGGCGCGAGGAGGCGGAGGTCATCGCCTGGGACGCCGCGGCGCACTACCGCGCCGGCGAGGCGCGGTCGCTCACCTGCATCTACGGCGACGACGACCCACCCGACGTCTTCTTCGGCTACCGCACGGGCGGCCAGCGGCGCTACGAGCTCGGCGTGCTGCGCCACCGTCTGCCGCTGCACGCGCGGATCCTCGTCGAGGGCGCCGGCGCGAGCGAGCTGGTGCCGGGGGGCTCGGGCGTCCTGGTGCTGCAGCGGCTCGCGGACGAGCGCTTCGTGGTGCTGACCGCGCTGGGCCGGCGCGCGCCGTTCTCCGGGACCTTCGAGCCCGAGGGCTGAGCCGGCGTGCGGTCCGTGTTGGTGGTGGGCGGCGGCGCCGCCGGCTGCGAGCTCGCCTGGGGCCTGGCGCACCATGGTGTCGCGACGACGCTGCTCACCACCAGCCTCGACACCCTCTACGCGCTACCCGCCGACGCCTGGCCCGGTCGGCCCCCGGCGACGACGCTGTGGTCGGAGGTCGCGTCCGAGGCGCGTGACGCGGCCGGTATGCAGCGCGCCGGACCGCTGCGGCGCGCCGCCAAGCGGGAGCTCGAACGACTGGCGGACCTGCGCGTGGTGCAATCGAACGCCACCGCCCTGGCGCGCGGCGATGCCGGCGAGGTGATCGGCGTGCGGACGTGGGAGGGGCCGACGGTGCGGGCCGACGTGACGGTCCTCGCGGTCGGCAGCTTCCTGGGCGCGCGGCTGACCCTGGGCCCGGCGGTGGAACTCGCCGGTCGCCTTTCGGAGATGGCCTACGACGACCTGCGCGACGACCTGCGTGACGCGGGACTGCGGTTGCGGCGTCACACCGTCGCCTTGGGCGACGATGGGGTCGCGCCGGCCTACGCGGTCGAGCACGACGTCGTCGACGAGGAGGAGCTGGATCCGCTGCGGGTGGGCGGTCGGGTCGTCGTCGGCGCGGGCCGCTCGCGGCGATGGCCGGGGCTGTGGTTCGTCGGCGCCTGCACGGGCGACGTCGGCATCGAGACGGCCGCGGCCGCGGGTCGGGACCTCGCCGCACATCTCGCGGGGGAGGACGGCTAGGCGACGCGTGGGGCCGTGCGGCACCGCCTGCCGCGGGCCCGGGACGCCCACCACGGCCGCCGTGCCGGCCCCGACGTCCGCGGCCCGCCGGGCGTCGTCGCGCGCGGGCTCAGTGGAAGCGCATGACGTGCGCGGTGTCCGAGCGCTGCCGGGTGTACGCCTCGATCTTGCGCAACTCGGCGGGCGCGGCCCAGCGCACGCTCGGCCCCTGCGGGGTGGTGGCAAGGAGGCGGTAGCGGGACGGCGGCTGGCCCTCGATGGCCGAGATCACGTAGCGAACGCCGTCGACGAGCACCTCTTCGCCGTGCGTGAAGGTCATGGACCATGGTAGCCGACCCGGGGGTCCGGTACCAGAGTCGCGCGCCCGGGAGGGTGCGAGCGGCGCCCGGAGCCGGCCTCAGCCGGCCGCCGGCACGAAGGGATCGTCCGGCAGGGGCGGCGCCAGGCCGATCGCCGCGGCCTCCGCCAGGAGGCGCTCGACGGCGGCCTCACCGTCGGGGCCCACGTCGAGCGAGTAGGCGTTGACGTACAGCGCGATGTGCGCGCGGCGCACCTCGGGCGACAGCTCCTGCGCGTGCGCGGCCACGTACGCCTCGGAGGCCGCGGGGTCGGCGAAGGCGGCGGCGACGCTCGCGGCGACGGCTCGCTGCGCCTCGCGCGCCACGCCGATGCCGAGGTCGCGGCGCACGGCGATCCCGCCGAGCGGCAGCAACCCGCCGCTGCGGCCCTCCCACCACGCGCCCAGGTCGACCGGCGCCCGCAACCCGTGCTCGGCGTAGGTGAAGCGGCTCTCGTGGATGATCAGACCGGCGTCGACGGTACCCTCCGCAACCGCGGGCATGATGCGGTCGTAGCGCACCTCGACCTCCTCGACGCCCTCGGGCGCGAACAGCCGCAGCAGCAGCTTGGCCGTGGTCGTGCCGCCGGGCACGGCGACCCGCCGTCCGCGTAGGTCGAGCGGCGTGCCGGCGGGCCCGTCGGGGCGGGTGACGATCAGCGGCCCCACGCCCCGGCCCAGCGCACCGCCGGCCCGCAGCATCCACCACGCCTGGGCCAGCCGGCCGAACGCGTGGTAACTCACCTTGGCGACGTCGAGGTCACCCGCGAGCGCACGTTGGTTGAGCGCTTCCACGTCGTCCAGCACGACCTCGAAGCGCAGCGGCGTGGCGATGCGACCGTGCACCAGGGCGTCGAAGACGAAGCAGTCGTTGGGGCAGGGCGAGAACCCTAGGCGGAGGGGGCGGTCGGGGGAGGCGTCCACGCCCATCAGGCTACGGTGCGCTGGCGGGGACGAACGTCGGCCCGGTCGGGACCCGTGCGCGCCCGCCGACGGTGCGCATGGACGCGGGTCTGCCGAGTCTGCTACACTCGGACGCCGCGCTCCATGCCGCCGCGGAAGTGGCGGTGTGCGGTGCGAGCACCAGGAGGTGAAGTCCATCGCGAGAGAGATGAAGGTCAACGACCAGATCCGCGCGCGGCAGGTCCGGCTGATCGACGCCGAAGGGACGCAGCGAGGCATCGTGGACACCCGCGACGCCATGCGACTGGCCCGGGAGCAGGACCTGGACCTCGTGCTGGTCGGCGAGCAGGCGCAGCCCCCCGTGGCGAAGCTGATGGATTACGGCCGGTACCGGTACGAGCTCCAGCAGCAGGCCAAGGAGACGCGCAAGCGCTCGCGCAGCCAGGAGATGAAGTCGATCAAGTTCCGGATCAAGATCGACCGCCATGACTACGAGACCAAGGTGAACCACATCCGTCGGTTCCTCAAGGACGGTCACAAGGTCAAGGTGACGATCATGTTCCGAGGACGCGAACGAACCCACCCCGAGCTCGGTCAGGAGATCCTCAATCGGGTCGCGGCCGACACCACGCAGCTCGCGGTGGTCGACTCCGCACCGGTGATCGCCGGGATGGACATGAACATGGTCCTCCGGCCGGTGCCTGCGGCCACGCCGGCGGCCACGCCGACGGCCACGTCCGCGGATGCCGCGACGAACGCCCCGGTTGCCGTGGCCGATTGACCCTCGCGAACGAACCTTCGCCGACACCCCACCGCCAGCGGGCGGGCGCCGCCGGTCGCACACCGGTGCACGAGGAGAGACGAAACGCATGCCGAAGATGAAGACCCATAAGGGCACCAAAGCCCGTGTGAAGATCACTGGGCGAGGTAAGGTCGTGGCCATGCGATCCGGGAAGCGCCACCTGAACTACAAGAAGTCCGGGAAGCGCATCCGCCAGGGTCGGGTCACGCTCGTCATCGCCAAGCCGGAAGCGGACCGCATCAAGCGGCTGCTGCCGTACGAGTGAGGACGGGCCGACATGCCTAGAGCCAAGACCGGGATCGTCCGCCGCCGCCGCCATCAGAAGCTGCTCAAGCGCGCCAAGGGCTTCTGGGGGCTGCGCTCGAAGAGCTTCCGCATCGCCCAGCAGACGCTGCTCAACGCCGCGGACTACGCGTACCGCGACCGCCGCGACAAGAAGAACGTCTTCCGGCGCCTGTGGATCGCGCGCATCAACGCCGCGGCCCGCCTCGAGGGGATGAACTACTCCACCTTCGTCGCCGGGCTCCGCCGCTCCGGCGTCGAGCTCGACCGCAAGGTGCTCGCCGACCTCGCGGTCCGCGAGCCGGCCGCCTTCAAGGCGCTGGTCGAGCGGGTGCGCGCGGCCTGAGCCCGTGTCCGCGGCCGTGCCGCGGACCATGCGGCCGTGCCGCGGACCCTGCCGCGCCGCCGTGGCGCTTGCGAACGCCACCCACCAGCATGAACGGCCGCACCCCTCGGGGTGCGGCCGTCGGCATGAGGCCTCCGCGAAGCCCCCGGTGCCTCAGTAACCCGCCTCGACGTCGACAAGCGACCGCTCTCGCCCCTCGGCGATCGCCCACAGCGTGGCGCAGACGTCGGCCACGCGGGCGCGTTCGGAGGCGTCCGTCGCGTCGGCACGGTGCGGGCTGAGGACGACGTTCGGCAGCTCCCAGAACGGGCGCGTGGCCGGCGGCGTCGCCGCTTGGGCCTCGGGTCCCTCCGGGTAGCGCCACCAGACGTCCAGCCCGGCCCCCGCCAGGCGGCCGCTCGCGAGGGCGTCGTAGAGGGCGTCCTCGTCGATCACGCTGCCGCGGCCGACGTTGACCACGAGGGCCCCGGGCTTCAGCCGGTCGAGCGCCTGGCGGTCGAGCAGGCCCTCGGTGGCCGGCGTGGCCGGCAGTGACACCAGGAGCGCGTCCGCCCGCGACAGCGCCGCCGGCAGCTCCGCCGGGCCGATGACCCGGACGCCGTCGGCGTCGCCCTCCGGCCGGCGACGCAGCGCGCTCACCCGCATGCCGAGCCCGCGGAGCATCGGAGAGAGGTGCCGGCCGATGGCGCCGAAGCCGAGCAGCAGCGCCTCGCCGCCCGCCAGGTGGCGCGAGCGCTCGGGCCGCGCGCGGTCGCCCCAGTCGCCGCGGCGCAGGGCGGCGTCGATCGGCACGAGCCGCTGGGCCGCGGCGAGGAGCAGCGCCAGCGCGTGCTGCGCGACGAACGGCGCGTTGTAGTGGGCGTTGTGCGCCTCGAGGTGCGGTCGCTCCAGGAGCGCCTCACGAAGGCTGGGCGGGAAGCCGGCCCAGGGCACGACGACGTGCGCGAGGCGCTCACCGTCGAGCAGCGGACCTGGCCGGCCGTCGATCAGGACGTCGATCGCGTCGCGGTGCTCCAGCGCACGCGCCTCCTCGCGCTCGATCACGAGCTCGCAGCCGGGCGGGAGCTCGTCGGCGGTCGGGGGAGGATCGGGCGGCGTGGCCCGCCACAGCACGCGTAGGGAACGCGACATGCGCGGCATGCTACCCCGCGGGTAGACTGTCGGGCCATGCGCCAACTCCACGGCCGCGAGGCCGCCCTCACCGCCTTCCGCAACCGTCGCAGCGCCCAGCACGACCCCGAACGCCACGCGATCGTCGCCGCCATCCTCGCCGAGGTCCGCCTGCGTGGTGACGCCGCCCTGACCGACATCGGCGAGCGCCTCGACGGGGTGCGGCTCGAGGCGTTCGAGGTCGAGGCCGGCGCGCGGGCCGCGGCCGCCGCCGGGCTCGACGCCGGCCTCGCCGCCGCGATCGACACCTCGATCCAGCGCGTCCGGGCCTTCCACGAGCGCCAGCCGTCGGAGGGCTTCGTGGCCGCCGGTGCCGACGGCGTCCTGGGGCAGATCATCCGTCCCCTGGAGCGGGTCGCCTGCTACGTGCCCAGCGGCGCCGCCACGCTGGTCAGCTCGCTGATCATGAGCGCGGTGCCGGCGCAGGTGGCCGGCGTGGAGCAGATCGTCGTGGCCACGCCGCCGCGAGCGGACGGCAGCGTGGACCCCGCGCTGCTCTACGCGGCCCAACGCCTGGGCCTGACGGCGGTCTACCGCCTCGGTGGGGCGCAGGCGATCGCCGCGCTCGCCTACGGCACCGAGAGCGTCCCACGCGTCGACAAGATCGTCGGACCCGGCTCCGCCTGGGTCGTCATCGCCATGGCGCAGGTGTTCGGCGAGGTCGGCATCGCCTCACTGCCCGGCCCGACCGAGACGCTGGTCGTCGCCGACGGCCACGCCGACCCGGAGCACGTGGCCGCCGACCTCCTGGCCCAGGCGGAGCACGACGGCGCCGAGCCCATCCTGGTGACCGTCGACGCCGGGCTGTGGCCCAGGGTCGAGGCGGCGATGGAGCGGCGCCTGGCCACGCTGCCGACGGCGGCCACCGCCCGCGAGAGCCTCGAGCGGCGTGGCGCCGTCGTCTTCGTCGACGACCTGCCCGCCGCGCTCGAGGTGGCGAATGCCTACGCGCCCGAGCACCTCTGCCTGCTCGTGCGCGACCCGTGGTCGTGGGTCGGCGCGGTCCGCCACGCCGGCGGACTCTTCGTCGGCGAGACCTCGCTCGAGGCGCTCGGCGACTACGCCGCCGGACCCTCGCACGTCATGCCCACCGGCGGGACCGCGCGCTTCTCCAGCGCCATCAACGTCCGCGACTTCCAGCGGGTGCTGCCGCTCATCGGCCTGTCGCAGGCGGGCGTCGACGCGATCGGCGCGGCGGCCGCCCGGCTGGCGCGGGCCGAGGGCCTGGAGGCCCACGCCCAGGCCATCGAGGCGCGGTTGGGCCCGGCGGCCCACGAGGATCGTTAGGCCGACCCGCGCCTAGCGCGTGCGCGGACCTTGCGCCCGCACGCGCGCGGCGGCATCGCCCTGCCGCTGGCGCCACGGCAGCCACAGGTACGCCCACAGGATCTCCGCGTACATCCGTAGGCGGATGAGGACGCCGCGCACCACGCCACGCTTCTCCTCCTTCACGACCTGCGACACCCCCGCCAGCGGGACGTCCTGGGTGACCCAGCCCTCGCTCTTCGCGTGCTCGGCGATCGCGATCTCCACCCCGTAGCGGCTCTCCGCGAGGCCGGGGACGGCCAGCAGGCCCTCGCGCGGCAGGGCCCGTTGGCCGTTCAGGATGGGCAGCATCCGCTGCGCGAGGGCGGTGGCCCAGCGCCCGCCGACGAACACCCCGCGGGTCATGTCGACCTCGCCCGCGGCGACCGGTCGCACGAGCGCCCGCACGTGCTTCGGCCCCAGGCCGGTCAGGTCGGCATCGAGCAGCACCACCACCGCCTCGTGGCGGACTCGGGCGCCGGCCTCCAGCGCCCCGCCCTTGCCGCGGTTCGTCTCCAGGCGCACGACCTCCGCCCCGGCCGCGGCGGCCACCTCGGCGGTGCCGTCCGTGGAGCCGTCGTCGATGACGACGACGGGGCCGACCGCCGCCGCGCGCGCGACGGCGATCACGCTGGCGATCGTCGGCGCCTCGTCGAGCGCCGGGATCAGCACGACGGCGTCGCGCGCGGCTGGGCGCCGTTTCATCCGAAGAGCAGTCCGCCGAGCTCCTGCACGGTGATGAGGACGATCAGGAAGAGGACCGCCGCGATGCCGATGAAGTTCAGCGTCTCCTCCTGCCCGGGGCGGAACGGACGGCCGCGGACGGCGACGACGGTGGCGAGCAGCATGCGCCCGCCGTCGAGACCCGGGATCGGCAGCAGGTTGAACACCGCCAGGGAGAAGTTGATGAGCGCGGCCAGCAGCAGCACGGGCGCCAGGCCGACCTGGGCCGCCTGACCGACGAGCGTGACCATGCCCACCGGACCCGCGACGTCCTCGTTCGGGCGGCCGGAGAGCGCGGAGCCGAAGCCGCGGGCGAAGCCCGCCACCATCTCCGGGAAGATCCGCAGGCCGAAGCCGGCGGACTCGATCAGCGCGGTGCCGAACGCGACCGGGTCCACCTCGAGGGGCGCCAGCTGGACCCCCAGCAGGGGGCGCTCGCCCTCGGCGAGGTCCGGTGGCGGCCAGTCGGCGGTCACGGTGCGCACCGCGCCGTCCTCGCCCGCCAGCTGCAGGACGAGACCCTGCGCGCTGCGGATCGCGTCCACCGCCTCGGCCGGCGTCGGCTCGCGCACGTCGCCGATCGCGACCAGCCGGTCGCCGTCGGCGATCCCGAGACGCTCGGCGATCGAGCCCTCCGCCACGCCCACCACGACCGCGCCGCGCACCTCGGGCGGCTGGCCGCTGACGAGCTCGCGGTACCCCGGCGCCAGCGTGACGGCGCCCGCGAGCAGCAGGATGCCGAGGCCGTAGTTGGCGATCACGCCGCCGACCAGGACCCACAGCTTGTGGTGCAGCGGTCGCACGGCCATGCCCTCGTCGGGGTGCTCGAGGCGGCCGTCCTCGCCGACCTTGGGGGCCATGCCCGGCAGGTCGACGTAGCCACCCAGCGGCAGCAGCGAGAGGCGCCACTCGGTCCCGCGCCAGCGCCAGCGCGCCACCACCGGGCCCATGCCGATGCTGAAGGCCCTCACCGGCAGCCCGACGCTGCGCGCGTTGAGGTAGTGCGCCAGTTCGTGGACGAGCACGGCGCTCATGAGGACGAGCAGGAAGACGACGGCGGTCAGCACGTCGGGGTCTCGATCGCGGTGGGTCGGCGGGGACCGGTCATGCCCGCAGTATGCCAGAGCCATGCGTCCCGGCGGGTGCCGCCGCCCACCGAGTCGGGTCCGTGCCGGCGCCTCACCCCGCGCGTTGCTGCAGCCAGCGCACGACGTCGGCCTTCGCCAGCACGCCCACCACGCGGCCGTCGCGCTCGACCACCAGCAGGCGGCCCGCGTCGGCGGTGGCCAGGCGGCGCACGGCCGTCTCCAGGTCCTCGTCGGCGGCGACCGTCTCGACCGGTCGCAGCAGGTCGGCCACGGGCGTCGCGTCGTCGCCGCGATCGAGGTCCGACGCGCGGAGCCAGCCGATCGGCACGCCGTCGACGTCGAGGACCGGGTAGGCGGTGTGCGAACGGAAAGCGCGCAGGCGCTGCAACTGCTCGAACGACCAGCCGAGATCGACCGCCACCGGGTCCGGGGTCATCGCCTCGCGCACCCGGCGCCCCTCGAAGGCGCGCCGCGCCTGGCTGGCGGCGACCTCGGCGCGGCCGGCGGCGTCGACGAAGAACGCGATGGCGAGCAGGAACACCTGCAGCGTGAGGAAGCCGTAGACCCCCAGCGCGATGGCGACGACACGACTGACCGCGCCGGCGACCCGGGTGGCGCGGGCGTCGCCCAGCGGCAGCGCCAACAGCGAGCGGAGCACGCGGCCGCCGTCGAGCGGCAGCGCGGGCAGCAGGTTGAACACCGCCAGGCCGGCGTTGGTGACGGCGAGGTAGGCCATGACGAAGGCGATGCCGCCGCCGAAGAGGTCGCTGCGCAACAGCGTCCACAGCAGCAGCGACAGGGCGCCGCTGGTGATCGGCCCGACGATCGCGACGATCGCCTCCGCCCCACGCCTGCGCGGGACGTCGTCGAGCTGCGCGACGCCGCCGAGGAACCACAGCGTGATCCGCTGCGTGTGCACGCCGTAGACCCGGGCGACGATGGCGTGGCCCAGCTCGTGCAGCAACACGCTGGCGAACAGGCCGACCGCCGCCGACGCACCGAGCAGCCAGGGTGCGGCACCGGTCGACAGTGGCGCGGGATCGAGATCGACGCCGAGCTGTGCGAACAGCTCCGCGAAGCCCGCCACCTGCGAGCCGATGAGCCAGGCGAAGAGCGGCAGGATGAGCGCGAACGTGGGGTCGAGCTCCACGGGCACCCCGAAGGGCCGGAACGGCAGGCGCCAGCCGCGCCCGGTCATGCGGCGCGTCCGAACCGCGCCACCGCCTCCTGCGCCACGGCGCGCGCCTCCCGATCGATCTCGTCCAGCGTCGACCAGTCCGGCGCCGTCGCGGAGGCGGTCGCGACGACGGCGGCCAGCACCCGCGGGATGCCGTCGAAGCCGAGGCGGCCCGCGAGGAAGGCGTCCACCGCGATCTCGTCGGCGGCGTTGAGGCGCACCGGGGCGTCGCCGCCGGCATCGCCGGCGGCGTAGGCCAGCGCCAGCGCGGGGAAGCGCTCGGTGTCGGGGGCCTCGAAGGTCCACGTGCCGACGAGCGGGAGCGGCTCGAGCGGCACGGGCGGACGCTCGGGCGCGGTGATCGCGTACTGGATCGGCAGGCGCATGTCGTGGGGGCCGACCTGGGCCTTGATGCTGCCGTCGCGGAAGCGCACCAGGCCGTGGACGAGCGACTGGGGGTGCACGACGACCTCGATGCGCTCGAGCGGCAGGCGGTACAGGAAGGCGGCCTCGAGCACCTCGAGGCCCTTGTTGAACAGTGTCGCGGAGTCGATCGTGACCTTCGGGCCCATGCGCCACGTCGGGTGGTCGAGCGCTTGGGCGGGCGTGACGGTCGACAGGTCGGCGGGCGCGCGCCGGAAGGGTCCGCCGGAGGCGGTGAGCACGAGCCGCTCGACACCCGCCGGCGGCTCGCCGAGCAGCGCCTGGTAGAGCGCGGCATGTTCGGAGTCCACCGGCGTGAGGCGGGCGCCGTGCGCCTCGGCCTCGGCCCACATGAGCGGACCCGCGCACACCATCGCCTCCTTGTTCGCGAGCGCCACGTGGCGTCCCTCGCGCAGCGCGGCGCGCACCGGCGCCAACCCCCGGAACCCCGGGATGGCGGCGACGACCGTGTCGGCCTCGAGGGCGGCGACCTCCTCGGTCCCGGCGGGCCCGGCCACCAGGCGGGTGCCCGGCGGCAGCTGGCCCTCGACCTCGCCGGCGACCTCCGCGTCGCACGCCACGAGCCGCGGCCGCCAGCGCCACGCCTGCGCGACGAGCACGTCGGAGCGCCGGCCCGCCGCCAGGCCGACGACCTCGCACGCCTGCCACTCGGCGACGTCGAGGGTCTGGCTGCCGATCGAGCCGGTCGAACCCAGGACGACCAGCCGGCGCCGGGCGGGGGGTGCGGGGAAGGGCTGACCGAGCGGATCGAGGGTCGCGGTCACGGTTCCATCATGGCACGCGGCGATCGGCCGTCCCGCCCGGCCCTCGGACGGTCCCGCTCGTGCTGGACGCTGTGCCTCGGTGGCGAACTGCTAGATTGGGGGGAGCCGAGCGATACGGGGCCGGTGCGCCGGCCCTCGCGGGCCGGCAGGAAGCCGGCGCCGGCGGACCGGCGCCAAGCCGGCGCTGGCGGGCCGGCGCCGAGCCTTGCCCACGGAGCGGCGCACGGGCGGCCGCCGGCGGCCGCCCCCGGCCAAGGAGGAGACATGCTCGTTCGCGATTGGATGACGAAGGATCCCCACACGGTCCCGCCCTCCACCCCGGTCATGGAGGCGATGCAGCTGCTGCGCGAGGCGGGTTACCGGCGCCTGCCGGTCGTCAAGGACGGCAGGCTCCTGGGCATCGTCACCGACCGCGACCTCAAGGAGGCCACGCCTTCCACGGCGACGTCGCTGTCGGTGTACGAGCTGAACTACCTGCTGTCGAAGCTGACGCTCAAGGACGTCATGCGCACGCCGGTCATCACGATCGGTCCCGACGAGGCCATCGAGCAGGCGGCGCTCACGATGGAGGAGCACCGCGTGTCGGGCCTGCCCGTCGTCGCGAAGGGTGCGGTCGTCGGCATCCTGACGATCACGGATCTGCTGCGGGCGTTCGTCGACTTCCTCGGCCTGCGCGAGGGCGGTCGGCGCGTCACCGTCGACATGCCCGACGCCCCCGGCTCGCTGGCGAAGGCCGCGGCCGCCGCGCCCCCGTCGAACGTCGAGGCCATCGTGACCGCGGGGGCGGCCGACGGCCGCCGGCATCTGGTCTTCCGCGTCGCGGGCGAGGGTGCCGACGGCTTCGTGGAGCGGCTCAAGGCGATCGGGATCACCGTCGTCGACGTGCGATGAGCCGCGTGCCCACGGGCGATTCGGCGGG
>CAZJUA010000255.1:0-2515 GCA_964549045.1 uncultured bacterium | reverse complement strand
CGAGGAGGCCGCCCAGGTAGCGGCAGGCGTCGACGCAGACGGGCAGGGCGTGGGGGGGGCGCGAGCTCTCGCCCGCGAGGCGGACGGCCTCGGCGGGGTCGTGGGCGAAGGCGAGGGGCACGGGCGCGAGGCGCATGATCGAGCCGTTGGCCGCGCTCTGCGCGTGCGTCGCGCCGCTCGTGGCGGGGTCGCCGCTCGCCTCGAAGCGCTCGAGCGCCGCGCGGGTGGTGGTGCCGATGTCGAAGCAGCGGCCGGTCGAGCTCAGGTGGCCCTCGCGGTACCAGCGGAGGTAGCGCCGCAGCTGGTCGGCGGGGTCGAACGCACCCGTCTCGACCAGGCTCTCGGCCAGGCAGGCGGCCATCGAGGTGTCGTCCGTCCACGCGCCGGGCGGCAGGCCGAAGGGCCCCCCGCCGACCAGGTCGGCGAGGGGCACGAAGCTGCCGGGCGGCCGGAACTCGACGGTGGTGCCCACGGCGTCACCGGCGGCGAGACCCAGGAGCCCACCGCGCACGCGGTCGGCCGCGCCGGGCCCGAGCGCGGTCACGACGCGGCCGTTCGCGGCGATGCCGCCTGGGGGACGGCCTGCGCCCACACGCGCCGGTAGAGCTCGGCCATCGGCGGGTCGAACAGGACGAAGCGCACGAGCGCCAGCTCGCCCGGCTGCAGCAGCGCCCGCAGCGTGACGTTGACCGCGACCTCGGTCGCGACGTCGGCCGGGTAGCCGTAGTCGCCCGTGCCGATGGCTGGCAGCGCGAGCGTCCGCAGCCGCAGCCGTCGGGCGATGTCGAAGGACGCGGCGTAGGCCGCCTCGAGCGTCGCCAGCTCGTCGAACTGGCCGCCCTTCCATGGGTGGGTGGTCGTGTGGATCACGCGGCCGGCGGGGAGCCGGAAGCCCGGCGTCACGACGGCCTGGCCGTACTTGATGCCGCCGATCTCGCGGCAGGCGGCGGTCAGTTCGGGGCCGCCGCGGCGGTGGACGGCGCCGTCGACCCCGGCGGTGCCGAAGAGCCCACGGTTGCTCGGGTTGACGATCGCGTCGACCCGCTGCGTCGTGAGGTCGCCGACCACGACCTCGACCCGCGCCTGGCTGCCGTCGGCGCGCAGCAGCGCGAAGGACCGCTCGACCGTAGCGTGGGGCGCCTGGCGGGCCTTGTACGCGGCGGTCCAGTCACCCTCCATCGCCGCCATCTTGCGCAGGTCCGCGCCGCGGACGCCGCGTTCGCGCTCGTAATGAGCGTGGTGCGCGCGTTTCATCGCGAGCACGTCGTCGCGCGAGCGGACCGCCTCCAGGAGGTGCGCGACGTCGGCGAGTTGGGCCTCGCGGGCCGCGTCGGCGGGCCAGGCCGCGATCTCGCGACGCAGGGCGTCGAGGGTAGCCTCGGCCTCGGGCAACCGCCCTCGGCGCGTCAGCCCCTCGATGCGCTGCATCATCTCCGCCGACTTGGCGACCCGCACCGCGGACGCGACCGCCTCCGCGACCGGGCGGCGTGCCAGTTCGGCGTCGGGCAGGGTGGGCAGGTCGAGGTCGAGGTCGAGCGTCTCGGGCGCCTGCGTGAAGGTGTCGTGCCAGGTGAGGCGGAGGCCCGTGAGTTCGGCGTCGGGCGCGACCTCGAGCGTGAGGAGGAACGCGCGCGGCAGCCCGGCGACGAGGTCCGGCAGCTCGAGTTCGGTGCCGGCGGGGCCGTCGCCGGGCATGCGCGCCCCGCCGAGCGCGCCCACGACGCGCACCCCGCGGCCGCGCAGTTCGAGCGTCACGCGGCGGCCGCGCAGGGCCGAGAGGCCCGCGAGCTCGGTCTCGAACAGACCGTCGAGCTGCTCGGGGGATTCGACGAAGGTGAAGCTGCCGCCGCCCGCGTCCGCCAGGTGCCGCATGAGGCCCTCGTCGAACTGGCGCCCCAGGCCGATCGTGCTGGTCGTGACGCCGTCGGCGGTGACCCGCGCGACGTCTTCGGCGATCGCGGCGGGGTCGGTCACGCCGACGTTGGCGAGGCCGTCCGAGAGCAGGACCACGCGGCCGAGGCCCGAGGCGACCGGCGCCGTCAGCACCTGGGTGCAGCCCTCGACCCAGCCGGCGTGCAGCGCGGTCGTGCCGCCGGCCCGCACCGCGGCGATCGCGCTCGCGATGGGTCTGCGGTCTTCGCCGACGGCGGTGCTGGGGACCACCAGGTCGACCTGCTGGTCGTACGCCACCACGGCGACCCGGTCGCCGTCGCGCAGCGCGGTGACGGCCGCGACGGCCGCCTGCTTGGCGTGCTGGAGCGGCGCGCCGCTCATGGAGCCGGAGCGGTCGATGACCAGCGCCACCGACAGCGGCTCGCGTTCGCGCTCGCTCGGCGGGAAGTCGACGGCGAGGTCGACGAGGGCGCGGACGGTGCCGCCGCCGGCCGGCAGCGCACCCCGCTCGGGGCGGAGATCGATCCGTGGGGTGGGGAGGGTCATGGCGGCTCCTTCCGCGCGTGAGGGCCCGCCCGGTTTCGGGCGGCGGGGTCCCGTCCGGGCGTCGCCAGGACGCCGG
>CAZJUA010000254.1:0-33357 GCA_964549045.1 uncultured bacterium | reverse complement strand
AAAGTAGGAGGAAGGCGGGGATGACGTCTAGTCAGCATGGTCCTTACGACCTGGGCTACACACGTGCTACAATGGCCGGTATAACGAGTTGCCACCTCGCGAGAGGGAGCTAATCTCTGAAAGCCGGTCCCAGTTCAGATCGCAGTCTGCAACTCGACTGCGTGAAGTTGGAATCGCTAGTAATCGCAGATCAGCCATGCTGCGGTGAATACGTTCCCGGGTCTTGTACACACCGCCCGTCAAACCATGGGAGCAAGTTGCACCCGAAGACGCGTAGTCCCGCCAATGGGACGCGCGGTTAAGGTGTGGCTCGTGACTGGGGTTAAGTCGTAACAAGGTAACTGTACCGGAAGGTGCGGTTGGATCACCTCCTTTCTAAGGAGTCTAGGACAGGGAAACGTCGCGTACCGGATTGATCCTGGAAGACTTGGGGCCACCTTCGGGTGGCCCTTCGTCGTTTCTGCCTCGGGCGCACCGCCCGCGCCGGCCAGCGCCGAGCGCGGGCGGTGCGCTTGCAGGGGGACGACGCGTGACCGCAGGCGCCTCAGGCCCACCCCAGCGCGCGGGCCGCCAGGTACACGCCCAAGCCCAGCAGCAGACCGGCCGCGAGACCCCGCGTCCGCGCGACGACGACGACCGTCACCGCCGCCGCGGCGATGCGCCAGGCGCCGTCGGCGGCGTCGCTGCCGGGTAGACCGCCGGCGACCAGCGCGGCGAACACGGCCACCGGCACCGCGTCGAGGAACCGCCGTCCGTAGCCGCGCAGCTGGGCTCCCGGCAGCAGGAGGCCCCAGAGGCGGACGCCGTAGGTGACGCCGGCCATCGCCAGGATCGTCCAGGTGAGCGGCGTCACGGCGCCCCACGCGGCCCTGCGGGCAGGGCGGCGCCGATGCCGGCGGCCAGGGCCGTCGCGACCAGCAGGGCGGCACCCGGTTCGAGAACGTCTGCGAGGCCCCAGGCGCCGAGGCCGGCGATGCCCGCGACCGCCAGGGTCCGGCGGTCGCGCACCAGCGGCACCAGCAGCGCGAGGAACGCCAGCGGGAACACGATGTCGAGGCCGATCGCGTGGGGCTCGGGCAGCGATCGCGCGAGCAGCGAGCCCACGAGCGTAGAGGCGTTCCAGACCACGAACAGCGACAGGCCTGCGCCGAACAGGAACGCCGGCCGGCCGCGCCCATGCGCGACGTGGACGCCGAACGCCTCATCGGTGAGCAGGTGGGCCGCCAGCAGGCGCCGCGCGCCCCGCAGCTCGGTCGTCGCGGCGACCACGACGCCGTAGAGCAGGTGGCGGAGGTTGAGGAGGAAGGTGGTCGAGACCAGCGTCCAGGGTCCGGCGCCGGCCGCGATGAGGCCGACCGCCGCGAACTGGGCGCCGCCGGCGAAGACGAGCAGGCTCATCAGCTGGGTGTGGACCAGCTCGATGCCGGCCGCGCGTGCGCTCACCGCGTACGCGGCCCCGAACGGCAGCACCCCGATCCACAGTGGGACCATGGCGCGGAAGCCCGCGCCGAACCCGCCCGCCGCCGGCGACGCGTTCACGGGCTCAGAGCGCGATCCTGGCCAACCGCATCCACCGCGCCGGCGACATGGTCTGCACGAGCCGCCACGCCTGTGGGTACGCCGCTGCCGTCGCCTCCACGCGGTCGAACAGCGTCCCGCGCAATCCCTCAGGGAGGTTCAGCGGCGGCGTCAGGCGCACGACCCGTTGGGCGTTGTTCGAATAGCACCCGTGCACGCCCTGGAGGTGCAGCGCGCGCAGGGCCAGGGCCGCGCCCACCTGGTCGACCAGCTCTGGGTCGACCGGCACGAAGCGCGACGGCGCGACCGCGCGGATCTGCAGCGCGAACAGCATGCCGGCGCCCCGCGCCTCGACGATGAGGTCCGGGAAGCGCTCGGCGAGAACGCGCAGGCGGGCGAGGCCGATCTCGCCGTCGCGCCGGGCCTTGGCCACCAGGCCCTCCTCGTGGACGAGCTCGAGCGATCGCAGGGCGACCACCATCGGGAGCGTCGCCCCACCGAAGGTGTTCGAGTGGCGCTTCGACTCGACGCCCGGCAGCATCTTCCGGAAGATCCCCTCGCGGGCGATCGTGGCGGCCACCGGCACCATGCCGCCGCCCAGCGCCTTGGCCAGCGTGATGACGTCCGGATCGAGGCCGTCGGCGACGCTGGCGAACCAGTGGCCCGTGCGCCCGAGGCCCGTCTGGATCTCGTCCGCCACCACCAAGATGCCGTGCCGCTTGCAGAACTCGCCCAGCCCGGCCAGGAAGCCGGCGGGCGGGCGGATGACGCCGGCCTCGCCCTGGATCGGCTCGACGACGACGGCCGTGACCTTGTCGGGGCCGATCTCGCGCACGGCGGCCTCGAAGGCGTCGAGGTCCCCGTAGGGGACGGTGCGCACGGGTCCGAACAGGGGCCGGAACGGCGCCTGGTACTCCTCGTTCGGCGTCAGGGCCAGCGCTGCGGCGGTCTTGCCGTGGTAGGCGCGCGTGAAGTTGATCAGCGTGCCGCCCGGGCGCGAGAAGCGCACGAACTTGACGGCGGCCTCGATCGCCTCGGCGCCCGAGTTGGAGAAGAACACCCGGCTGCGCGCATGGCTGGGCGCGACCGACGCCAGGATGGCGACGAGGTTCTCCTCGACCGCGGCCCGCCAGGCGGAGAGCGACGACTGCGGCAGCCCGATGTCGCGGGTCTCCGCGAGGTAGCGCTCCACCGTGTGCACCAGGGGCGGGTAGCCCTCGCCGAAGGGCACCGCGGCGTAGCCGCCCGCGTGGATGAGGTGGCGGCCTTCCTCGTCCTCGAACTCCCACGGGGAGATGGTGCGGAACGGGCCGCCGAAGCCGAGGACGTCGACCAGCGCCATCAGATCGCGGTTGCCGTGGGCGTGCTCGCGGGCGACGGTCGTCGCGCGCTCGACGCCGTCGAACACGTCGTCGCTGCGGACCGGGAGGTGTAGCGAGGCGCCCGCCGGCGGTTCGGCGGGTGAAGCTTCGTCGTGCGCGGGCAGCGCGCTCATCGCAGGGGCCTTCGGGTGACGTTGCCGGCCGAGTCCTCGACCACGACCTCGCCGCCGTCGACATCGGCGACGTCGACCCGGAACGCATGCTCGGCCGCCGGCGTGAACGCCAGCGGGATGCCGTTGATCAGGACGCTGGTGACCTGCGTGTTGTCGCGAACCACGCCCTCGACGCGCAGGCGGCCGCTGCCGAGCGGGGTGATCGAGGTCAACTCCACCGTCGGCGGCGTGCTGTCGAGGCGCAGGCGGTAGGGCATGACGGTGACGCGCCCCCGGGCGTCCTCGGCCTCGATGAGGACGGTGACGTCGCCGTCGGTGAGGTCGCGGATGGTGAAGAAGAACTCGATCAGCTTCTTCCCACGCTCGCTCTCGTAGGCGCTGGTGGCGAGCAGGTCGACCCCGTCCACGCGGACGGCTGCCACGCCCTCGTCGTCGAACGCGTAGCCGACGATGCGCAGGTTCTCGGTCGCGCTCGTCGTGCCGCTGCGCGGCTCGCGGATGGAGACCGACGGTGGCATCGCGTCGCCGCGCTCCACGCACGCGGTCGCCAGCAGGAGGGCGGCGAGGGCGGCGAGCGTCGTCCGCACGCGGCGCGCGGGCGCGCGGACGGCGCGGCGCGCGGTGGTGACGGTGTTGCCCTTCATGCTGCGCAATCTACCGCCCGCCGGCGGTCGGCGTCTTGTGCTGCCGGACGCTGGCGGCGGGACTTGCCCGTGTGTTCGCCACGGAAGCGCGGATCCCACGTTAGAATCGCCACACCTGCCTCGGACTCGCTCCGGGTTCGGTGAGGAGGGGACGGCGCGCGTAAGCGTGCGACATCGTCGGGAATCGGCCCGACGATTCGATCGGTCACGACCCAACTGGAGGTAGCATGCATCGGATCTTCGCCACCCTGTTCGCGAGTCTGCTCATCGGTGCGATCGCGTTCGCCCAGGCGCCCGCGGACACCTACGTGTTCTCGACCTTCGGGGCGCCCGCCTCGCTCGACCCCGCCCGCGCGTACGACACCGCGTCTGGGACGGTTCTCGAGAACATCTACGAGACCCTGTTCACCTTCGACGACCCGGCGATCGACACCCTCAAGCCGCTGCTGGCCACCGACGTCGAGGTGCTCGACGACGGCCTGACCTACCGCTTCACGCTGCGTGAAGGCGTGGAGTTCCACAGCGGCAACACGATGACCTGCGCCGACGTGGCCTGGTCGATCAAGTACGGCCTTGTCACCGCCGCGCCCGAGGGCGCCACCAGCTACCTGCTGGGCAAGCAGTTCCTCGGCAGCCAGCAGACCGGTGACGACCTCGACGCCTTCCTGGCCGACGTGAGCTGGGAAGCGATCGACGGCGCCGTGACGTGCCCCGAAGGCCCCGACGGGCTCGTCGCCGACTTCAACATCCAGGCGCCCGACCCGGCGTTCCTGGCCGTGCTCGCCTACACCGCGTTCAGCGTGATCGACAGCGAGTACGCGATCGCCAACGGTGTCTGGGACGGTACCGAGGCCACCTGGCAGGATTGGATCGGCCGCGATCTGACCGAGGAGTTCCTGCACCGCAACCCGTCCGGCACCGGCGCCTACGAGGTCGTCGAGTGGGGCGACGCCAGCCTGATCGCCACACGTCACGACGCCTACTGGGGCGGTGCTTCGCAGATCGAGAACGTCGTGATCAACTACGTCGACGAAGAGGCGACCCGCATCCTGGCCCTGCAGCAGGGTGACGCCGACCGCATCGTCCTCGGCCAGCGCGCCAGCCTCGTCCAGATCCAAGGTACCCCGGGCGTGACCGTCCACGAGGAGCCCGATTGGGCCGGTACCTGCGTCTCCGCCGGCTTCTTCAACTTCGCCATCGACACCACCGACAACGTCGACGTGGGCTCCGGCCAGCTCGACGGCAACGGCATCCCGGCCGACTTCTTCGCCGACGTCAACGTGCGCCGCGGCTTCGCGCACCTCTTCGATCAGGAAGAGTTCATCCAGCAGATCTACCAGGGCGCCGGCGCCACGCTGACCATGGGTCTGCCGAGCACCTTCCCGGGCTACAACCCCGACGTGCCCGTCCGCACCCTCGACCTCGAGGCCGCCGAAGAGGCCTTCCGCCTCGCGTGGGACGGCGCCGTGTGGGAGACCGGGTTCGAGTTCACCGCGCTGTACAACGCGGGCAACACGACGCGTGAGACGCTCCTCAACATCATCAAGGACAACGTCGAGTTCCTGAACCCGAACTTCACGATGAACGTCCGCAGCCTGCCGTGGCCCGACTTCCTCGCCCGCACGGCCGAGAAGAAGGTCCCCTTCTTCGCGCTCGGTTGGTGCGCCGATTACGCCGACGCCCGCAACTTCGTCAACACCTTCTACGACAACGACGGCTTCTACTCCGCCCGCACCTCGATCGACATCCCCGAGATGCAGGTGCTCATCGACCAGGCCGACGTCATCCTCGACCAGGAGACGCGCGCCTTCCTGTACCGCGACATCGGCACGTTGCACTACGACCAGGCGCCCATGATCGTCTACCCGGTCCCGACCGAGTACATCATCGCGCGCGATGCCATATCCGGCATCTACTTCAACCCGATGCGCAGCCACTACTTCCTGTGGAAGGACATCGCCAAGAACTGAATCGGCTGATTCGCGGGCGGGGGTGGATGCCCCCCCCGCCCGCCCAGCAGCGGGTGCGTCGACAAGGATGCAGTTGCGCAGCGCGATTCACTATCTGATCAAGCCGATCACGTCCCGATCGGTACTCCGCGCCCCTCTATCGGGCGCCGTTCGGAGGGCAACCGGTTGTTCACCTTCATCCTGCGCCGCCTGATGATGCTTCCCCTCGTCTTCTTCGGGGTGACGGTCATCATCGTCCTTCTGATGCAGCTCCTGACCCCCGCCCAACGCGCGGCGGCGTACGTGCGTAGCGAGAACCAGGCCAACCAGATCCCCGAGATCATCCGGCAGTACCGCCTCGACGAGCCCTGGTACGTGCAGTACGGCCTCTGGCTCGGACGGCTAGCCAACGGCGACCTCGGCTACTCGCGCACGACGAACGAGCCGGTCCTCACCACGCTGCGGAAGCGGCTGCCGACGACGGCCGAGCTCGCCTTCCTGGCGATCCTGCCGGTGATCGGGGTGGGCATCGTCCTCGGCACGATGGCGGCGCTCAACCGCGACGGGCTGATCGACCAGGTCGTCCGTGTGCTGTCGATCTTCGGTTGGTCGATCCCCACCTTCGTCATGGGGATCTGGCTGTTGGTCATCTTCTATGGTCTCCTAGGCTGGTTCCAACCGGGACGAATATCGACGGAGTTCGCCATCCAGATGGCCTCCGGAGGCTTCCGCGACTACACCGGCTTCCTGACGCTCGACGCGCTGCTCAACGGGCGTCTCGACATCGCCCTCGACGCGCTGAGGCACCTGGTCCTGCCGGTCATCACGCTGGCCACCGTCCAGTCGGCGCAGATCATGCGCGTCATGCGCTCCTCGCTGCTCGACGCCCTCTCCGAGGATTACGTAAGGACCGCCCGTGCGAAGGGCCTGCAGGCGAGCGTCGTCAACCGCAAGCACGCGCGGCGCAACGCCCTCATCCCGGTCATCACGCTCTCCGGGTTCGTGCTCATCGGCCTGATCAACGGCGTCGTCATCACCGAGACGATCTTCAATTACCCGGGGCTCGGGCAGTGGGCGGCACGCGCGGCGCTCAACCTCGACTATGCCTCGGTGCTCGGCTTCGCCATCTTCACGGCCGTCGCGGTCGTGACCGCCAACCTGCTCGTCGACGTGCTGTACGGCATCGTCGATCCTCGGATCCGGTACGGCTGATGGACGCCGCACCCACCCCCACGTTCGTCGAGCGCAAGACGGCACTCGGCCGCTGGTGGCAGTCGAAGAGCCTGCGTCGTTTCCGCCGCAACCCGCTCGCCATCGTCGGTTTGGTCATCGTTCTCTCGTTCGTCGTCATCGCCACGATCGCGCCGCTCGTCACCCCGCTCGGACGCTCCTGCATGCGCGACCTCGGCCTCACGGCATCGACCGCGACGGCGCACCGGGACGTCCGCAACGCCGCCTTCTGGGACATCATGTTCCGGACGCCGGACTCCTGCTACATGATGCCGCGCGCCGGCTTCTCGCCGATCCCGCAGACGGCCGAAGCGTCGGGCACGGTCCTCGGCACGACCAGCCAGGGGTACGACATCTACTACGGCCTCTTCTGGGGCGCCCGCACGGCCTTCCGCATCGGCGTGCTGGTCGTCGGCATCGGCCTGACGGTCGGCATCCTCGTCGGGGCCACGGCCGCCTACCTCGGCGGCTGGGTCGACAACGTGCTCATGCGTTTCACCGACATGGTCATCGCCGTCCCAGCGCTCGTGCTGGCCCTCGTCATCGTCATGGTCCTCGGGAACTCGATCGTCAACCTCATGATCGCGATCTCCGCGGTCGCCTGGCCGAGCTATGCCCGACTGGTGCGGGGCGAGGTTCTGCGGATCAAGCAGCTCGAGTACGTCACCGGCGCGCAGGCGATGGGGCGAAGGTCGTTCGGAATCGTCTTCCGCCACATCCTGCCGAACGCGATCGGCCCGGTGCTGATCGTCGCGTCGCTCGACATCGGCTCGATCGTGCTGACCGCGGCGGCGCTTTCGTTCCTCGGACTGGGGCCCGAGCTCGGCTACACGGACTGGGGCCAGATGATCAGCTTCGCCCGCAACTGGATCCTGGGGCCGCCCGGCCAGCCGCTGGCGTACTGGTACACCTCGTTCTGGCCCGGTCTGACGATCGTCATGTTCGTGCTCGGCTGGAACCTCCTCGGCGACGCCTTCCGCGACGTCCTCGACGTGCGCGGGCACGTCTGACCCGCGTCCGACCGAGCGCTCTGAAGAGCGCCCTCGTGCGAGGGCGCGTCGCCTACGGTGGCGACGCGATCCAGCGCAGGAAGGCGACCACGTCGCTGTAGCCCTCGTCGTCGAGGCGCCCTGGCTGGTACCGCGGCATGGTCGCGCGCGAGTAGGCGAAGAGCGCGTCGTCGGTGGGGAACGCCGACAGCGTACCCGGCCCCCGCAGCGCGGGCGGCGCGCCGAGGTCGAACAGGTCGTGCTGGCGCTCCATCATGGTCTCGAACGACATCTCTCGCACGTTGCCGGGCCGGTGGCAGCGCGAGCAACTGCGGTGGTCCGCCGGGAAGGCGAGCCGAGCCTCCTCGTAACCGAGGCCGGTGTCACCGTGACACACGGAGCAGTTCTGGTCGTACGCGAAGGCCCCCCGCAGGACGGCTTCCGGGGCGCCTGCGACCAGCCAGTCGCGCAGCGCATCCCCCTCGCGCGAACCCATCTCCGTCACCGTCCGCAGGCCGAGGTCATCGAGCGCGGGCGGCCGCGGATCGGACCCCGGCCCCGAGGCGTACGCCACCCAGACTGCGACCGCGAGCACCACCATCGCCGCAGCGATGCGCCGAAACGGCGTGATGCGCTTCTGCCTCATGCGAGGGTCGGGCGGGCGCACGACGGGGGCCGGTTGACGGCCTCAGCCCTCGTCGCGGCGCTCTTCGTCGGACGCGCCCGCATCCTCGGCGGGCGCGGGCTCGGTACCGTCCGTCGGCGCCTCGGGCGCGACGGGCGGCGTTCCGGGCGGGGCCGGGGGCATGCCCTCGGCCGTCGACTCGGCCGCGCGATCGCGGTCCAGGTCGGTCTCGCTCGCGGCCTCCGCCTCCGCGGCGGCGGGGGCGGCGTCGACCGTGGGGGCGTCCGAACGGGCGGAGACCCCGGGCACCGGCTTCCCCTGCACCAGGCGGACGATGAGGACCACGGCACCGGCGACCAGGGCCACCGGGACCAGGAAGCTCACGATGCCCCACAGGAGCGCGGCCAGCCAGCCGAGGACGGTGCCGACGAGGCCGAAGACGGCGCCCAGCAGCCACAGCACCCCGGTGCCGAGCAGGAGCGCAATCAGACCGAAGACGACCAGTTCGACGATCTCTTGCGGCGTGCGTCTCATGGCCGGAGTCTAGCACCCGCCTCCTGCCGCCCCTGTCCGGCGGATCGCGCGGACGGCCTGCGGCACGGCCGTCGGCGGCGTGCCGGCGCCGCCCCGCGGTACGCTGCCCCGTGCCGAACCCACCGCCCGAACTGCGAGAACTGCGGGTCGACCGGCCCGTCCATGGCGGGCGCTGCGTCGCGCTGCCGGCCGGCGCCGCGGATGCGCCGGAGCCGCCCGCGGAGCCGGCCACGCAGGCGCCCGGGGCCCTCGCCCAGCGCCGCGTTCCCCTGGTGCTGCTCGCGGGCGGCATCCCGGGCGAGCGCGTCGTGGCACGCATCGAGACGCGCAAGGGCGTCGCCTTCGGCGAGGTCGTCGAGGTGCTCGACGCCAGCCCCGACCGCGTCGCGGCCCCGGCCCACCCGGGCCTCGACCTGGGCCACGTCGCCCTCGAGCGCCAGCTCGAACTCAAGCACGCCGTGCTGCTCGACGCGGCCCGCCGCTGCGGCGTCGCGCTGCCCGCGGAGGTGCCGCCGGTGGCGCCGTCGCCGCGGCCGTGGGGGTACCGCAGCGCCATCCAGCCTGCCGTGGCGTCGTCGGGGACGCCGGCGACGCTCGGCTACCGCCGGCCCGGCGCCCACGAGGTGGTCCCGCTCGACGACGACCCGACCGCCAACGCCGCCTGCGCCGCGGCCTGGGCCGCGGTGGCGGCCGTGGGCCTGCCGGCGGGCGTCCGCGAGGTGGCCATCCGGGGGAACGACGAGGGGGAGGCGCTGATCGCGCTCGTTGCCGCGGTTCCCGCGCGGTCTCCGCGCGGACCCCGCGCGGGCCCGCGCGCGTCGCAAGCTGCGCGGCCGGGGCGGGACCCGCTCGCCGAGGGTGACCCAGGCGACCCGCTCGACACCGCCCACGCGCTCGTCCGCGCCGGCGTGGCCGGCGTCGCGTTGGCACCGTACGACCCCCGCGGTCGCTTCCGCGGCGGCACCCAGCGCCTGGCGGGTGCACGCTCGATGCGCCAGCGCTACGGCGACGTCGAGATCACCCTGACGGCGACGGCCTTCGCCCAACCCAATCCGCAGGCGGCCGGGGCGCTCTTCCGCGAGCTGGCGGCGTGGGCGCCGAAGGCGCGCCACGCGCTCGACCTCTACGGCGGCAACGGGGTGATCGGCCTGCACCTCGCGCCGCGCAGCGAGCGCGTGACCGTCATCGAGATCGACCGCGGCGCCGTCGAGCGCGGCCGCGCGGACGCCCAACGGATGGGGGCGGAGCACGTCATGCACGTGCGCCTCGACGCCCGCGAGCTGCGCGTGCCCGACGACGCCGACCTCGTGTGCGTCGACCCGCCGCGCGCCGGCTTGGCCGCCGTCACGCGTCAGGCGATCGTCGAGAGCCGCGCCAAGACGCTGATCTACGTCAGCTGCGACGTCGCCACCTGGGCCCGCGACGTCGCCGACCTGCAGCGCGCAGGCTTCCGCCTCGAGCGCGTGCGCCCGTACGACTTCCAGCCGCACACGCACCACCTCGAGATCCTGTCGCTCCTCGTGCGGTGAGGTCGGCGCGTTGGTGCCGGCCTCACCGCCAAGCGGCGCCACAGGGCGCCGCCGTGCGGTGAGGTCGGCGCGTTGGTGCCGGCCTCACCGCCAAGCGGCACGCAGCTGCCGCCAGGCGCTGAGACCGCGGCGAAGCGCCGGGTGGTAGCGTGCGCCCGTGTTGGCGAAGCGCATCATCTCCTGCCTGGACGTGCACGACGGGCGCACGACGCGGGGCCAGCAGTTCGGCCGCGCCGAGGCCGGCGAGCTCGCCGACGTCGGCGACCCGGTGGAGCTCGCGGTCCGCTACGACGCGGAGGGCGCCGACGAGCTCGTGTTCTACGACATCACCGCCACCGCCCACGGGCGCGCCACCATGCGCGACGTCATCGAACGGGTGGCCGAGCGCTGCTTCATGCCGCTGACCGTCGGCGGCGGCGTGCGCACGCTCGACGACTTCAAGGCCCTGTTCGACGCCGGCGCCGACAAGGTCTCGATCAACTCCGGCGCCGTCGCCGACCCGCAACTGCTGCGGGCGGCGTCCGACCACTACGGCGCCCAGGCGGTGGTGCTGTCGATCGACGCCAAGCGGCGGCCGGACGGCGGCTGGGGCGTGTTCGTCGCCGGCGGCCGGCGCGACACGGGGCTCGACCTGCTCGACTGGGCCGTGCGCGGCGCCGAGCTCGGCGCGGGCGAGATCGTGCTCAACAGCATCGATGCGGACGGCATGAAGACGGGGTACGACATCGCGGCCACCCGCGCCGTCGCGCGGGCCGTCGACGTGCCGCTCGTCGCCTCGGGCGGCGCCGGTTCGGCGGAACACATGCGCGCGGTGTTGGTGGAGGGCGAGGCCGACGCCGCGCTGGCGGCGGGCATCTTCCATCGGCGCGAGATCACCATTCCCGAGGTCAAGCGCGTGCTGGCGGCCGCAGGCGTCCCCGTGAGGCTCGTGTGACCCGTCGCTGGCGCCCCGAGACGCTCGCCGTGCACCTGGGCCTGGAGCCGGACGCGGCGACCGGGGCCCTGGTGCCGCCGCTGCACCTGGCGACGACCTTCGAGCGGGGCTCGGACGGCGACTACCCGCGCGGCTACGTCTACGCCCGCAGCGACAACCCGACGCGCGCGGCGTTCGAGCGCGCCATGGCGCAGTTGGAGGGCGGGCGCGAGGCGGCCGCCTTCGCCTCGGGCTCGGCGGCCGCCGCCGCCGTGCTGCGCGGCGTGCCCGCCGGCGGCCACGTGGTCGTGCCGGACGACATGTACCACGGCCTGCGCACGCTGCTCGAGCGGGTGCTGGTGCCCGCGGGCCTGCGGCTGACCGCGGTGGACATGAGCGACCTGGCGGCCGTCCGCGGGGCCGTGCGCGCCGAGACGCGGCTCGTGTGGATCGAGACCCCCTCGAACCCGCAACTGAAGGTGACCGACATCGCGGGCGTCGTGACGGTCGCCCGCGAGGCCGAGGCCGCGTACGGGGCGCCGGTGTGGGTGGCGGTCGACGCCACCTGGACGCCGCCGCCCTGGCAGCCGGCCTTCGAGTTGGGTGCCGACCTGGTGGTGCACGCCACGACGAAGTACCTCTCGGGGCACTCGGACGTGCTCGGCGGCGTGGTCGTCGCGGCGCCCGCCGCGCGCCCGCAGCCCGACGACCCGTGGCCACGGGTGCGCGACATCCAGCGCCTGGAGGGCGGTGTCGCCGGCCCCTTCGACGCCTGGCTGGCCCTGCGCGGGCTGCGCACGCTGGCCGTACGGCTGGCCGTGCAGGCCGAGAACGCCGCCACCCTGGCGGCGTTCCTGGTCGCGCACCCGGCGGTGCGTGAGGTGCGCTACCCGGGCCTGCCGGGTCACCCCAACCACGACGTCGCGGCGCGCCAGATGCGTGCCTTCGGGGCGATGCTGTCGTTCCGCCTCGCCGGCGGTGAGGCCGCCGCCCGGGCGGTCGCCGGCCGCGTGCGGCTGTTCACCCGCGCCACCAGCCTCGGCGGCGTGGAGAGCCTCATCGAGCACCGGGCGTCGATCGAACCGCCCGGCGGGCCCACCCCAGCCGACCTGCTGCGGGTCTCGGTCGGGATCGAACACGTCGACGACCTCATGGACGACCTGAGCGAGGCGTTGGCGCCGGAGGTGCAGGGATGAACGAGGACGGGCGCGCGGCCGCTGCCGCGGTGGACGACGCCGTCGCTGCGATCGCCTGGGACGCGGCTGGCCTGGTCCCGGTGGTGGCGCAGGACGCGACCTCCGGGGACGTGTTGACGCTGGCGTACGCCAACGCGCTGGCGCTGCAGCGCACGCTGGAGACGGGCGAGGCGCACTACTGGAGTCGCTCGCGCACGGAGCTGTGGCACAAGGGCGCGACGTCGGGCAACGTGCAGCGGGTGCGCGAGGTGCGCGTCGACTGCGACGGTGACGCCCTGCTCTACCGCGTCGACCCCGCCGGCCCGGCCTGCCACACGGGCGAGCGCTCCTGCTTCTTCCGGGCGCCGGGGAGCGACGCGCGCGTGCCGGCCGAGGGGCCGGTCGACACGGCCGGGATCGGCGCGGTCATGGGCCTGCTGCAGCGGGTGGTCGACGAGCGCCTCGCCACGCTCCCCGAGGGGTCCTACGTCGCCAAGCTCCACCGGCGGGGCGTCGGCTACGTGGCGCAGAAGGTGGTGGAGGAGGCGGGCGAGACCGTCGTCGCGGCCCTCCAGGGGCAGGACGAGGAGTTGCTCGGCGAGGCGGCCGACCTGCTGTTCCACCTCACCGTGCTGCTGCGCGAGCGTGGGCATGACCTCGACGCCGTCGCGCGCGTGCTGGCGGGGCGGCACCGCTCGGCCTGACCCGCCGGCGGGCGTGGTCCCGCATGCCCGAGCCGGCGGGCGTCGGCCCACGGGTGTGGCCACGTGGCGGCGAGCGCGCCGGCCCGGTCGCTCGGCCGTCCCGCGTGTCACGATGCATGCATGGACGAAACTGGCGTGAACGCATCGGAGGCCGTATCGGTTCGCTCCGCGCGCATGGACTTCGAGCGCGCCCTGGTCCTCGACACCGTGCGGGTGACGGAACAGGCGGCGATCGCCGCCGCCCGCGTCGCCGGGCGCGGCGACGCCGACCTGGTCGACCAGGCCGGCACCGACGCCATGCGGCGGGTGCTCAACGAGCTCGACATCGACGGTGAGATCGTCATCGGCGAGGGCGAGCGCGACGAGGCGCCGATGCTGTACATCGGCGAGAAGGTCGGCCGGGGCGGCGAGCACGCGTTCTTGGTCGACATCGCCGTCGACCCGGTCGAGGGCACCGACATCACGGCGAAGATGGTCGCCAACTCCGTCGCCGTCATCGCGCTGTCCGAGAAGGGTGGGCTCTTCCAGGCGCCGGACACCTACATGGAGAAGCTCATCGTGCCGCCCCCCGCGGCGGGGAAGGTGGATCTCGCCTGGCCGATCGCCGCCAACCTCGCCAGCATCGCCGGGTCGCTCGACCGCAGCGTGCACGAGCTGACGATCGTCATCCTCGACCGCGCCCGCCACGAGAAGCTGATCGCCGAGGTCCGGGAGGCCGGCGCGCGGGTCAAGCTGATCGGGGACGGCGACGTCATCGCCGCGCTCTCGGCGGTGATGCGCGGCACCAACATCCACGGCGTCATGGGCACCGGCGGGGCGCCCGAGGGCGTGCTGGCCGCGGCCGCGGTGAAGTGCCTGGGTGGCGAGATCCAGGGTCGCTTCGTGCCCCGCAACGACGCCGAGCGCGCGCGGCTCGACGCCGCCGGCGTCGACCTCGGCCGCATCTACCGCACCGAGGAGCTCGCGCCCGGCCACCACATCGTGTTCAGCGCCACCGGCATCACCGACGGCGACTTCCTGCGCGGCGTCAAGTTCTTCAAGGACGGCGCCCGCACCCACAGCATCTCGATGGGCCACCGCTCGCGGGTGATCCGCTTTTCCGACGCGGTCCACCTGTGGGGCGACGACGCGCGGGTGACGATCCAGGTGTAGGCAGGTTCGCGGCGCAGGGGGCGGCGTGAGGGGGCGGCTCGTCCCGACTACGGCAGTCCGGCGCGCGGCTAGGGCAGCGCGGCGCGCGGCTAGGGCAGCGCGGCGCGCGGCTAGGGCAGCGCGGCGCGCAGCTAGGGCAGCGCGGCGCGCGGCTAGGGCAGCGCGGCGCGCAACGCCGCCGCGCGGGCGCGGACCGCGTCCTGCTCCGCGTCGGGCCGCGCGCGCCACGAGCGGACGGCCACCGCCATGCGCGGGTGGCGCTCGAAGCGCGCCTGGTGCCGGTCGATGAAGTCCCAGTAGCCCACCGTGAAGGGGCAGGCGTCGGGGCCCGTCCGGCGGCCCGGCTCGAAGGGGCAGCGACGGCAGTGGTCGGACATGCGGTCGACGTAGGCCCCGCCGGAGACGTAGGGCTTGCTCGCGAAGCTCCCGTCGTCGGCGTACTGGCTCATGCCCATGACGTTGGGCACCATCACCCAGTCGAGGGCGTCGACGTAGTGGGCGGTGAACCAGGAGGTCAGCTCGCGCGGGTCGGTGCCGAGCGTCAGCGCGAGGTTGCCGAAGAGCATCAGCCGCTCGATGTGGTGGTTCCAGCCGCGCTCGTGCAGGCCCTGCCAGGCGTCGGCCAGGCAGGCCATGCGGGTGCGGCCGGTCCAGAACGCGTCGGGCACCGGGCCGTGGTGATCCAGCGCGTTCGCGGCCGCCAGCGCCGGCCCGCGCGTGCGGTCGACGTGGTAGACGAACTCGCGCCAGCCGAGCACCTGCCGCACGAACCCCTCGGCGCTCGCCAGCGGCACGCGTCCGTCGCTTTCGTGGAAGGCGCGGACGACGGCTTCGACGACCTCGCGCGGGTGCAGCAGGCCGAGGTTGAGCGGTACCGACAACTGGCTGTGATGCAGCACCCGCTCGCCGCCGACCATGGCGTCCTCGTACGGTCCGAAGGCGGGCAGGCGGTGGTCGACGAAGTCCGCCAGCGCGGCGAGCGCTTCTGCGCGGCTCGTGGGCCAGCCGAAGGGCCGCAGCCGGCCCGGGTGGTCCGGGAAGAGCCGCTCGACGTCGTCGAGCACCTCGCGCATGAGTTCGTCGGGCTCGAAGAGGGGCGGCGGCGGGAAGCGCGTGCCGGCCGGCGGCACGCGCCGGTTCTCGCGGTCGAGGTTCCACACGCCGCCGAGGGGCTTCGTCGGCTCGTCGGGGTCCATCAGCCAACCCTTTTGGGTGCGGACGCGGCGGTAGAAGTCCTCCATCCGCCACCGCTTGCGGCCCTGCGCGTAGCCGTCGAAGGCCTCGTCGGGTACGAGCCGCAGGGGGTTGGGGAGCAGGCGGACGTCACCGCCCGCCCGGCGCGCGGCGTGCGTGAGGGCCTCGGCCACGCCGCGGTCGGCCGGGCGCATGAGCTCGAGGGTCACGCCGGGCCAGCGGTGCAGGTGCCGGGCGATCGCGGACGCGAACGCGTCCGCCGTGCGCTGGTGATCGACCTGGAAGCCGCGCGACGCGAGGTCGTTCGAGAACCTCCGCAGCGCGCCGAAGAACAGGGCTGCCTTCTGAACGTGGGCGCGCGTGGCGCGAACGAGCTCGACGGACTCGATCGTCAGGACGACGGTCGTCGCGGGGTCCGCGGCCGCGAGGGGACCGTGATCGGTCGTCAGTTGGTCCCCGAGGATCAGGACGTGGCGCACGCGCGGGCCTCAGCCGCGGCGCCGCGCGCATGGCGGATGCCGCGTGGCGGATCGTGCCGGGGTCGTTGCGGCGTCAGTCGTCGCTGCTCTCCGCCTCCGCGCGCGCGATCGACTGAGCGAGGAAGTAGCGGTAGGTCTCGTCGCCCGGCGCGAGCCCGGCGGCGTTGGCGTAGGCGCGCCGCGCGTCGACGTAGTCGCCCGCCTCGAACGCGACCCGGCCCAGCCAGGCCCAGGGGGCCGGGTAGGTGGGGTTGAGGACGGTGGCGCGGGCGAAGCGCTCGGCCGCGGCCTGGGGCGCGCCCTGCTCGTAGAGCGCGACCCCCTCGCGGAAGACCTCGACGGCCCGGGACCCCCAGGTGGCCTGCTCGCGCGCCAGCTCGACGAAGTACGCGGCCCGGGCGTCGGTCGGGTCGAGTTCGAGCACCGAGCGCCAGAACGGCACGGCCTGCGCCGGTCGCTCGGTCTCCATGAGGATGCGGCCGGCCCACACGCGCGACTCGACGTCGTCCGGGACGAGATCGCTGACGGTCAGGTAATGGTCGAGCGCGGCCTCGAGGTCGCCGCGGGCGTAGGCACCGTAGCCGAGCTCGTGGCCGACGAGCGCGACGAGATCGCGCGCCTCCTCGTCGAGCGCGCCGCCGCGGTCGACGAACTCCATCCACGCCTGCCAGGCGCGCCCGGTCCAGTGGCTGCGGCTGTACGCCTCGGCCAGGAAGCGGACGGGCGCGAGCGACTCGGGGGCGAACTGCGCGGCGCGTCGCCCCTCGGCGAACGCCTGCTGCCACAGCGGTCGGTCGGGGTACTGCGCGGGGTAGGTTTCGAGGGCCTCGTCCATGAGCGCCTCGCCCGTGCGCAGGGCGGCCTCGGCCTCCGCCGGGAGCCCCTGGGCGACCCCGTGGCCGAGCGAGACGATGACGGCGAGGAACGAGGCGAGCAGGAAACCCGAGCGGGTCATGGCGAACTCCCTTCGCCGGCGAGGCGCCGGCCGACGCGCGACGGCCGCGGTAATGGTGCCCCGAGGATACCGGAGCCGGGGCGTTGGGCGCGTCGCTCAGCCCAGGAACGGCTCGGCGTCGGGGCCGGCGAGCCAGGAGCGGAGTTCGGCCAGGGCGCGCCCTCGGTGGCTGACGCGCTGCTTCTCGGCGAGCGTCGTCTCCGCGAAGGTCACGCCCAGCTCCGTCGAGCGGAACACGGGGTCGTAGCCGAAGCCGTCGTCACCGCGTGGGCCGTGCAGGATGATGCCCTCCGTTCGGCCCTCGAAGGTCGCGACGGCGCCCGAGGGCGCGGCCACCACCACCACCGATACGAAGCGCGCGGTGCGCTGCGGCATCGGCACGTGCTTGAGCCTGTCGAGCAGGTGGGCGATGCGCTCGCCGTCCGTGAGCCCGGGCCCGCCGAAGCGGGCGGAACGCACGCCGGGGGCGCCGCCGAGCGCGTCGACTTCCAGGCCGCTGTCGTCGGCGATGGCGACGCGGCCCAGCTTGGCGGCCGCGAACCCGGCCTTGCCGAGCGCGTTCTCCTCGTAGGTCGCGCCGGTCTCCGGGGGGAAGCGTTCCAGGCCGAGGTCGCCGGCGGCGGCGAGGCGGATGCCGGTCCCCGCGAGGGCTGCGTCGAACTCGCGCACCTTGCCCGAGTTGAGGGTCGCGAGCACCCAGCGCAGGGGCGTTTCGGCGCTCACCGGGACCACCCCACGCGCGCCAGCTCGACGACGCGCGCCACCCCGGCGAGGCCGAGGGCGACGAGTCGGACGTACGCCTCGGCGTCCAGCGGGGTGCCCTCGCCGCCGCCGTGGACCTCGATCACCTGGCCGTCGCCGGTGCCCACCACCGCCAGGTCCGCGGTCGCCGCGGCGTCCTCGGCCTGGTCGAGGTCGAGCAGCGGTCGGTCGGCGACGAGGCCCACCGAGACGGCCGCGACCTCGTGGGTCAGCGGCCAGGCGTCGAGTCGACCGCCGAACACGAGGCGGTCGGCGAGGTCGTGCAAGGCGCTGTACCCCGCGAGGATCGCGGCGCAGCGGGTGCCGCCGTCGGCCTGCAGGACGTCGCAGTCGACGTGCAGCGTCTGCCCCGGGAAGGCGTCGAGGTCGACCGCCGCACGCAGCGCGCGCCCCAGCAGGCGCTGGATCTCCTGGCTGCGGCCGCGTACCTGGCCGCGCTCCCGCGGCATGCGTTCGTGCGTCGCCCGCGGCAGCATCGCGTACTCGGCGGTCAGCCAGCCGCCGCGGTAGCCGCGGCCGCGCAGGTGCGGCGGCAACCTGGCGTCGACGCTGACGGTCGCCACGACCACGTTGTGGCCCCAGGTGACGCGGGCGGCACCCTCGGCGTGGCGGTGGCCGCCGCGCTCGACCGTGATCGTCCGCAGGGCGTCGTCCGCGCGCTCGCTTCGTGGTGGCGGCTGGAGTCGCCCGGTCACGCCGCGGCCCCCAGTTGCACCGGCCAGGCCGGGCGCGGTGTCAGGGGAAGGGCGTCGCTGGCGGGCACCCGGTCAGCCTAGCACCGCGCCACGAGGGCGGCGGCGTGAGCGCCGCGCACGTGGCATGACCGTCGCGCACGCGGCGGTTCGCGCGTCGCGTCACGCGGGTCGGCCGCCGGTCAGGAGGGCGGTCGGGCGTTGCGGTCGTGGGCACCTTGACCGGGCAGCGGGGGTTCGAGGCGCCGTTCGAGGTCCTCGAGGCGGTCATGGATCTGATCGTGCTCGCGCCGGTGCTCGTCGAGCGGGCGCGCGAAGCGCGACATGAGGTACTGCAGGCCCGTCCACAGGAAGACGGCCAGGGCACCGAGGAAGAGCAGCGTGACCAGCAAGCGCATCGTGACACCTCCTCACGTTCCGCCGGGTTGGGCGGCGCGTCACCGACGCCACGCCGACCGATTCCAAGGTACCACGCGGTCGATGGGGACGAATGCCTCTTGCAGGCCGCGGGAAACGGGCGTAACCGATGGGGGCGAGGGATCGTCCCACCGCGTGCGGCGCGACGCACGCCCCGCTGGCCGGCGCTCGACGCGAACGATCGTCGCGCCGCGCCGCCCGCCCTGCCGTCGGCAGTGTGGCTCCCGTTGGCCCCTCGGGTCACCTCCACGACCGTCGTTCCCAGACGAGGTGGCGTGATGCGCAACGCGACGTACCTCTCATTCATCCCCCTCGCAACGCTCGCCCACGCGCTCGCCCAGGCACCCGCAGCCCTCGTCGCCCCGACGACCGGCTCGGCCCTGGTGGGCGCCCTCGTGCCCGACGGAACCGCCGAGGGCACCCTGGTGGCCGAGACGGGCGGCGTGACGTTCCACACCTACTGGGTGGACGTGCCCGCTGGGGTGGCGCGGTGGACGCTCACCCTCGATGCCGACGCCGACCTCGATCTGGCGCTCAAGTTCGGGTCAGAGATCGGCAGCTACGACGACCGCGACCGCGGCGGCGACTGGGACTACCGCGATGGGGAAACGGCCAACCCGACGGTGATCGTCGTCGAGCAGCCGGCGGCGGGCCGCTGGTACGTCGACGTCTTCAACGCCCTGCAGGTGGGCACGGGCGGCAGCTACCGGCTGGCGAGCGCCTGCGCAACGCCTACGTCGGCGCCTCGCTCGTCGTGCCGCCCGGGTGGCAGGCGTGGGTGGCCGACGAGCCGCTGCTGCCGCTCTACGTCGCGTCGCAGACGCAGCCGGGCAGGGCCGTCGTGCTCACGACCCATGGCGTGTCGCTCGCGCAGTTCGAGCGCGTACTGGCGGAGGCGATCGAGCTCGAGGACGGCGCGGTGCTGCGGCCCGTCGGACCCCCCCAGGTCCAGGGCGACCGGGTCGACGTCCGCTACGCCGCGGCCGGCGGCGTGGGGGTCGGCCTCGCGCGGACCGCCGGCGGAGCGGGGGTGATCGTGCTCTACATCGGCGGCGCGGGCCAGGAAGAGGTCGGCGCTTCGCTGATCGCTGCGCTCGCGGCCTCCGTGCGGTTCGAGGCCGCGGCGGCGGCCGACCTTCAACGCGCCCATCAGGATTGGGCCGGGTACCGGATGTGGACCTACCACTACGGCAGCGGTGGGGGCGCGAACGACGCCGGGCTCGGGGGCCGCTGGTCCGGCGAGTTCGAGGCGCACTGGGACCTGTGCAGCGACGGCCGCTACCTCCGCGACGGCCGCACCGAGCAGGGGAGCTTCGCGGCCACCGCGGCCACGACCGGGCTGGCCAGCGGCGCGCAGTTCTTCGGCGGCGTCGGCACGGACGCCTGGAGCGGTCGCGGGACCTGGAGCTTCGTCGCCATCGGCGACCGTGTGGCGCTGCTGCTCTTCGACGAGGCGGGCAGCTGGAGCTACTACGAGCTCGGCAGCGCAGGCGACGGCTCCGTGACCCTCGACGGCATGCCCCTCGAACGCCGGGCGGCCGGCGGCTGCTGGACGTCGCGACCGCGCCGCCCGCGGGCGAGGCTCACGGCCCCCGCGGCGCGACCGCGCGCCAGAAGGCACTGAACGACCGCGGCGCCGCGGCCGCCACCCAGCGGTGGGAGAACGCGGTCGGCAGCGGGTCGCGCGGCCCCGGCCAGTGCGTGACGGCGGGGTGGGCCCGGTGGCGCACGGGTGCGGCCGCGCCCCTTTGGCTCGCGGCGGCAGGTCGGGGAGCGCGGCCGGCAGGTCGAGCTCGACCGATTCGCGCAGGTCCTCGGGGACGGGGCCCGCGAGGAGGTCGGCGTGCGGTCGGTCGAGGAACGTGCCCGTCTGCCGGGTGTCCGAGAAGCGGTCGAGGTTCGCCTGGTCGGCCAGGTACGGCCCCGAGCTGCCGCTGCCGGCCACCCACTGCCACGACAGCGCGTTCGACGCGAGGTCGCCATCGAGCAGATGGAACTGGAACCAGGCGGCACCCGCGCGCCAGTCGGCGCCGGCGAGGTGGCAGGCGGTCGCCGCGAGCCACATGCGGGCGTGGTCGTGCACGTAGCCGGCGTCGACGAGCGAGCGGACGGCCGCGTCGAGCGCCTCGATACCCGTGCGGCCCTCCACCAGCGCCCGCGGCAGGCGCAGCTCCGCGGGATCGGTGCGGGTCGGGTTCGTCGCCACGCCGGGAGGTTAGCCCGGTCGATGCGCCGCGAATGTGGGCACGGCGGATCTCCCGCGGCGCCATGAGACCCGCCGTCGCCCTCCGCCGCGGGCCCGCGGCGCGGGCGATCGCGTCGTCGGCCACGGGTCGTGGGTCGCCGCCGGCCCTGACCGAGCCGTCGTCGCGCTATGCTCCGCCCTCATGGGGCCGGCCCGACGCGATGGGCCCGGCGACGCCCGAGGAGGACGCATGCCCGCACGCGACGTACCGGCCTACCCCCGCTCCCGCCAGGTACTGCATTGGGTCTCGGCGGCCCTCATCCTCGCGATGATCCCGACGGGGCTCATCATGGCCCGGACGCTGGACGATGGCCTGCGGCTGGCCCTCTACCAGGCGCACCTGCTGGGCGGCTGGACGATCGTCGCGCTGATGGTGACGCGCGTCGTGCTGCGCTTTCGGCGACCGGTGCCGGCACCGGACGGCCTCGCGCCCTGGAACCGGGCGCTGTACCTCGGCGTCCACTGGGTCGTGACGCTGCTCCCGCTGGCGTTGGCGGCGTCGGGGACGTTCGCGATCCTGCAGAACGACATCGGGCCCATGTTGCAGGCGGGGTCGCCGCCGCCCGCGACGCTCGACGTCGCGCAGGCGCGCGACGCGCACGAGACGGGCGCGTACCTCTTCATGGCTCTGCTGGTCGTCCACGTGGCCGGGGTGCTGCGCTACCAGGCGACGCGCGGCAACGTCCTGCGCCGCATGGGGGTCGGCCGCGCGGGCTAGGCGCGGGCCGACGCGAGGGGCCGCCCCGAACGGGACGGCCCCAGGTCGAACGTCGGTGGACGCGCGGCGCCCGTCCTCTCAGCGGTTGCTCGGCCGCGGCGTCGCCATCGAAGAGGCCGGCAACACCGGCAGCTGAAGGGCGTGCGCCGGGATCTCGCCCTCGAGCGTCGCGTACCAGGCCATGAGGGCGTCGAGTTCGCTCTCGCTCATCTCGCGGCCGAGCTGGACGCGGGCCATGATCTGGGTGGCCGTGCGCAGGTCCCACAGCGAGCCGTCGTGGAAGTACGGGTAGGTGCGGGTGATGTTGCGCAGCGACGGGGCCTTGAAGACGTAGAGGTCGGCCGGGTCCTGCGTGACCGCGAACTTGCCGACGTCCATCGGCATGGTCGGCGAGTCGATCGTGACGAACTCGCGGGTGGCCTCCCAGTACGCCTCGACGACGCCGAAGCGGGCGAAGACCGTGCCGCCGATGGCGGCGCCGCCGTGGCAGCCGGCGCAGCCGTAGTTGATGAAGACCTGCAGGCCGTCGCGCTCGAGCTCGTTCAGCGCGTCGCCGTCGCCCTCGAGGAAGTCGTCGAAGCGGTCCGGCGTCGTGAGCGTGCGCTCGAAGGCGCCGATCGCGTCGGCCATGTTCAGGTACGTCAGCGGCCCCTCGTGGTCGGGGTAGGCGACGGCAAACGCGTCGACGTAACCGGGCATCGAGGCGAGGCGCTCGATGGTGTAGTCCTCGTGTGGCATCGCCATCTCGATGGGGTTGAGCACCGGGCCCTGGGCCTGCTCCTCGACGTCGGCGGCGCGGCCGTCCCAGAACTGCGCGCTGTGCAGCGCGGCGTTGAGCACGGTGGGCGAGTTGCGCGGGCCGACGGCCCAGCGGTGACCGAGCGAGGTGGGCAGGTTGTCGACCCCGTAGGTCGCCAGGTTGTGGCACGAGTTGCACGACACGAAGCCCGACAGCGACAGGCGCGGGTCGTAGTAGAGCATCTTGCCCAGCTCGACGAGCTCGTCGGAGAAGGCGCGGTCCGGGTCGAGCATGACCTCGGGGAGCGGCTCGAACAGCGCCTGCGCCGTCTGCTGCAGCGGGTCGGCGGGCGCGTCCTGCGCCAACGCGGCGAACAGGAGCATGACCACGGCGACGCTTCCACCGGTGATCCAGGCGATCGGCTTCGTCTTCATGTCTCGGTCCTCCAGGAGGCGGCAGCCCTGGCACGGCGACGCTACCTAGGGCGACCACGGAACCGAAGGGACCTTCGTACCTTTCATCGATGGGGGTCGATGCGCTAGGGCCCCTTCAGCGCCGCCGCGACCTCCTCGCCTGCCACGCCAGCAGGCCCGCGGCGACGGCCCCGAGCGGCAACGCGACGACACCGACGTCGAGCGTCAGGGCGTAGATCAGGTTGATCGGTGCGTGCAAGAAGGTACTTCCGACCAGGTTCGGCACGCCCCACAGCCCGTCGACCGTCAGCTCCGCCGCCGCGCCGAGCACCCCGGCCAGCGGGGCGAAGAGCAGCACGTAGCCGAGCACCAGCAGGAACGTCCCGACGGGGCGCGAGCGTCGGAAGGGGCCGAAGAAGACGGCCGCCAGCAGCACGGCGGCGAGCGCGTACACCACGGCGTCGAGCCACAGGTAGGGCGTGACCGCGGTCAGGGCGCCCCGCATGCGTCCCGTGACCTCGACGGCGGCGAAGCCGATCAGCCCGAGCGCGAGGGCGAGGCCGAGGTACGCCGGTCTCATGCGACGCCCTCGGCGAGGCGCCGGAAGTGGGCGGCGCTGGCGCGCACCCCCTCCGCGCCGGTGGTGCCGATCTCCAGGCAGATCGTGCCGGTGAAGCTCGCCAGGTAGGCGGCGTAGGGCGCGTAGTCGAGCGTGCCCTGGTCGGTCGGCAGGTGCTCGTCGGCCGCGCCGTGGTTGCCGTGCACGTGGAGGTGGACGATGCGCTCGCCCAGCGCCTCGAGGTAGGCGTCCACGGCGGCGAAGCCCTCGCGCGTGCCCTGGACGTGGGCGTGCCCGAAGTCGAGGCAGTTGCGGAGGCCGTGCCGGTCGCTGTGGTCGCGCAGCTGCTCGGGGGTGCGCAGGAAGTCGTCCTCACCGAGGACCAGGTTCTCCATGACGATGGGCACGCTCGAGCCGGTCACCTGCGAAAGCGAGTCGTCGAGGGCCGCGGCCGCGAGCGCGTCGGCCTGCGGGTGGCGCAGGTAGTGCATGCCGCTGTGCAGCACGCCGCAGACGGCGCCGACCTCGTCGGCGTAGGCCAACCCGGCGAGCGTACGCTCGACCGAGGCGCGGCGGGCCACCGGCATGAGCGAGGCGAGGTTGAGGTCGACGTAGCTCAGGTGCACCGTGGTGCCGACGCCGGTGGCGCGGGTCAGCTCGCGGATCGGCTTCGGGTCCTGCAGCGTGGGCAGCACCTCGTGCAGGTCGAAGGAGAGCTCGACGAAGTCGAGCTCGAGCTCGGCCGCCAGGCGGAAGGCGGCCTCGGTGTCGAGCATGCGGGCGGTCATGGGTGAGAAGCCGAGTCGCATCAGCGTTCCTCCAGGGCGCGGCGCTGGGCCTCCGCCAGCGACGCCTGCGGCGACTGGTTGCCGCGCAGGGTGCGTTCGAGGGCGTCGTCGATCAGCCGGCGCCAGGCATCGAACGCGGGGATCCTGGGCCGCGGCACGGCCAGCTCGAGCTGCGCGAGCGCCGCGGCACGGTTCGGGTCCGCGGCGTAGAAGTCGTCCAGCAGCGGGATGGCGGAGCGGCGCACGGGGATGTAGTACGACGCCTCGACCCAGCGGGCGAGGTTCTCGGGCTCCACGAGGAAGCGCCAGAAGTCGAAGGCGGCCAGGCGCTGCGCCTCGCTGGCGCCGCGCATGACGACCAGCTGGGCGCCGCCCAGCGGCACGCGCCCGCCGTCCTCCATCGGCACCGGCGCCGCGGCGAGCTCGAAGCCGACCGAGAAGCGGCGCACGTCCGGCCAGTTGGCGATGCTGGCGAAGGTCATCAGGTTGCGGGTGCGGACGAAGGAGAGGATGGCGGGCGTGCTCTCCGCCGCGCCGTAGAAGGCGAGGTGGCGCGAGCGAGCCAACTCGTGCAGCATGGTCAGCGCCTCGATCGCCTCGGGCCCGTCGAGGTTGGGGGTGCCGTCGTCGAGCGCGAGGACGCCGCCGCGGCTGAGCACCATCATCTCGAAGAGCCACGAATCGCCGACGAACATCGCGCCCTGCGCGGCGCGCGTCGTCAGCTCGGCGGCGGCCGCGGCGAAGGCGTCCCAGGTGGCCGGCGGCGCGACGCCCGCCTGGCGCAGCGCGTCGGCGTTGTAGTACATCACCGGCGTCGAGGCGTTCCATGGGAGCCCGTAGCGGGCGCCGTCGAACTCGCCGTACCCCCAGAGGCCGGGGTAGAAGTCGGCCACCACGTCCTCGGGCAGCGTGGCCGCGAGGTCGGCGAGGTCCTGCACGGCGCCATCGCCCACCAGCCGCGGGAAGAAGCCGATCTCCGCCTGGAACACGGTGGGCTCGTTGCCCGTGCCGAAGGCGGCCACCAGCCGCGTCTGCGCCTCGGGGTAGGAGCCGACGTAGCGGACGTCGACGCGCACCTCGTCCTGCGCGGCGTGGTAGGCGTCGACGAGCTCGACGACGGCCTCCTCGACGCCCTCCATCGAGTGCCAGAAGGTGATCGTGGTCTGCGCATGGGCCGCGCTCAGCAGCAGCGCGGCGGCGATCGCGGCGAGGGGCCTGTTCATGGGGCGGGGACCATCCTTCCGGCGGGCGCGCGGCGGCGACCGGCGAGGGCGTGGGGGTTCACGAGCGGAACCCGGACTCGAAGACCTCGATGATGCGCTTCTCGAAGAAGAGGTACAGGACGATGAGCGGCAGGCTGGCGACCAGCGCGGCTGCGCCCAGCAGGCCCCACTCGAAGGCGCGGGTGCGCAGCAGTTCGGTCAGGAAGGCCTGCACGGTCCACAGCGGCTCGCTCGTCATGATGCGAGGGTAAAGCACCAGGTTCCAGTGGGCGGCGAATGCCAGCACGGCGCTGGCGGTGAGCTCGGGTCGGAGGATCGGCGCGACGACGCTTCGGACGATCGTGACCTCGCCGGCGCCGTCGAGCCGGGCGGCCTCGATGACCTCCCAGGGGACGCGGCGCAGGCCCTGCAGCAGCAGGAAGACGACCAGCGGGCTGGCGAGGAAGGGCACCACCAGCGCGCCCAGCGTGTCGATCAGCGCCATCGTCTGGAGCTGCCGGTAGAGGGGCACGAGCAGCAGCTCGCTCGGCAGCGCCAGCAGCAGCATGACGAGGGCCAGCAGGCGCAGCCCGTTGCGGATCGCGTAGGCCGCGCCCAGCCCGAAGGCCAGCTGGCCGGCCACCGCCAGGCCCGTGGCGGTGAACGACACCGCCATCGCCCGCCACAGGCCCGAGCCGCGCAGCGCGGCGAAGTTCTCCAGGCTGAAGCCGAAGGTCGCCAGGTTGGCGCGCACCAGCGCCTCGGCCGGGATGAACGCCGCGTAGACCAGCCACAGGAGCGGCAGCGCGACGAACGTCGCGAACGCCGCCGTGACCAGGCGCATGGCGATCACGTGGTCGCCTCGGAAGCGCCGCGGCGCGCCAGCACGCGCGCCTGCAGGTACGCCACCACCAGGGTGATCACCAGCACGAAGAGCGTGATGGCGGCGCCGTAACCGAGCTGGTAGCGCTCGAAGGCGGTCTCGTAGAGGTAGTAGCCCAGCACCCGGGTGCTGCCGAAGGGACCGCCGCGGGTGAGCAGGTAGACCGCCGTGTACGACTGCAGGCTGAACACGGTGCCGATGATCGTCAGGAACAGCATCGTGGGCCCGAGCATGGGCAGCACGATCCGACGTCGCACCTCGCCCTCCGTCGCGCCGTCGACGCGGGCCGCCTCCTTGACCTCGCGCGGGATGCCGCGCAGCGCCGCGGAGGTCACCAGCACCCCGTAGCCGGTCTGCTGCCACAGGGTGAAGAGCACGACGTAGATCAGCGCGGCCCACGGCTGTGAGGTCCACGGCAGCACCAGGCCGGTGAGCTCCGGGATCAGGCCGAAGTCCGGGTTGTACAGCAGGTACCAGGCGATCGCCGAGCCGCCCACGGTGATCAGGCCGGGCGCGAACAGCAGCGCCTTGATCGCCCGCTCGTAGCGCACCCCCTCGATCGCCAGCGCGATGACCAGCGACAGCGTCAGGAAGGCGGGCAGGGCCATCGCGGTGAACATCGCGGTCGTGCCCAGGGAGGCCCAGAGGGCCCCGTCCGACAACAGGCGCGCGAGGTTGGCCGCGCCCACCGGCAGCGGATCGGTGGTCCCGCTCCAGCGCCAGGTGGCGAAGCGCAGCACCGACAGGAGCGGAAGGAGGCTGAACACCGCGAACACGAGGGTCGCGGGGAGGGCCAGCAGGTGGGCGCGTGTGCGGACGCCGCGGATCATGCGGCCACGGGGCACGCTGGGCCGGCGGCTCGATGTCCGGCGTGGGGGGGTGGATCTCGCAGGCATGCCCCGCCAATCTACCGCCCACGTGTCCGTGAGGCGTCAGGGGATTTCACGTGCGGGAACCGCCGAACCCGCTGGGGGTCCACCCGGCCGGGCCGTGCGCCGGTTCGACGGCTCAGCCGGCGTTCTCCTCCAGCGACCGCTCGCTTGCGAGCGACCGGATCTCGGGCGCGTCCGCGGCCTGCGTGAAGGCGGCCGCCGTGTCGTCCGAGAAGGTCGTGTGGTACAGGCGTCCGCCCTGGGCGTTGAGCGTCTCGGCGAGCGTGTCGATCGGCGTGTCCTTGACGAGCAGCAGCAGCGCCGAGCGGCCCGGCCGCAGGTCCTCGCTGACCTCGGCGATGAAGTCGTTGGCGATGCCGAAGTCGATCTTGCGGCCGGCGAGCCAACTGACGCCGGCGCCCACGAGCGCGCCGATCAGGGGCCCGCCGAACAGGAAGCCGACCAGGACGCCCCAGAGCCCGCCCGTGGCGACGACCCGGGTCTTCATCGCGGACTCCAGCGTCTGGCGGATGCGGACCCGACCGTCCTCGCCCTTCACGGCGACGGCGGCGTCCTCGATGGTCACCAATGGCTTGCGGATGTGTTCGCGCTGCAGGCTGGCCACGTGCTGGAGCACCTCGGTGGCGCGGTCCGGGTGGGCGTAGGTGAACACGACGAGTTCGCTCATGCTGGGTCTCCTCGGGCGCCCGGCGCCCGTGTCGCGGGCGGGGTGCGCATGACCCCATGATGGCGCCTCAGCGTGGGTGCGCGATGTCGCCGACGTGCACTGCGCTCGGCAGTCCGTTCCGAGCTCACGTACTTCGATCAGCCTGCCGCCGGTCCGCGACGAGGCGGACCGGCGGCCAAGGGCATGCGATGGAGCGACGGGGGCGCGCTCGGGTCCCCGTTACCGCTCCGCGGCCCACGGGTAGGGCGTCCGGGCGGCGCCCTGGTAGAAGGTGCCGCTGAAGCGCAGGGTCGCCCCGTCGCGTTCGAGTTCGCCGACGTACTCCTGGGTGGATGCGCCGAGCGGCCGGGTGAAGCGGACGGTGCGGCCATCGAAGCTCACGCCGTCGAGCGGCTCGGCGCGGCCGAGGTCGAGCGAGCCCCGCCAACCAGCGCCGTCCGGCTCGAAGGTGAGGGTGCCACGGTGCCCGTTGGCGCTGACGCGCCAGGCGCCCGCCAGGGGAACGGTGGTCGACGTGTCTGCGACGACGGCGGTGCCGTCCGCTGGCGCGACGGTGAAGCTGCGGCTCCAGCGGCCCCAGCTGGCGGCGGTCACGCCGTTTCGGGTCGACGCCGCGTAGCCTCCTTCACCGGCCGCGATGGTGATCGTGAAGGCGCCGTCCTCCGGTCCGATCACGCCGGCGTGGCGCGCCGCGAGGCACACCTGGGAGTCGTCCGTGTAGGCGTCGGTGCCCCAGAGCCGGCCGGACGGGCTGCAGTCTGCCGGGCAGACGAGGGTGACGCTGTCTCCGACCGCCAGGTCCGCGACGGGCGGGCGGTTGGCGAGTTGGTCGCACGGGACGGGGATCGGTGCCGCGCGGGGCGCCGACGACGCGCGCACCTCGAACGCGCGGCTCGTCGCCAGGCGCGTGTAGCCGTCGTTCTCGAACAGGCGGAACTCGTAGCGGCCTGGCTCGTCCGGCGCCTCGAACGCGAGCTGGCCGGCCCGTTGCCCATCGGTGTACACCCAGGTCACGTACGCTTGGTCGGTCGCCCCCTCGCTGAAGAGCCCCACCCAATCCCGGGCGTACCCCGGCGTGCCCTCGAAGTCCACCCGCATGGGTTCGCCGGGCGCGACGGTGGCGACCCCGATCGAGACGGCCGGTACGGCGGAGCCGGGGCCGACCGCCCCGGGCCCGCTGCCCGGGCGGGGCGCCACGGGACCGCCCTGCGTGGTGCTCACCGTGAGCTCGTAGCGCAGGGGCTTCCACAGGAGGTTCATGACGTGGATCTCGTACCGCCCTGGGCGTGGCGCATCGATCGCGAACGAAGGGTCGGGGTCGGAACTGATGTCGTAGAACAGCTCGGTTTCTTCGGAGCCGTAGTACACCGCTAGGTCGGCATCGTCGCCGCCCGCCTGGACGACGACGCGGAAGCCGGCGATGCCGTCGGGGACGTCGAGCACGTAGACGTGGCCGATCTCCACGGTCGGGATGGTCCCGCTCCGAACGCTGTCGAGTTCGACGTCGAAGTAGGTCTGGGCATGGGCGAGGAATGCCAGCGAGGCGATCGCCGAGACGAGCAAGATGCGTACCGCGTGGGGCATGGGTCCACCTTCGATAGGAAGTGCGCAAGTCGCACGTTACGACGGCGTCGAGCCGCCGCGCGGCTGGACGAGAGGCGGTCGCGGCCCCGCGTCGGGACGCGGGTCAGGACCGGGCGTGTGGAACGGCGAATGCCGTGAGCGCCACTCCGTTCTCTCCCAACGGTGGTCGGTCCTCGTCCGACGGCGCGCAGACCCCTCGGTCGCGTCCCCATGTCGGTGCCTCGCGCCGGATATCACAAGGACGATAGCCGGCGCCTCGGCGGTTCTTCTAGCGGTTTCTTCACGTGTCTTGGTCCGACACCGGCGCGCGCGCCGCGTCGCGGGTCACCGCGGGCCGTCGCGAATGCGCCGAGGTCGGCCTTGGCGACGCGGGCGGCGAGCGTCGGGCGTTACGCTGCGACCAGCATGAAGCCCACACCCATCTCCTTCTGCCCATGGGCCCATCGGCCCCGCGCGTGACACGCCGTCGCCGCCTCTGGCTCGTTGCCCTCGCGCTCGTCATCGTGGCGGTCGCCGCCGCCGCCGTGTGGCAGGGCCGCCGTCCCGTCCCGGCCGTCGCTACCGTCGTCGAACCGCTCGCACGCAGCGCCTTCGTCCGCGAGGTCACCGGCACCGGGGTGGTGGAGGCGGAGCGCGAGCGCGCGCTCGCCTTCTCGTTCGGCGGCACCGTCGCCGAGGTGCGCGCCGCGGAGGGCGCGGCGGTCGAGGCCGACGAGGTCCTGGCTCGCCTCGACGTGGGCGCGCTCGAGCGCGACGCGGAAGCGGTCCGCGCGTCGCTCGCGTCGGCGCGCGCCGACCGCGACCGGCTCGAGGCCCAGCAGCGCGTCGACCGCCTCGAGCTCGAGTCCTCCGTCCGCCAGGCCGAGGACGCCGTGGTGCGCGCCGAGCGCGCGCGCGACGATGCCTTCCGCGAGGCGGAGCTCGCCCGCCGGCTGTTCGACGTCGGCGCGACCTCCAGCGTCGCCCTGCGCGCGAGCGAGGAGGCCCTCGACGCGGCGGAGCGCTCCCTGGAGCAGGCGCGGCTCACCGCGTCCTCGGCCCGTTCGCGGCTGGTGAACCTCGATCAGCTCGCCGCCGCGCAGATCGCCGCCAGCGACGCGCAGCTGGCGCAGCTCGAGATCAACCTGCGCAACCTCGAGGCGCGGCTCCAGGATGCCGTCCTCGTGGCTCCCTTCGCGGGTGTCGTCACCCTCGTGAGCGTGCGACCCGGCGATCAGGTGGCGACGCAACCGGTGATCACCGTGGTCGACACCGACGAGTTGCAGGTGCGCGGGCGCTTCGACGAGAACCGCGCCGTCGAGCTGTTCGTGGGCCAGCGAGCTGACATCGTCCCCGACGCGGACGCGAGCGTGCGGCTGGCGGCGAGCCTGGCGCGCATCAGCCCGGTCGCGCAGCGGGAGGGGGCGGGCGCCCAGGTGAGCGCGGTGCTCACCTTCGACGAGCCGCCCGGGGCCACCGTGCGACCCGGGTACACGGTCACCGTCCGGGTCCGCGTGCGCGAGATCCCCGACGCGCTCCTGGTGCCCCTCGAGGCGATCAGTGGAGCCGACGGGGCGAGGTACGTCGTGCGCGTCCTCGCCGACGACGACGCCGGGACGGCCGAGCACGTTCCGGTCGAGGTGCTGGAGCGCAACCCGACCGTCGCCGCCGTGCGCGCCGGACCGGTCCCCGAAGGCGCGGCGCCCGCCGAGCTGCGCGAGGGCGACCTGGTCGCCGTCGTCGACGTCGATGCGATCGCGGACGGCGCCCGCGTCACGTTCGCGCCGTCGGACCGCGGGGGGCCCGCGCTTGACGACTGAAGCCGTCATCGTCGCGCGCGGACTGCGCAAGGTGTACGTGCTGGGCGGCGGTGTCGAGGTGCACGCGCTGCGCGGTCTCGACCTCGAGGTCCGGCGTGGCGAGTACGCCGCGATCATGGGGCCGTCCGGCTCCGGCAAGAGCACGTTGCTGCAGATCCTCGGCTGCCTCGACGTGCCCACCGACGGCTCCTACCATCTCGCCGGCGACGAGGTCGCCGACCTCGACGAGGCCGCGCTCGCGGTCATCCGCAACCGCCGCATCGGCTTCGTGTTCCAGTCGTACAACCTGCTGCCGCGGGCCACCGCCCTCGACAACGTCGCGCTGCCGCTGCTCTACCGCGGCGTGCCGCCGCGCGAGCGGCGCAGCAAGGCGCTGGACGCGCTCGAGCGCGTCGGCCTCGGCGACCGCGTGCACCACCGCCCCAACGAGCTCTCCGGCGGCCAGCGCCAGCGCGTGGCGATCGCGCGGGCGCTCACCACCGAGCCCGACATCCTGCTCGCCGACGAGCCCACGGGCAACCTCGACAGCACCACCGGGCAGGAGATCCTGGCGCTGTTCGACACCCTGCACCGCGAGGGCCGCACGATCCTCATCGTCACCCACGAGCAGGACGTCGCAGAGCACTGCGAGCGCATCATCCGCATCTTCGATGGCCGGGTCGCCACCTCCGAGGTGGTCGAGACGCGCCGTCGCCCCGACGAGGGGGTGGCGGGATGCTGATCGAGAACCTCAAGACTGCGCTCGAGGCGCTGTACGGCAACCGCCTGCGTACGCTGCTCACGCTCCTGGGCGTGGTCATCGGGGTGTTCGCGGTGACCACCACCGTCAGCCTGGGTCAGATCGCCACCGCCGGCATCACCGGGGAGATCCAGGCGTTCGGCGCGCAGTCGCTGTTCGTCATCCCCGTGAGCGATCACCCCGAGGGCGTGCCCTTCACCGACGCCGACGTCGAGTCGCTCGGCCGCCTGCCGATCGAGATCCTGCGCCAGCGCAACACGCGCGTGTGGGCCACCGCCGGCGACGAGCGGGTGCGCCTCAACGTGGTGGGCACCACCGCCGCCGCCCCGCGCATCGACCGCTCGATCGAGCTCGACCGCGGCCGCTTCTTCGACGAACGCGACGAGCAGGCCGCCGCTCAGGTCATCGTGCTGTCGGCCGACGCGGCCGAGGAGTTCTTCGGTTCCGGGCAGGCGCTCGGGCGCGAACTCATGCTCGAGACCAGCGGCGGTAACCGTAGCTTCTACACCGTGATCGGCGTCAAGAAGCGCGTGGGCGGTGCGCTCGGCGCCTTCGCCAACGACGTCAGCGGCGACGTACCGCTCGAGAGCCTCTACCGCGACGCGCCCGGCGTGGCGCGCGATCGCTACGACTTCCTGCCCATCACCATCGCCCTCGACCGCGACGCCGCGGCCATCGAGCGGCAGGTCCGGGCGATCCTCGACCGCCGACGCGATCCGGACAGCTACCAGGTCCAGTCGATCGAGGGGGCCCTGTCGCTGTTCAACACGATCACCGTGATCCTGCAGGCCCTGCTCGGGGGCATCGGCGCCATCAGCCTCGTGGTCGGCGGGATCGGCATCCTGAACATCATGTTGGTCAGCGTCACCGAGCGCACCCGCGAGATCGGCCTGCGCAAGGCCCTGGGGGCGCAGCCGCGCACGATCCTGCAGCAGTTCCTCATCGAGGCGGTCGTGCTCACCGTCATCGGCGGGATCCTGGGCGTGCTGCTGTCGATCGCCGTGCTGTGGACGGTGGTCGCGCTGGTGCCCTTCCTCGACGTCTTCGTGCTCGACCCGTGGATCATCGCGCTGGCGCTGTTCGTGTCGGTCGCCACCGGCGTGGCGTTCGGCGTGTGGCCGGCGCGCCGCGCCGCGGCGCTCTCGCCGATCGAGGCGCTGCGGTACGAGTGA
>CAZJUA010000253.1:0-3518 GCA_964549045.1 uncultured bacterium | reverse complement strand
CCTGCAGCTGCAAGGGCACGGGCACGGGGAGGTCGCGATCGATACGAATCTGCATGGTGGCGGCTACCGCATCGAATGTTATCGCAGATGATCACACTTGGCCCGCGGCCCACCGCCCGTCCGGTACACCGGCGCCCGCTCGGCCCGCCGCCCGGAGCCGCATCGCCAAGGCGAAGACCGTTTCCCAGAGCATGTTTCTGATCCGTACAGCGCACACCGAAGCGGCGCGTGACGACGGCGGCCGGCCCGCACACCTCACGCCCGTCGGCGCATGGTGCTATCCTGCGCAGTCACACCGCTGCTCGGCCGCCGCTGCCCCGCGGGGCCACCGGCGTCACCGAACGAGGAGGTTCACCTGCACGAAGGCCCTACCGACCGCGCGCCGGAACCGACCCCGAGGTGCACCGCACCGCGACCGACCGCACACCCGAACAGGAGAAACCCATGAAGACCCGCATGTGGACCGTGCTTCTGTGCGTCGCCGTGTTGGCGGCAGGCGCAGCCTTCGCTCAGAAGACCCTGACGATCGTGCGCCCGAGCGACCCGGTCGCCCTGGACCCCCACCTCGAGACCACGGCCCCGGGCTCGTGGGTCTACACGCAGATCCTCGAGCCGCTCATCACGGTCAACCAGGACATGGAGATCGAGGGCCGGCTGGCGACCTCCTGGGAGTTCGTCGACGCCAACCGCCTGCGCTTCACGCTGCGCCAGGGCGTGACCTTCCACGACGGCACGCCGTTCAACGCGGACGCCGTGAAGTACACCTGGGACCGCGCCATCTCGAGCGACCCGCCCGGTCGTTGGCGCTCGCTCGCCAGCGCCGTCCAGGGCGCGGAGGTGGTCGACGAGTACACCGTCGACATCGTCGCCAGCCAGCCGTTCGGACCGCTGCTGCTGGTCGCCGCCATGCCCTACACCGCCATCGTCAGCCCGACCGCCGTCGAGGCGGTGGGCAGCGACGCGTTCACCCGGGCCCCGGTCGGCACCGGCCCCTTCAAGTTCGTGGAGTGGCGCGCCAACGACCGCATCGTGCTCGAGGCCAACGACGACTACTGGCGCGGCCGCCCGGCCCTCGACCAGGTCGTCTTCCGCACCGTGCCCGAGGAGGGCGCCCGCATGCTGTCGCTGCGCACCGGCGAGGCCGACATGGTGCTGCTGCCGACGCCGTCCGACCTGCCGGCGCTCGAGGCCGACCCGAACTTCATCGTGGAGGGCGCCCCCGGCGTGGGCGTCTTCTACCTGGCCTTCAACCTCGACCGCGAAGCCGTCGCCGACGTGCGCGTGCGGCAGGCCGTGGCCCATGCCATCGACCGCGAGCTCATCGTGGAGGCCATCCTCGAGGGCGGCGGCGTGCTGGCCAAGTCGGTCATCGGCGAGCCGGTCTTCGGCTTCAAGGACATGGAGCTGCTGGAGCGCTACCCCTACGACCCCGAGCGTGCCCGCGAACTGCTCGTGGAGGCCGGCTACACCGAGGGCAGCGACGGCTTCATGCGCGACGCGGACGGCGACGTCCTCACCCTGCAGGCCCTGCCGTCGAACGGCCGCTCGCTCAAGGACCGCGAGATCGCCGAGGCCCTTCAGGAGTTCCTGCGCCAGGCAGGCATCGCCGTTGAGCTCGACATCTTCGAGTGGGCCACCACCTTCCAGCTCATGCGCGGCGCGACGCTCGACTACGACCTGAACTCGTTCACCTGGTTCACGACGACCGCCGACGCCGACTACACGATGTACTCCAACTACGTGAGCACCGAGGTGCCGCCCGCCTCGTGGAACCGCTGGCGCTACGCCAACCCGCAGGTGGACGAGTGGCTGAAGGCCGCCCGCGCCAGCCTCGATCCGGCCGAGCGCGCCGAGCTCTACGGCCTGGTGCAGGACCAGCTGGCCGTCGACCTGCCGGCCATCCCGCTCTACGGCAGCTACGAGGTCGCCGCCCTGTCCGCCGACGTCACGGGTTACGTGGCGCACCCCATCCAGTACATCCTCGACCTGTTCCCGGTCGACAAGCGCTGAGTTCGGCATGGTGCTGGGGGGCAACGCCCCCCAGCACACATCCTCAATCTTGCGATGTTCGCCTATCTGGTCCGCCGCATCCTCATCACCATCCCGCTCGCGCTCGGGGTGGTGTTCGTCGTCACCGTCTCCTTCGACCTCATCCCGGGCGACCCGGCCGCGCTCATCCTCGGCGAGTTCGCGACCCCGCAGGCGATCGCCGAGCTGCGCACCTCGCTCGGCCTGGACCGCTCGCTGCCCGTGCGCTACCTCACCTACGTGGGTGACATCCTCCAGGGGGACCTGGGCCTCTCGATCCGCGACCGCCGCCCGGTGACCGACATCCTCGCGGAGACCTTCCCCTTCACCGTCCAGCTGGCGTTGGCGGCGATCGTCCTGGTGCTGGGTGTCGGCATCCCGCTCGGGCTGCTCGCGGCGTCGCGTCCGGGGTCGTGGATCGACAACCTCATCCGCGTCACCTCGCTCGCGGGCCTCTCCATGCCGGTCTTCTGGACCGGCATCGTGTTCATGGTGATCTTCTCGGTCAACCTGCGCTGGTTCCCCGTGTCGGGCACGGGCACCTGGCGGCACCTCGTGCTGCCGGCCGTCACGCTGGCGCTGCCGTCGATCGCCGTCGTGGCGCGCATGACCCGCTCGACCGTGCTCGAGGTGCTGCGCGAGGACTTCGTGCGCACCGCCCGCGCCAAGGGCGTCGCCGAGCGCTCCCTGCTCTACAAGCACACGCTGCGCAACGCGCTCATCCCCGTCGTCACCGTCCTCGGGCTCCAGCTCGGGCAGATGCTGGGCGGCGCCGTGCTGACCGAGACCGTCTTCGCCTGGCCCGGCGTGGGCCGGCTCACCGTGTTCGCGATCTTCAACCGCGACTTCGTGCTCATGCAGGGGCTGGTGCTCATCCTCGCCATGGTCTACGTCTTCGTCAACCTGCTCGTCGACCTCAGCTACGGGCTCATCGACCCCCGGGTGCGCTACCAATGAGCGTCGCCGCGCCCGCCGCGCCCTCGGCCGCCAGCGCCCGCCGCGACGTTTGGCGCCGCTTCCGGCGCAATCAGCTCGGCATGGTCGGCGCCATCATCGTGCTGCTGCTGATCGTCATGGCGGTCTTCGCGCCCCAGCTCGCCCCGCGCGACCCCGCGGACCAGGACCTGCGGGCGCGCCGCACGCCGCCGAACGCCGAGTACCTCCTCGGCGCCGACGAGTTCGGCCGCGACATCCTCTCGCGCATCATCTTCGGCACCCGCGCGTCGCTGACCGTCGCCCTCGCGTCCGTCGCGCTGGGCCTCACGCTGGGCAGTTTCCTCGGCGCGCTGGCCGGCTACCTGGGCGGCTGGGTCGACGGCCTGGTCATGCGCACGATGGACCTCTTCCTCGCCTTCCCCTACCTGCTGCTGGCGATCATCATCGTCTCGGCGCTGGGGCCCGGCATCCTCAACACGATCGTCGCCATCGCCGTGTGGACGGTCCCCGCCTTCGCCCGGGTCGCGCGCTCGGCGGTGCTGCAGCTCAAGGAG
>CAZJUA010000252.1:0-4337 GCA_964549045.1 uncultured bacterium | reverse complement strand
CTGGGACGAGGAATCGACCTACGTTCAGGAGCCGCCGTTCTTCGTCGACATGGCCGAGACGCCGGGCCCCATCACGCCGATCCGCGGGGCCCGAGTCCTGGTCAAGGTGGGCGACTCGGTGACCACCGACCACATCAGCCCGGCCGGTTCGATCGCCAAGGACTCCCCGGCGGCGCAGTACCTGATGGAGCGGGGCGTCGAACCGCGCGACTTCAACAGCTACGGCGCACGCCGCGGCAACGACCGCGTGATGACCCGCGGGACCTTCGCCAACATCCGCCTCAAGAACGAGATGGCCCCCGGCACCGAGGGCGGCTGGACGACCGACCTGGCCACCAGCGAGGTGGTCTCCGTCTACGAGGCCGCGCAGCGCTACCAGTCGCGCGGCGTACCGACGATCGTGCTGGCCGGCGTCGACTACGGCATGGGGTCCAGCCGCGACTGGGCGGCGAAGGGGACCTTCCTGCTCGGCGTCCGCGCCGTGCTGGCGGAGAGCTTCGAGCGCATCCACCGGTCGAACCTCGTCGGCATGGGGGTCCTGCCGCTGCAGTACCTCGCGGGCCAGAACGCCGCCAGCCTCGGCCTCGACGGCGACGAGACCTTCGACGTGGCCATCGACGACGCACTCACGCCCAAGCAGGTCGTGCAGGTCGCGGCCCGCAAGCCCGACGGCCAACTGATCCGCTTCGAGGCGGTCGTGCGCATCGACACACCGGTCGAGATCGACTACTACCGCAACGGCGGGATCCTCCACACCGTGTTGCGCTCCCTGCACGCGTCGGCCGTCGCCGGCTGATCCGCGCTCCGCCGGCGGCAGCGCGACTTTCTCACGGGTCGCGCGGCCGCCGGCCCCTATACTGCGCCCATGCGCGACATCGTGATCTTCCTCCTGCTCGTCGCCGCCGTGTTCATCGGCATCGGCGAGTGGCGTGGCTGGTACCTCGGGGTGCCGGGCACCACCCCCGTCATCCTCTACAAGATGGACCACCGGGCCGTGACCGACGTCCGCACGGTGACGCGGTCCGACATGCCGATTCGCATCGAGGGGCGCGTGCGCCAGGGGACGCTGACGGTCGAGGTCACCTACGAGCGGCCGTCCAGCTTCTAGACCGGCGAGGCGGCGCTGCCCGAGCGCGTGCTCTACGAGCAGACCTTCACCCGCGGCCAACGGTGACGGTGAACGAGGTGTTCGACGCCGGCCGCGGCATCTACCGCGTGCGCATGACCTACGCCGACGTGAGCGGTACCTTCCGCTTCACGTTCCCGCGCCCGTCCGAGCTGTAGCGCCGCCGTCGCGTGGTCCGGGCGGATGAGGTTCGCCACCCGCCGCTCTGCCGCGGTGGGCCATGATGGGGGGCGTGCAGCGGCTCGCCTCGACCCTCGCGCTTCTCCTGCTGTCCGCCGCCCTCGGCGTGGTCCATGCGCAGGCCCAGGCCCTCGTCCGCGTCCTACTGGCCGACGCGCCCGCCGCGATCGTCCGCTTCGACGGGCCGCACCGGGGCGCCCTCGACGGCCGCCCCTTCGAGGCGGCCCTCGGGTTGGACTGGCCGGTGATCGCCAACGGCGACCGCCTGTGGGTCGACGGGCGTGACGCGGGCCGCCGGCTGGACCTCACCAGCGACGACGGGTTCGCCTGGGACGGACGCCGCTATCGCGGCACGCTGCGCCTGATCGCCGACCAGGGGCGCGTGCGGGTCGTCAACGTGCTCGACATCGAGGGGTACCTGCGCGGTGTGGTGCCCTCCGAGATGCAGGCGTCCTGGCCCGCCGAGGCGCTCAAGGCGCAGGCGGTCGCCGCCCGCACCTACACGCTGCTGCACCTCGACCCGAACCGCGACTACGACGTCTGCGCCACCATCGATTGCCAGGTCTACCGCGGCCGCGAGGTCGAACACCCCGCCAGCGACGCCGCCATCGTCGCCACCGCGGGCGAGGTGCTGACCTACGGTGGGGTGTTCGCGCGGACGTACTACCACGCGGACTCGGGTGGCGTGATCGCCTCCTCGGCCGAGGTCTGGGGGTCCGAGATCCCCTACCTGCAGGCCTTTCAGGACGTCGCCAGCGGCGGACCGCACGCCACCTGGAGCGCGCGACTGGACCCGCGCGGCGTCGCCGGCCAACTCGCCGCCATCGGCGTCCGCATCGGCACGCTCCAGCGCCTGACCGTGCTCGAGGCCTCGAGTTCGGGCCGCGTGGTGCGGGCCGAGGTGGTGGGCAGCGGCGGGCGGGCCGTGCTCGACGGCGTCACGTTGCGGACGCAGCTGCGCGCGTGGGGGCTGAAGTCGACCCGCTTCGTCATGACCGGCGACCTGACCTTGCGCGGCGAGGGCTGGGGCCACGGGGTGGGGATGAGCCAGTACGGCGCGCGGGCGCTGGCGTTGGCGGGGTACGGTTACGCGCAGATCCTCGGCTACTACTACCCGGAGACGCGGCTGCAGCGGCTGACCGTCCAGGCCCAGCGCTAGTGCGCGCGTCGCGCGCGACGCGCGCCGTCAGCCCCGACTCAGCTTGACGACGTCGACCAGCTCGCGAACGCTCGCGTCGCCGCGCTGCAGGTCGACCGTGCACGACTCCACGTAGCGCTCCAGGATGAGGTCGCCGGTCGCGTTCAGGGCGCTGCGCACGCCGGCGAGCAGCGTCAGCACCTCGCGGCACGAGCGGCCGTCCTCGATCATGTGCTGCAGGCCGCGCACCTGGCCCTCGAGGCGCCGCAGGCGGTGCAACACGCGCCGCTGGGCGTCGTCCTCCAGCCGCAGCGGCGCGTCGGCGAGCGATGCGTCGGGGCTGGTCACGGTCGTCGGCATGCCGGTTCTCCTTCGTCGGACCCGCGGGCGCGGTATCCCCGGGGGATATATTACCACGTCGCGCTGCGGGCACGCGGTGCGGCGACACGGCGCCGACGCCGCCCCGGTGTCGGCGCCGTGCTCACCGCGCTCGGCCGACGCGGTACCGTGGAACGAGTCGGCCCCGGCTCGTGCCGGGGCGCCCGGCGGCAAGCGGCGGCCCCGGCCGCGGCTTGGGCCGGGGACGGCGACGGGAGGTCCAGTGCGCGCGTACCGAGGGTGGGTCCGAGAGGGGAAGGTCGAGCTCGAGGAGGGCGTACGCCTGCCCGAGGGCGCGGTCGTGACCGTCACGGTGGGCGAGGCCGAGCTGTGGCGTGCCACCCTGCGCGCCGCCCTGCGGCGCAACGCCCGCCGCCGCAGCCGGGGCCGGCGCTGGATCCCCGTCATGTTCGGCCGCACACGCACGGAGTGAACCCCAACGCGCCCGAGGAGCCGGCGGCCGGGCACCTCCTCACGCTGGTGCCCACGCCGATCGGCCACCTCGACGACATCACGCTGCGGGCGCTCGCCGTGCTCCGCTCCGCCGACGTCGTGGCGGCCGAGGACACGCGGCGCTCGCGCGTCCTGCTCGACCGCCACGGCATCGCCACGCCGCTGCTGCGGCTCGACGCCCACACGATCGCCGCCCGCGGGCCCGCCGTCCTCGCCCGCCATCGCCACGTCGCGTACGTCACCGATGCCGGCACGCCCGGCATCAGCGACCCGGGCGCGGAGCTCGTGCGCCTCGCCATCGGCCTCGGCGTTCGGGTCGAGGTCCTCCCGGGGCCCACGGCGTTCGTCCCCGCCCTGGTGCTGTCGGGGCTTCCCGTGCACCGCTTCGCCTTCGAGGGCTTCCTGCCGCGCAAGGGTCGAGACCGCCGCGCGCGGCTCGCGGCGATCGCCGCCCGCGACCACACCACGGCGCTGTACGAGTCGGCGGTCCGCCTGCCCGCCACCCTCGCCGACCTCGCCGAAGCCTGCGGCCGCGAGCGGTCGGCCGCCGTCGCCCGCGAGCTCAGCAAGCGCTTCGAGACCGTGGAGCGCGGCAGCCTCGCGGCGCTCGGCGAGACCTTCGCCGCGGTGCCGGCACGCGGGGAGATCGTGGTGGTCGTCGGGCCCGCCCTCGGCGGTCCCGACAGTGGCCACGCCGCCGCCGGCGAGGGCGGCGCGGGTGCCGACCGTGGGGGCGGCGCGGGTGTTGCCCGTGGGGGCGGCACACAGGACCCCGACGCCGCCGATGCCCTCGCGCGGGCCAGGGCGGCGGACGGCCTGTGGGGGCGCGAGCTGCGCGCCGCACTGGAGGCCGCCGGCGTCGACCGCGACGCCGCCTACCGCCTCGCCGTGCGGCACGGGCGGCGAGCAGGCTCGGGGCCCGAGCCCGGCCCGGAGGCCGACGCGGGCGACGGCTGAGGCGACGGACACGGGGCCCACGCCCGCTCGGGTAGACTGCGCGGGTTCTCGCGCCCCCCGCAGGCGCGCCGAGGGGCGGCCCTCCGCGGGTCGGCCCGCCGCCCC
>CAZJUA010000251.1:0-2049 GCA_964549045.1 uncultured bacterium | reverse complement strand
CCTGCAGCGCGCCGACGCCCGCGCCGAGGGCGCCACCGTGTTCGGCTACCGCGTGCAGGACCCGGAGCGCTACGGCGTCGTCGCCTACGGCCCCGACGGTCGCGCCACCGACCTCGTCGAGAAGCCCGAGCACCCCCCCAGCGACGTCGCCGTCACCGGCCTCTACTTCTACGACGCGCACGCCCCCGGCTACGCGCGCGAGCAGAAGCCCAGCGCCCGCGGCGAACTCGAGATCACCGACCTCAACCGCCGCTACCTCCAGCAGGGCCAACTGCACGTGGAGGAGCTCGGCCGCGGCTTCGCCTGGCTCGACACCGGCACCCACCAGAGCCTGCTGCAGGCCGCCACCTTCGTCGAGACCGTCGAACAGCGCCAGGGCCTCAAGATCGGCGCCCCCGAGGAGATCGCCTGGCGCCACGGCTGGATCGACGACGCCCAGCTGCGCGCGCTCGCCGAACCGCTCGCCAAGACCGAGTATGGGCGCTACCTGCTGCGGCTGGTCGACGAGGTGGGCTGAGGCCGGGGCCACCTGGGCCGTAGCCCCCGGGGCGCGCCGGCGTCACGGGCCACGCCCCTAGACTCGGCTTCGCGATGGACGAACCCGAGCGCTTGACCCCACCGGACGTATCTACGTTGTATCTTCACTGGCGAGGAGGCCCCATGAAGGGAACCGTCCAGCGCTGGGGGAACAGCCTCGCCATCCGCATTCCAAGGGCGTACGCCCGCGACCTGGCCGTCGAGGAGGGGAGCGAGGTCGAGTTGCGCGTCGACGGGCCATCGCTCACCGTCACGCCGTCGACGACGCCGAGCCTGGACGCCCTCCTGGCCGCGATCACGCCCGAGAACCTCCGCGCCGAGATCGACGCCGGGCCCGGCGTGGGTCGCGAGGCCTGGTGAGTGGCACCGTCATCCCAGAACGCGGCGACGCCGTGTGGCTCGACTTCGCGCCGCGGTCTGGCCACGAGCAGGACGGTCGCCGGCCGGCTCTCGTCCTGAGCCCGCACGCCTACCACGAGCGCACCGGCCTGGCGCTCGTCTGCCCCATCACGCGACAGGCCAAGGGATACCCGTTCGAGGTGGCCCTGCCCACCGGCTTCCCGGTGGACGGCGTGGTCCTCGCCGATCAGGTCAAGAGCGTGGACTGGCGCGCGCGGCGGCTCGCGTTCATCGCCCGGGCGCCCTACGAGGTCGTGCGCGCGGTCGGCGGGCTGGTGGCGCGCCTGCTCCCCTGACATCGGCATCGCGGCACCGCGGCGCCACGCCCAAACCCCTTGCGTGACGCGGTGCCATCCATGCGAACGCCGAGCGCACGACGCTCGCGTACACGGCTCTCGTGTGAACAGTCGGGGGCCACATGCGGAACGTCACCTTCAGCGCAGACGAGCGCCTCATCGAAGCGGCGCGGAACCGGGCTCGCCGGGAGCGAACCACGCTCAACGCGGAGTTCCGGCGCTGGCTCGAGGCGTACGCGCTGCGTGAAGACCAAGCCCACAACGCGAGGGAGACGATCGCGGATCTTCAGGCGAGCCTGAAGACCGGCGGCCGGCGGTTCACGCGGGACGAGCTGAATGAGCGCCGTATTCCTCGACACGAACGTGTTCGTCTATCTGTTCGACGAGACGGACCCGCGGAAGCGCGGCATTGCAGCGGACACCGTCACGCAGGCCATCGAGCGCGGCACAGGCGCCATCAGCCATCAGGTGGCGGAGGAGGCGCTGAACGTCCTCACGCGCATGCTGAACGCAACGCCCACGGCCGCTCAACGCTTCCTCGACGACGTCCTCGCGCCCCTGTGGCGTCTCGGGCCGAGTCCTGAGCTCTTCGAGCGCGCCCTCGAGGTTCGCGCGCGCTACGCCTTCGGCTGGTACGACGCGCTCGTCGTCGCGTCCGCGCTCACCTGCGGCTGCGATCGACTCCTCAGCGAGGACCTGCAGCGCGGCCAGCGCATCGGTCGCCTGCGCATCGTCAACCCGTTCGTCGCCGGTTGACCCGCCCGGCACGACGGGGTTCGCGCGACGCGCCGCTGGATCGACCGCGACGCCTCGCGAC
>CAZJUA010000250.1:0-2991 GCA_964549045.1 uncultured bacterium | reverse complement strand
CGGGATCCCGATCCAGCTGCCGCCGCTCGACCTGCTCGACCCACCCGAGCCGCCCGAGGAGGACGCCTCGACGCTGGTGCGCGAGCAGCGCGAGCGGGTGCGTCGCATCGACGCCACGCTCGCCAGCTTCAAGCTCGAGGGGCGGGTGGTCGCCAGCGTGCGCGGTCCCACCGTCACCCGCTTCGAGGTGGAGCCGGCGCAGGGCGAGAAGATCAGCCGCTTCGCCAACCTGGCCGACGACCTGGCGCTGGCGATGGCCGTGGCCTCGGTGCGCATCGAGGCGCCCATCCCGGGGAAGAGCGTCATCGGCCTGGAGGTGCCCAACACCGTCAAGGAGCTCATCCGCTTCCGCGAGGGCGTCGAGTCGTCCGCCTTCCGGCGCAGCAAGGCGCGCCTGCCGATCGTGCTCGGCAAGTCGATCGACGGCGAGATCCTGGTCGGTGACCTCGTGCGCATGCCGCACCTGCTCATCGCGGGCTCGACCGGATCGGGCAAGTCGATCGCCGTCAACACGCTGGTCGCCAGCCTGCTCTACCGCTTCCTGCCGACCGAACTGCGCTTCCTCATGATCGACCCGAAGATGGTCGAGCTCACGCCCTTCGACGGCATCCCGCACCTCATCCGGCCGGTGGTCACCAACCCGGGCGAGGCGGCCGGCGTGCTGCTCGGCGCCGTGTCGCACATGGAGCGGCGCTACAAGATGATGAGCCGCATCGGGGTCAAGAACCTCGACCAGTACAACGCCAAGGCGCGCAACCTCGACCTGCCGGAGCTGCCGTTCATCATCGTCGTCATCGACGAACTCGCCGACCTCATGATCACCAGCCCCAAGGAGGTCGAGTCGGCGATCATGCGCCTCGCGCAGATGGCGCGTGCCACCGGCATGCACCTCATCCTCGCGACCCAGCGGCCGTCGGTCGACATCCTCACGAGCCTGATCAAGGTCAACGTGCCGGCGCGCATGGCGTTCGCCGTCAGCTCCGGCTTCGACTCGCGCACGATCCTCGACACGATGGGCGCGGAGCGGCTGCTCGGCCGCGGCGACATGCTCTACCACCAGCCGGGCCTGCCGAAACCGCTGCGCCTGCAGGGGCCGTTCATGGCCGAATCCGAGATCGCGGCGGTGGGCGACTTCCTGCGCCGTCAGTACTTCGAGGACGAGTTCGTCGAGGCCTACGCCTCCGATTTCGAGCCGGCCCTGCCCGACGACTCGACCGCCAACGGCTTCATCGACTGGAACGACGACAAGCTGCGCGTCGCCGCCGAGCTGGTGATCGCCGAGGGCGAGGCGAGCGTCTCGCGCCTGCAGCGGCGCCTGCAGGTCGGTCACGCGCGCGCGGGCAAGCTGATGGACTCGCTCGAGAACCTCGGCGTCGTCGGCCCGCACAACAAGAGCAAGCCGCGCGACGTGCTCATCACGATGGACGAGCTGCCGAACGTCTTCGGGCGGTGAGTTGGGTGGCTGGCAGTCCGGATTGGAGCCCATGGCCCGTATGCGGGTGCCCAGGGAGCGGGCGAGCGCCCGGGGCGGCGGGCTTAGCGTGCGCTCATGTCACTGAGCGGCGTGAACGGTTGGCGAGGCGCGCGACGGATCGGCCATGGGGTCCTGGTCGGTCGGATCTGAGTCGGTGGTCCCGTGCCACCGAAGGTCAGGGATCTGGTGCGTACACTGGAGGAGGCAGGCTTTCGAGACCGCGGAGGCCGAGGCGGTCATCGGAACTTCGTGCACCCGATGCGTGCGCGGCCGCTGACCGTATCGGGGTCTGCCGGAGATGACGCCAAGCCGTACCAGGTGCGTGCGGTGCGCTTGGCCCTCGAGGAGGTGAAGCGGTGATCCCATCGGCCCGCTACACCAAGGTCGTCGAATGGTCGGACGAGGACCAGTGCTTCGTGGGGACGGCGCCTGGGTTGATCGACGGCGGTTGCCACGGCGACGACGAGATCGCGGTCTTCGTGGAGCTGACCCGGATCGTCGAGGACGTCATCGCGATCTACGAGCGCGACGGCTTGGCGCTGCCGCCGCCGACGTGTGGCTGCGGGCGCGTTCGCTCGAGCGCAGGTTGAGCCAACGGCGCGCGCGGGTCTTCCGCACGCCAAGGTCGGTTGCCCCCGGGCGCGGCATGGTGATATGGTGAGTTGGTGCATCGGCACCGGAGGACGCAACCATGCCAAGGCTGACCATCACCTTGACCGACGAGCGCCACCGCGCGCTCAAGGAGGCCGCGGCCCGTCGCCGCACGTCGATCACCGCGTTGATCGACGAGAGCCTCGAGGCGTACGGCGTCAAGACGCGCGAGGCTGCGGAGGCGCTCGTGGCGCGAGCACGCGCCCACGCCGCCTTGGAGGATGATGCCGCCCTGGCGCTCGCGCTGGACGAGGTTCGCAAGGCGCGAGGTTGATGCGGCGGTACGTCGTCGTCGACACCAACGTGCTGGTGAGCGGCCTGCTGACCCGCGATCCGACGTCGCCGCTGGCGGTCATCGTCGACGGCATGCTGAGCGGTCGCTTCCCGCTCCTCCTGTCGTCGCGACTCGTGGCGGAGTACCGCGAGGTTCTCCTTCGACCGCGTATCCAGCGGCTGCACGGGCTTGCGGTGGCCGAGGTCGACGAGTTGTTGACCGAGATCATCGTCATGGGCTCGTGGCGCGACCCGCCGGCGGTTGCAGGTGATGCGAACGTGCTGGCGCCGGCCGTCGCGTCGGCGCCTGACCCTGCGGCACCCGACCCCGGCGACGACCACCTCTGGGAACTGCTGCGATCGGCCGATGACGCCGTCCTCGTCACCGGCGACGGACTGCTCGTCGAGCGCCCACCGAGCTTCGCCGCCGTGATGACACCGCGTGCGTTCGTGGTCCTGCTGGCGGACCCCGCGCCGGGTTGAGGCCAGACTGCCCGCCCGCCGCCCCCGGCCCCCGCAAGCCCGTGCAGCCGCTGGATACGCGGTCGAAGGAGAACCTCGCGGTACTCCGCCACGAGTCGCGACGACAGGAG
>CAZJUA010000249.1:0-2838 GCA_964549045.1 uncultured bacterium | reverse complement strand
CCGGCCCGGCCGCGCCCGTCGCCGCGGGCCGCGGCGCCTACCACGTCGCCCTGAACGTTCCCGCCCGCCGCGACCTGGCGGCCACGCTGCACCGCGTGGCGGCCGACGGCACCCCCGTCGAGGGCTTCGCGGACCACCTCGTCAGCGAGGCGATGTACCTCCCCGACGCCGACGGCCACGGCCTCGAGTTCACCTGGGACCGACCGCGCAGCGATTGGCCGTACCTGAGCGGCGCCCTGGCGATCGGCACCGATCCCCTCGACCTGAAGGCCCTCCTCGCCGAGCTCGGCGACGACCCCGAGCGCGAGCCCCACGTGCCCGAGGGCACCGTGCTCGGCCACGTGCACCTCTTCGCCGCCGATCCCGGGGCCGACGCCCGCTGGTACCGCGACGCGCTGGGCATGGACGAGGTGGTCAGCTTCGGGCCGTGGGGCACCTTCCTCGCGGCCGACGGTTACCACCACCACGTCGGTCTCCGCCGCGGTGCCGGGCCCTCCGACCCGGCGCACGACCACGGGCTGGTGGAGGTCGAGGCGCGCATCGACGAGCAGCACTACGCCGCGCTCGAGGGGGACGAGGTCGACGGCGCCAAGGTCGTGCCGGCGCCCTCGGGGCACCGCTGGCGGCTCCGGCGGCTCGCCGGTTCGTGAACCGACGCCCCCCGCCCGTATGATGAACGCATGTTGAGCCCCGAACGTTACGCGGCGGCGCGCGCGTTCCTCCTCGAGCGCGCCCGACCGCTCGAGCGGCGCGCGTTCGAGACCGATTTCGAGGGCGCCCCGGCCTGGCCGGTGTTCGATGAGCTGGCCCACTTCCAGAACCCCGACGGCGGCTTCGGCCATGGGCTCGAGCCCGACGCCCTGACCGGCGCCAGTGGCGCCCTGGCGACGAGCGTGGCGCTGCACCGTCTCGCCGAGGCCGGGGCCTCCGCCGACCATCCGATGGTGGCGGCTGCGGTGGCGTACCTCCAGCAGACGATCGACCCCACGAGCCGCACCTGGCGCATCGTGCCCGAGGCGACCGCCGAGGCACCGCACGCCCCCTGGTGGGCCCAGGACGGCCTCGAGGAGCGCTTCCACGGCTTCACGCTCAACCCCAAGGCGGACATCGTCGCGCTGCTCTACACGCTCGGCCCCGCCGCCGACGAGGGCTGGCTCGACGCGCTGGCCGAGGACGTCGTGCGCGAGGTCGAGGGCCGGGCGGCGGCCGGCCTCGAGATGCACGACATGATCAACGTCGTTCATCTCCTCGACGCGCCGCACCTGTCGCCGGGGCTGCGCCGTCGGTTGCTGGAGCTCATCGTGCCCATCGCCCAGGAGAGCGTCGGGCACGGCCCCCAGGACTGGGGCGGTTATGGCCTGAAGCCCCTCGCTTTGGCGCCCCGGCCCGACGCGGCCCTGGCGCCGGTGCTGGCCGGCGCCGTCGACGCCCACCTCGACCACATCGTCGCGGTTCAGGCCGACGACGGCGCCTGGTGGCCGGAGTGGTCGTGGGGCGAGGGGGTCTTCCCGGACGCCTGGGCGGACAGCCGGGTGGCCTGGGCGGGCATGCTCACGCTCGACGCGTTGCGGCAGCTGCGCGCGTATGGGCGGATCGAGGGCGTCTAGGCTTCGGAGCGGGCGCCGGGCCCAGCTTCGACCCGCCGCTCAGCGACGCGGGGAGGCCCGCGGGCCTCGCGCGCGGCGATCGGATCATGGCGGTCGACGGCGCGCCCCCACGGCCGCTCGCGCGGGGAGCGGCGCCGCTAGCGCGTCAGACCGGCGCCAGCGTGCCGGTCCAGATCATCCAGCAGAGCAGCGACTTGGCGGCGAGGCTGAGGATGATGTACACCCGCTCGCCGTAGACGTAGTCGCGCCAGGGGCCGACCTTCTTGTACTGCAGCACCATGTTGACGGCGAAGATGTTGAAGAACACGAACAGCGTGGGGATGATCACGTAGACGAAGCCCGGAGGCCCCTGGTCGCCGGAGTTGACGGCGCCGTAGAAGTACCAGAAGATCACGATCCAGGGGACGACGCCGGCGACGCTGCCGTAGATGAACGCCGTCCAGTCGACCTTCTTCGTGTAGTAGTTGTGGTACTCCATCATGATCCCGAAGAGGTTCATGGTGCCGTTCAGAGCGAAGATCAGGATGATCGCGCCCAGGTCCCAGATGCCGGTGAGCATGCCGATCAGCACGATCATCACCGACGACGAGAGCGCGTACTCGTAGAAGCGCACCGGGTTCATGCCGCGGCGCAGGTCGCGGGCGTAGCGTTCGAAGCCGATGGTCGCCAGGTACCCGTGCGCGACCGCCGAGATCAGCAGGAAGCTCGCCACGGCGGGGCCGAACGGGAGCTCGTAGAACAGTTGTGGATCGGGGGTGAGCCGCAGGGCGCCGTCGACGAACTGGGCGCCGAGGAAGTTGGTGAAGATCGGGTAGGTGGTGGCGTTGCTGACCGCGATCATGAACACGCCCTGCACCAGGTGCAGGACGCCCATGATGGCGTTGAAGCGGCGGAGTCCCCGCAGCCTCTCGTCGGTGATGGGCACGCGATCGGTAGCGGGCATGTTGGCGGTGGTCATCGTCCCTCGCAATCTCGGGTCTCGGCGGGCCCTGGCGCCAGCCTACCCATGATTAGGGGCTCGTGCGTGGGGTCCGGGACCACGCTCCACGGGCGCGTTCGACCCCGCGCGTGACTCAGCCCGACGACCGCTCGAGTCGTGCGACCGACACCACCGTCCGCCACGGCACCACCTGCCCCGCGAAGCGCGCACGGTAGCGGCGCGCGGCCTCCTCGACCTCCGCCGGCTCGAGCTGGGCCGCGAGCGCCCGTGCGTAGGCGCCCTGTGCCCCGG
>CAZJUA010000248.1:0-5308 GCA_964549045.1 uncultured bacterium | reverse complement strand
CGACAGGTAGTCGTGCCACAGGAACCGCGCCGCCACCGCCCGCTGCGGCCGCCACCGCTCCGCCCAGGCGTCCAGCTCGTCCCAGTCGGGGAGCGCCGGCAGGCCCCACAGCTCCCCGACGGCCTTCGCCAGCGCCAGGTCGCCGCTCGGCCAGGCGTCGGGCCGGCGCAGCGCGAAGAGGAGGTAGACGTCGGCGGTCCAGCGCCCGATGCCGCGAACGGCGATGAGGGCGCCCCGCACCTCGTCGTCGGCCGCGACCGCCAGCCGGTCGAGGTCGAGCGCGACCGCCGACTCCAGCGACACCTGCTGCACCAAGATCCCCTGCACCAGACCCCCGAAGCCCTCCGGATGGCGCCAGAAGGGCGGCGGGCCGCAGCGGTCGACGACGCCGCCCAGCACGGGGTCGGCCCCGGCGAGGCGCTCGACGGCGCCGGCATACGTCTCCGGCGTCAACCCTTCCGCCGACAGCACCGCATGGCCCTCCCCCAGCCGTTCGCCAGACACCTACTCGGTGGATTCGACGTGCGCATCACGCGAGTCCCAATCCCCGACGGCGCCGCGAAGGTGCGGCCGCGCGCCGCAACGTCCGGCCCCATCAGAGTGGGCCATGGCGGGGCGTCCGTCGCCCGACCCCGACCTACGACGCGTCGTGCAGCCTCGATGCTCAGGCCGACAGGAACAGCTCGATGTACGGAGCGTAGCGAAAGCGTCGGTTCCGCGCGAACCCCGTGAACTCCTCGAGGACGCCCATCTCGACGAGGCGAGCCACCATGACGTTCGCGGCGGCGTAGGTCGTACCCGTCCATGCCTGCACGTCCGCGACGGACACGATGGGCCGGTCGAACAGCACGTCGAGCGCTCGATGGCCGTTGGCCGCACCCCGGCCCAAGCCTTCGGTGATGGCGTTCCGATGCGCCTCGCGCAGGAGAAGGATCCGCCCTGCGGTGGCCGTCGCCTCGTCGGCGACCTCGACGACGCCGCGGAGGAAGAACCGCAGCCACGCCTCCCAATCCCCGTCATCACGAACGGCCTGGAGGTGATCGTCATAGGCCCGGCGGTGGCAACGGAAGTAGTGGGACAGGTACAGGACCGGCTCGTGGAGCACACCGCGCTCGGTCAGCAGGAACGTCGTCAACAACCGGCCGACGCGTCGGTTGCCATCCAGGAACGGGTGGATCGTCTCGAACTGGACGTGGGCGAGCGCGATCCTGACGAGCACTGGAAGCCCATCGTCTAGGTGCAGGAGGCCGTGGAGCATGGCGCGGACGTAGACGACGACCCCGACGACGTCGTGCGGCCGCCCCGGGTCGAGCGGCGGGTCGGGCGGGAGCGGAGCAGGGAAGAACGCGCGGAACCCATGCGGCTGCGAGCCGTACGACCCGGAGCGTCGAAGCGGCCCGCGATCGCTCACGGCCGCCCCACCTCGTGCACGCCGCCGGACGCCACCCATGCAGGGGCGGGGCCGGCATACGCACGTGCCAGAACCTCATGGAGTACGCGACCCGCCACACGATCACCGCACGATCACACGGGATGGCACGGGGTTCCATGCGATGGTCAGGACCGTCCACGGAACCGCTGCGTCGTCGACGCCTGCAGGACGGTCGAAACGGGTGGGCGCGCGCTGACCTCAGAACCTGCCGTTGGTGTGCGCCATCTCCGCCGGGATCGGCGAGATCACGTCCCAGCGCTCGACGATCATGCCGTCCTCGAGCCGAAACAGGCCGTAGACGGGCTTCATCCCACGATCGTGAGGCCTGGCTCTCAAGCCCTTCCAGGTAGCGGGTGACGAGCGAAGAAGTCGGCCAGCGCGGCGGACAACGCCCGCGGGTTCTGCAGCTGAAGACCGTGGACGGCCTCCGGTTGCACAAACCCCTCCGCGTTCGGGAGCCAACTCAGCAGGAGCTCGAACGTCTCGAAGAACCGCGGGGAGAGGTCCTTGCTGCGTTCTCCCAGGACGACGAGCGTGGGCTGCCGGACGTTCCGCAGCTGGGGTTCGCCCATCTCCCACTCGAGCAGCGGAGGGCCCTCGGCCTCGAAGGTCGTGGCGGCATCTCGGACCGCCTGGTCGAAGGCCCCAGGGAGGACGGGCTCCAGCGCCTGCAGGGGGTCCTCTCCCCAGCGCACCCGCAGCATCTCCTCGACGACCGGGGCGGACCCCTCCTCTCGGTACCGCTGCATCCCACGTCGCAACGACTCGCGGTAGCCGTCGCCGCTGGCGCCGAGCATGAGCGCGGGCTCGAGCAGCGCGAGCGAGCCGACGACGCGGGGTGCCCGCGTGGCCAACTCGAGCGCGATGGCGCCGCCGTAGGAGTGGCCCACCACGTGCGCCCGCTCGACGCCCAAGTGGCCCAAGAGCCCGAGACAGTCGGTCGCCTGCCGGGCAACGCTCACGAGCCCGGACGGTCGAGGGCTGCCAACATACCCACGGCGACGGTAGGCGATGACCTGGAAACGGTCGACGAGCGCCGACTCCTCCAGGAGCGGCCAGAACGCGTCGGCGATGAGGCCGCCAGCGTCGAACGCCCGGTGCCATCGAGGTACCGAGTTCAGCCACCCGAACCCCCTTCGTCGCCGCTACCCCGACCGGCCGCGGCGGGTACCGGCGACAGCAGGATCAGCTCCCGGCTGCTCCGGTAGACCTCGATCGCCGGCCGCGTGGTGTCGTCGCCGTGCTCGGCGATGAGGCGGTCGAACGTCTCGCCGATCTCGGGGAGGCGATCGCGCCAACCGACCAGCTTCGCGCGCGCGTACGCGCCGCCAGGAACGACGCAGCGCTCCAGCCCCAGCGCGGCAGGGTCCTCGCCGGGCAGGACCGCCACGCACGCCCGGTACGCGTGCCCGTCGAACACGCCGTAGAACCTGCGACCCTTCAGGCCGGGAAGGCGTGCCTCGAGCCTCTCGAACGCCTCGGGCGCACCGGCGAGCCCACGGGTCGAGGCGACGTACATCACGTCCAGGTCGTCGATCTCAACGATGGCGCTCATGTCCCCTCCGTGCGATGGGCATCCCCACGCGCGTACCTGGGATGCCGCAGGGTGCCCGGTACGGCCGGCCGCCGGCACGGCGTTCCCATGGCGTTGGTTGGGGCGACCGAGGCGCCTGCGGTGCCCCGTGTGCGGGCCGATCAGGACCCGTCAGCGAGGATGCGTTCGAGGGTCCGCATGCCCATCGTATGCATCTCGGGGTTGCTCCGCCGGTAGTACCAGACGACGCCCATGGCCTGCTGCAGGGCCCACGCCTTGCCGCGTTCCCATTCGAGGTCGTCGCATCCGAGTTCCTCGCGGAGGCGTCGGCGCGGGGCGGGTTCGAGCAGGTGCCAGCCAGCGACCAGGTCCAGCGCGGGATCGGCGGGTGCGAGCCCGCCCACGTCGAGGATCCCCGCGAGGCGGCCATGGCGGATCAGCACGTTGCCGGGGATCAGGTCGCCGTGGGTCATGCGGTCCGGCGCCCGCCGTGGGAGGTCGCGCAGACGCTCCCAGATGCGGCGGAGCCGGGGTACGTCGACGATCCCGTGGCTCTGCTCGAAGCAGTGGGCCATCCATGCCTCGTCGAAGCGGAGGTCGCCGCCGCGGCTCGTGCCGTCGAAGGTGCGGCCCCCCGTGTCGATGGCGCGCACGTCGAGGATGAACCCCGCCAGCTCCGCGGCGAAGGCCTCCGAGCCGCCGGGGTCGTCCACGCTGGCCGTCAGGCCCGTCAGCCAGGTCTGCATCGACCAGGGCATCGGGTAGCGAAGGCCGGGCTCGCCGATCGCCACCGTGACGGGGACGGGGACCGATGTGGCGCCAGCGAGGCGACGAGCGGCCGCAGCCTCCGACCGCAGCCGGGCACGCGCCGTGCCGGCGTCGCCTGGCTGGAGCGGCAGTCGGGCGGCCAGGTGGTCGCCGACCCGGAAGATCGCGTGGACCGTTCCCCCAGGCTGGACCCGGGTGATCGGGAGTCGGCTCCACTCGGGGAACTGCTCCGCGATCAGCTCGGCCACGATCCCGGCCGTCACCTGCAGTTGGCCCTCGTGCATGTCCGCAGGCAAACGGATCGCCCTAGGTCATCCCACGGAGGGCCTCGGCAAGGCGGGGGTCGGCCGCCCTGCGACGCGACCCCCACACACCGGCACCCCGCCGAACCCAGCCAGGGCCGCCCGAGGGGGAGCGCCAGCGCGCCTCGCCCGCGTCAGGCCTCGGCCAGCGCCGACCGGATCGTGTCGGCCCAGCGCGCCACGCGGTCGTCGCTCAGGTCCGCCTCGTTGTCCTCGTCGATGACGAGACCCACGAACTGACCGTCCACGACCGCGCTCGACTCTTCGAAGTCGTACCCATCGGTCGGCCAGGCCCCCACGACCGTCGCGCCCCGCTCCACGACCTTGCGGTAGAGCGTCCCCAGCGCGTTGACGAACTCCCCGGAGTAGCCGTACGAGTCGCCCAGACCGAACAGCGCCACGGTCTTGCCGCTGAGGTCCATCCGATCGAGTTCCGGGAAGAAGTCGTTCCAGTGCTCCTGCAGCTGGCCGTCCTCCCAGGTGGAAACGCCGAGGATCAGCGCATCCGCCGACGCCACGTCGTCGGCGCTCGCCTCCTCGATGTCCGTCACCGACTCGATCAGGTCGCCGAGCTCCTCCTTGATCAGCGACGCGATCCGCTGCGTGTTCCCGGTCGAGCTGCCGTAGAAGATGCGAGCCTTCGCCATGCGTCGTCCTCCCAAGGTGCGTCGGGTGTCGCGGCCTCGACCGAAGAGAGGCCACGGCCCGTCGCGTTCGATTCCCACGCGCCGCCCGCCCCGAACGGCTTCGGACGCCTCGCTGGGTCGCTCGACGCCGAGGGCAACGGTTCGCGTGCCCATGCGTGCGATCACCGCGCAGAACGGCCCCCTGGGCCGCTGGCGGCATCGCTACGCAGGGTAGCCGCCGGCGGGACGCCCGGTCAACGACGCGCCAAGAGCCGGGGCCATGCGTTCGGGGGCACGCAGGGGGTGCCGCCGCACCTGCCGACCGTGGTGACGCGCCTGGCGGCGTTCGAGGCGACCCGCTACCGGCCGGATGCGTACCCGTTGTTCCAGCGCGTCGACCTGCCGCTCGCCGACCTGTCGGCGGCGAACCCCGCGCTCGACCTCGCCCGCACGTTCGAGATCGCGCTGGTGTTCGACCAGGTGCCCGCGGGCGTCGTGGCGCTGCGCTCGCTTGGGCTGGGCCCGGCGGCTTCGCCCCGGTGACCTGCGGGAGGGGGACGGGCCCCGCCCTTCGTGCCCGCGAACGCATGGCCCCGGCGTTCGGCGCGTCGTTGACCGGGCGTCCCGCCGGCGGCTACCCTGCGTA
>CAZJUA010000247.1:0-7347 GCA_964549045.1 uncultured bacterium | reverse complement strand
ACGCCCTTCCCGACCTGCAGCTGGTCGTGCTGTTCGGCTCCCGGGCGCGCGGCGAGGGACTGGGAGCGAGCGATCACGACGTGGCCGTCCTGACCCCGCGACCCCTGCCCGCGCTGGGCCGCTTCGAGCTCGCCGAGGCCCTCGCGTCGGCGCTGGGCACCGACGTCGACCTCATCGACCTGCGCGCCGCCGACACCGTCTTGCGCAGCCAGGTCGTGACGACCGGGCGGGTGCTCCACACGGCGGGCGGGGACGAGGTCGAGGCGTTCCTCGACTTCGTCTACGCGGACTACGCCCGCCTCAACGAGGAGCGCGCCGCGATCCTGCGCGACGTGCGGGAGCGGGGACGAATCCATGCCCGATGACGTCCGCCTGAACAAGGCCGCGACGATCGAGCGCTGCCTGGCGCGGGTGCGGGAGGAGTACGGCCCGGACGGTGAGGGCCTGGCCACGGACGTGCGCCGCCAGGACGCCCTGGTCCTCAACCTGCTGCGCGCCTGCGAGACCGCGATCGACCTCGCCATGCACCTGGTCCGCCGCGAGGCGCTGGGGGTGCCTCAGAGCAGCCGCGACGCCTTCGCCCTGCTCGCCGAGGCCGGCGTGATCGAGCCCGCGCTGGCGGCCGCGCTGCAACGCATGGTCGGCTTCCGCAACCTCGCCGTCCACCGGTACCAGGAACTCGATCTCGTGATCCTAGGGCGCATCGTCGAGGACCGCCTGGTCGACTTCGAGACGTTCGTGGCCAGCGCGCTCGCGCGGTAGCATCCTGCGCATGAGCACCCGCATCGAGAAGGACACGATGGGCGAGGTCCGCGTGGCCTCGGACCGTTACTGGGGCGCGCAGACGCAGCGCTCGCTGCAGAACTTCCGCATCGGTGGCGAGCGCATGCCGCTGCCGATCATCCGCGCGTTCGCCGTCCTCAAGAAGGCCTGCGCGCTGACCAACGCCGAACTCGGCGTGCTGGTCATGGAGAAGGCGACGATGATCGCCGACGTGTGCGACGAGATCGCGACCGGGGCCCTCGACGACCACTTCCCGCTGGTCGTGTGGCAGACCGGCTCCGGCACGCAGTCGAACATGAACGTCAACGAGGTCGTCAGCAACCGCGCCATCGAGAAGGTCGGCGGCACGCTCGGCAGCAAGGACCCGATCCACCCGAACGACGACGTCAACAAGTCGCAGTCGTCGAACGACACCTTCCCCGGCGCGATGCACATCGCCGCCTACGGCGAGATCGTCGGCCACCTGCTGCCGCGCCTGCGCAAGCTCCACGACGCGCTCGACGCCAAGGCCAAGGCGTTCGACGACGTCGTGAAGATCGGCCGCACCCACCTGATGGACGCCACGCCCGTCACGCTCGGGCAGGAGTTCTCCGGTTACGCGGCCCAGGTGCGCAAGAGCATCGAGGCCGTCGAGCACACGCTGCCGCACCTCGCCGAGCTCGCGCTCGGCGGCACGGCCGTCGGCACCGGCCTCAACGCGCCCAAGGGCTTCGCCGAGCGCGTCGCCGAGGTCATCGCCGACCTGACCGGCCACCCGTTCGTCACCGCGGAGAACAAGTTCGAGGCGCTCTCCGCGCACGACGCCGTGGTCCAGGCCTCCGGCGCGCTCAAACGCACCGCGGTGGCGCTCATGCACGTCGCCAACAACATCCGCCTGCTCGGCTCCGGGCCCCGTTGCGGCATCGGCGAGATCCGCCTGCCCGAGAACGAGCCCGGCTCGTCGATCATGCCCGGCAAGGTCAACCCCACCCAGGCGGAGGCGATGACGATGGTCTGCGCCCAGGTGATCGGCAACGACGCCGCCATCGCCGTCGCCGGCACCCACGGCCACTTCCAGCTCAACGTCTTCAAGCCCGTGATGATCCACAACCTGCTGCAGTCGGTGCGCCTGCTCGGCGACGCCGCCGACAGCTTCGTCGACCACTGCGTCGACGGCATCGCGCCCGACCGCGAGCGCGCCCGCAAGCACCTCGACGAGTCGCTCATGCTGGTGACGGCGCTCAACGCCAAGATCGGCTACTACAAGGCCGCCGAGATCGCCCAGAAGGCCCACCGCGAGGGGCTCACGCTCAAGGCAGCCGCCCTCGCGCTCGGCTACCTGACGAGCGAGGAGTTCGACGGGGCGGTGGTGCCGGAGCGCATGCTGGGCCGTTGATCGCCGGAGGCGATCAACGGCTTGGCAGTTCGGGCGGCGCAGCCGCCCGAACTGCGGGCTGGCGCGTAGCGCCCTCAACGACCTGGGCAGTTCGGGCGGCTCCGCTGCGGGTCAATCCTTGCGTCGGTCCAGCACCTCGGCGTCGTCGGGCAGGTAGGTGACGTCCTCGCGCGTCAGGCCCTGGTCGCGCTGCCAGTCGCTGAACGTCAGGTCGGCGAAGAGTTCGTCGCCGTCACGGAAGAAGGTCAGCCGCCACGGGTCCATCGTCGCCTCGACGACCGTCGCCAGCACGTAGTCGATGGCCGCGTCGGGATCCAGGTTGTCGAAGCGCAGCACCAAGGCGTTGCCGCGGGGCGTCTCCTCCTCGCCGACGATCGTCGCGTCCCAGCCCTCGAAGACGGCGGCGAGGTCGAGATCGATCGGTAGATCGCCGTCGACGTCGGCCTCGATGAGGCCGCCGAAGGCGTCGGGGTCGTCGATGTCGAAGAGCGCCACCTGGTTGGTGATGAAGGTGTAGCTGCGCACGACGTCGCCGTCGATCACGATCTGGTTGTCGGCGATGGCGTCGGGCCGCAGGATGTAGAGCCCGGCCGCGGGGATGCCGGGGATGGCCAACACCTCCACCTCCACGCGGATGTTCTGGCCCGCCTCGTCGATGAGCACGCCCTCCAGGACGAAGGACACGTCGACGATGCCGGCGGCGCTGGCCTCGAGGTCGGAGAGGACGTCCGTCACGTCCCTGGCGAGGGCGTGCGGTGCCAGCAGCGCGAGGGCGAGCAGGACGGCGGCGAGGGCGGGTAGGCGGGGGCGCAGCGCCGGCGGGCGGTGGCGCATGGCCGGCCGGTGCCGGGTGCGTTCGCCGCGGCGGGCGTTCTCGGATCGCGTCATGGGGTCAGTATCGCCCGCGGCGGCTGGGGCGAATGAGCCCAACGACCCCGAAGGTGAAGGACCCTTCAGGTGTTCGCCACACGGGACCTCGGTGGGGCGGTGCTAGCGTGGGGTCGTAAGGAGGGTGCCATGTTGCGTCTTCGTTCGACTCCGTCCACCGCCCCGCGGCTCATGGGCCTGCGGCTCACGATCGTCGTGACGGCGCTGTCGCTCCTCGCGGCGGCCTTCGCCCAGGGCCCGGTGCTCAGCCCCCGTTCGATCGTGGTGAACCCCATCCCAGGCTTCGAGGTCGACGTCTGGCTCGACAAGGACCAGAGCGGACGCGACGCGCCCGCGTACCGGGTCGGCGAGAGCCTGCAGATCTCGGTGCGGCCCTCGGTCGACGCCTACGTCTACCTCTTCAGCCTCGCGGCCGACGGCGAGGTCGTGCAGGTGCTGCCGAACCGCTACGACGCCGACGGCAGCAACAACTTCGTCCGCGGCGGCACGGTGCGCACGTTCCCGCCGAGCGGCGCACGCTACACGTTCAACGTCGCGCCGCCCCAAGGCCTCGCGAAGGTCATCGCGGTGGCCAGCCGGCGACCGCTCGACGTCTCGACGCTCGCCACCTTCCGCAGCGAGCGTGACTTCGCCACCTCCGACATCGGCGAGGACGCCTTCGCCCGCGCCCTGCGGATCATCGTGACGCCCATCCCGAGCACCGATTGGGTCTCCGCCACCGCGCTCTACTACGTCGGTAGCCGCCCGCAGGTCGGTGCCTACGGGACGCTCCGGGTCGACAGCGACCCGCGCCGCGGTGAGGTGTACGTCGACCGCACGTTCGTCGGGTACACGCCGCTCGACTACGACCTGCGGCCGGGCACGTACGACGTCGAGGTCGTCGCCGGCGGCCGCAGTGGCGCCGAGCGCGTCCAGATCCGCCCCGACCGCACCACCGACGTCTTCATCTCGCTCGCGCCCCGCACCGGTGACCTGGAGATCCAGGCGAACGTCGGCGGCGCGCGCGTGTTCCTCGACGGCCGAGAGGTGGGCGTCGTCGCCAGTGGGAGCGGCCGACTGACGCTGCGGGACCTCGACGACGGCACGTACGAGCTCACCATGCTCGCCCCGGGCTACCGCACGCTCGTGCAGGAGGTCCGCGTCCAGGCCGGTCGGACCGCCACCGTGACCTTGCGGCTCAACCGCCGCTAATCGACCCGGTTCGCCGACGAAGGGAGGAGGCCGCCGGCATCGGCGGCTTCCTCCCATCGACCGGCACGGTACGATGGGCGCACATGGAACCCTCCACACCGCTCGTCGCCGTCGTGCTCGCCGGCGGCGATCGTGACGACCGGCTCGCCGCGACGGTGGGCGCCAGCAGCAAGGCGCTGGTGCCGCTGCGGGACGTCCCGATGGGCGCGTACGTCGCCAGCGCACTGCGCCGGTCCGGCGTCGTCGATCGGATCATCTGGGTCGGGGAGACCGACGGTCTCATCCGGCGCCTCGTCGACGTCGAGCTTCCCGGCGGACGGCGCATGGTGGACTCGCTGAGCCTCGGGTTGGGCGCCGCCCTCGGTTGGGCCGCCGACGTCGCCCACCACTCGGGCGCGGCCGCCGACGGTGCGGCCGCACCGGAGCCACGCTTCCTCGTCGTGACCGCCGACCTCCCGTGGTGGGACGCCGAGGGCGTCGAGGCCTTCGTGACCTACGCGCCCGCGGTCGACCTGGTGTACCCGGTCGTGCGCGAGGCCGATGCCCTGGCGCGCTTCCCGGACCAGCCGCGGACCTACGCGCGCCTGCGCGATGGCCGCCTCACCGGCGGCAACGCGGTGTTGCTCAGCCGCAGGGCGGTCACCCGCGTGTTGCCCGTGGTCGACGCCGCGTTCCACGCCCGCAAGCGGCCGTGGGCGCTGGCCGAACTGGTCGGCTTCGGCACCCTGCTCGCGCTGTTGACCGGCACCGCCCGCATCGCGGCGATCGAGGCCCGCGTCGAGAAGCTCCTCGGCGTGACGGCGCGCGCCTTCGTGACGTCCGACGCGGCGATCGCCGCCGACGTCGACGACCCCGCCCACCTGCCGGCCACGCTCGGCCTGCCGCACTTCCCGTCGCTCGGCGACGCCTGACCCGGAGGAACCCATGCGTCGCCCCGACGAACTCCGCCGCCAAGCGGCGCTGGCCGCCAGCGCCAGCGTCGCCTTCGCCCTCCTCGCCGCCCTCGCGGTGTTCCTGCTGCTGGGACGCGAGGGCCGGCTCGGCTTCAGCGGCTTCAACCTCGCCGGTCTCGCCGAGGGCCTCGCCTTCCTGGTGGCGCTGATGGCCGCGCTCGTCTGGGTGCGGGCCGGCCTGCGGCTGCCGGCGCCCGTGCTGCTCTCCTTCGGGCTGGTCGCGCCGCCGCGCGCGCGCAGGGTGGCCGCGAAGGTGCCGGTCGTCGACGTGGCCGCGGCGCAGTTCACGCTGGCGGACCACCGGGTGGTCATCGTCCAGGAGGATGGCGTGCCGGTCGGCATGAGCGGCGTGCGGCGCGAGCGGATCACGTCCTGGGACGAGATCGTCAAGGTGCCGGGTGACGTGTCGGTGACCGACCTCCGGTCCCTGCTCGCACACGAGCCGCTGGTCGTGGTCATGGAGGGGGACGAGGTCGCTGGCGTCGTCACCCAGGAGGCGTACCTCGCGGGGCTGTGGGGCCGGGTGCGCTGACCCGCGAGAGCCCCGGTACGGCCCTCAGCCCCCGCGCCGCGTGACGTCGCGCGGCCGCGTTCCCTCCGCCGCCAGCGGCAGGTACGGGGTGGCGTCGGCCGCGAGGTCGTCGGGATCGGCCGGGCCCGACGCGAGCCGGCGGGCGGCGGCCAGCGCGATCATGGCGCCGTTGTCGGTCGCGAGCCCGGGCGGCGGCAGATGGACGCGCAGCCCGGCGAGGCCGAGCTCGTGGCGCAGGCGCGCGTTGGCGGCGACCCCGCCGGCCACCACCAGGTCGCGCCGGTCGAGGTCGCGGGCGGCGCGCTTGGCGACCGTGAGCAGGTGGTCGATCGCGCGCCGCTCGAAGGCGGCGGCGACGTCGGCGGGGGCGAGGTCGGGGTCCTTCTCCAGGCGCACGGCGACGGCGGTCTTGAGGCCGCTGAAGCTCAGGTCGTAACCGCCGCGGCCCGCGAGCGGCCGCGGCAGGTCGACGGCGTCGGCGTCGCCGGTGGCGGCCAGCGCCGCCAGGGCGGGGCCGCCGGGGAAGCCGAGGCCCAGCAGCCGCGCGACCTTGTCGAAGGCCTCGCCGGCGGCGTCGTCGAGGCTGCGGCCGAGCTGCCGGACCTCGCCCTCCGCGGGCACGTCGAAGAGCACCGTGTGGCCGCCGGAGGCGATGAGGCAGAGGTACGGGGGCCGCAGGCCGCCGGCGGGGACGGCGGCGGCGAGGTGCCCCTCGAGGTGGTGCACCTTGACGAAGGGCACGCCGAGGCCCCAGGCGAGGCCCTTGCCGTAGCTCAGGCCGACGAGCAGCGCGCCCGCCAGGCCGGGGCCGTAGGTGGCGGCGACCGCGTCGAGGTCGCGGACGCGCAGCCCCGCCTCGTCGAGCGCGCGACCGACGACCGCGTCGATCACGCTCAGGTGCTCGCGGCTCGCCTGCTCGGGCAGCACGCCGCCGTAGGGCGCGTGCACGGCGGCCTGTGAGGCGACGACGTTGGCGAGCACCTTGGCCGCACCGACCTCCGTCCCCCGACCCGCGGCCGTCTCGACGATGCCGACGCCGGTGTCGTCGCAGGAGGTGTCGATGCCCAGGATGCGCACGGCGGCAGGATACGCCGGGCGGTGGCCCGCGCGCGCGCACGCCCCCGCCCACGTAGGCTGGTCGGCATGGAACCGAGCGCCGCGCCCCCGGCCGTCACGTTGGACGCCCACGCCCGCTGCTCGCCCGTGACCTGGCGCGTGGGCGGCCTCGACGTCGAGCTGCGCACGAAGGTCGGCGTGCGCGGGCACCCGGGGGTCGACGGCGCGCTGCTGGCCCTGGGCGAGGCGCTGCGCCGGGGGCGCGCCGGGCCCCCGGCGCCCACCGCCGGTCGCCTGCGCGCGCTCGACCTCACCGGCGCGCCGGCGGCCTTGCCGGCGTGGGCGGCGGCGGCCGGCGTGGCCGCCGACTGGACGGTCGCGCTCGCGTCGGCGGCGGCGCTGCTGGCCGCGCGGGAGGGGCTGGATGCCGTCAGGGGCGCCGCGGCGACCCTCACGGCCGCGCTCCCCTGGGAGGTGCCCGGCCCCTTCGACTGGATCGTGTGGCGGGGGGCCGCCCGCCCCGGCGGGGGGGGGGGGGGGGGGGGGGCGGGGGGGGGGGGGGGGGGCGG